>NZ_JBFAHB010000025.1:0-96273 GCF_040653975.1 Kribbella sp. NPDC050820
AGAAACAATCAAACTGACTTGAATCAAAATATTTCAAAGGAATCCGCCACAGAACAACAGACAACCCAAACCCACAGTCGAAACGACCAGGGGCAGGAAAATCGCCCAATGCCTGTGAACGGGGTTAATGCATCTTTCGGCATTGACTTTCGGCACGCTGTTGAGTTCTCAAGAATCGGACGCACACCGCGCTTCAGACTTTCGTTTGAAGCTCCGGGGCAACTCGCCCTACTTTACTGTTTCGTCCGGGGCCGGTCAAATCGGCCTCTTTCGTCCCAGCCTCCCTGCGCGACTCAGTGTCCGAAACCCGCCGAGGCGTGTTTCGGCTTCCGAGACCTTCAGGGAGTTTGTCGGAGGACCGGCCGCTTTCGCGTCCTGCGTCTCGCTCCAACAAGAAGAACATTACTGACATTCGCGGTGAAGATGCAAATCGGGGTGCCGGACCCTGTCCGAACCCTCACGAAGCACCCTCGGAGCCGGTCAGCCGGCACGGCCGCGAGGCAGTCGTCGGTCCCTCTGGTCACATCACTCACTCGCGTCTCCGCGAGCGACATCTCCCATGATGCCCCACCACTCAAGCGGCCTCCAGTGGATTCCGTACGGCGTCCACGCCGACGGCTCACCACGTCGTCGTACCCGAGGTTCCGTCAGAGGTCGGTTGGGCTGCGAGACCTGGTGGGAGCCGGGCTTGCCGACTCCCACCAGTCACGTACCGCACCGTCCAGCAGACGCCTCTCGGCGAGTGGCCGCTCGTAGCGGCTGAGGTTGAGGCCCGGGGTCATTGAACCGGACGGCATCAGGTGTAACCGGCGCCGTACGGAAGCTATTCCCGGCTGCCGCGCCTCTTCCGAGCACAGTCCTGCTCGGCCTCGAGCTCGCGGCTACCTCGACGGTTGTGGTGCGCTGCAGTCGATCTTCGGGTTGGCACCGACGTAGTTCAGTGGGCCGACCACGATGGTGACCAACGTCGTGCCCACCTTGGCGCACGTCGCATCGGCTCCTGCGAAGTAGTTCCGTTGGGCAGCGGCCGCGAAGCCGATCAGCAACCAGACAACGACAATGATGGCCACCGTGC
This sequence comes from Kribbella sp. NPDC050820, assembly GCF_040653975.1. NCBI lineage: Bacteria > Bacillati > Actinomycetota > Actinomycetes > Propionibacteriales > Kribbellaceae > Kribbella > Kribbella sp. NPDC050820. The sequence continues at coordinate 1,076 of NZ_JBFAHB010000025.1, forward strand.
GAGAACCAGTCGTAGACGCTCTACGAGTGCGCATGTCACCTCCAGGGCTGGGCGCACCCCCGTGTCGATCGTCAATCCGGTTCCCGCCGCGACGCCTACAGAAACGGTCCGGATCAAACCTCGCGGTAGTCGTAGTGAGGCTTGACGTGGGCGTTCACGTACGTGCCGATGCTCGGCGCAGCGAGCAGCGCGGCATAGGTGGTCTGCGGGACTTCGTAGTACTGGTACGTGGAGCCGTTGACGTACTCGAGCTCCAGAGTCCCGTCGGACCAGCCGACCGATCGCACACTCGACGAGTTCACCAGTCGTCGCCTCACCTGCACTCCCCTCGGGTCCGTCGACCTCGCCCTAGTGTGCCGATGATCGCTCAGGCTCGGCCGACTCGAGGCGCGCCACGGCGCGGGCGAGATCACCGAGCGCCTCGTTGAGCCGGCTGAGGGCATCGTGGTCGAGCATGAGTTGCGGCTCGTCGCGGCCCAGGTTCGCCGCGAATCTGATCCTGGCGTCGGGAGGCGCCTGTCTCAGCGAGGTATCGAGTGCTTGTTGCATCAAATGGCTCGGCTCCATGTCCGGGCGCTCGCGCCACTTCGTCACGGTCCGCGGCGCGATGCCGAGGTGCTCGGCGAACGCTTCGTTGGTCAACCGGAGCGCCTCGCGCAAGGCATGCGCGTGCCGGCCGGTCCATTTCTCGATGAGGGTCATCGGTTTCACTCCCTGCGCGTTGATCACTCCTTGCAATCAGGTTACGGCGATCGGGTGATTGCCAGAGTGCCGAATTTGTGCCCTGTGGATACCTGTTCAGTTCCTGGTGAGGACGCCGCCGCGAGCGTTGACTTCAGGCATGAACGAGATCAGCGGTCGAAGCACCACGCTGCTGCGGACGCCCCCGCGACGGCGCCATCTGAAGGTCGCGACCAAGTCCGGGCCACGCTGCTTCCAGCTGGTCCGCCACGTCGACGTCTCCGGTGTGAGCGGTACGGGCGTCGTCGCCGAGGGCGTCGAGTGGAGCGACGGAAGTGTCGCCTTGCACTGGGGCGGGCCATATCCGACCACCACGGTCTGGCCGGACGGCATCGAGGCGTTGCTCACGGTCCACGGTCACAACGGCGCGACCACCGTCGAGTGGCTGGATGGCTGACGTGCGCCCGCGAGCTCGGTGGGGCGGGTCCACCCTGCAGCCGGCCCGCCTCACCGACCTACTCCGAATAGAACTCTTCCCGGTACTTGCCATCTGGTGGCTGGCTCGACGGCTTCGCAGTCCCGTTGCGGGCGGTCGTAGGTACGTCGGCGCCGGCTGGTGGCTGGGCGGATCTCGCATCGGCGGCCTCGGGCTGCTGCTGCGAGTCGGCGTGCCTCGCGGTAGGTGCGGCCGTCCGGTCTGGTGTCGGATCGGCTGCCGGGGTTGTTGTCGGATCCGTTGTCCGGCCGGTGCGCTCGCCGGGCTCGAGGAGGTGGTCGACGGCTGAGTTGAAGTCGAGCTCGGCGCGGGTCGGCCTGGCTTGTTCGATGGCCTCAGCGGACGAGCGTCGTATCGGAAGGTCGTTGGCGGCGGCGGAGAGTTCGGCGAGGGTGTCGAGGAGGCCGAGGGCGGTCTCGACCTCGCCGGGATTGTTGACCAGCCACCAGACTGCGGCCGAGCCGGGCGTGGCGAAGACGTCGTCCTTCAGGTACGTGCGTTTGTCCTGCTCCATCCGGCGTTCGAGCAAGGTGGTGTGCTCTCGGCGGTGCAGGGCGGCGAGGTGCAGAAGGTGCTTCTGGTCCGCGTCCGGCAGGCGGAGGCGGATTTCGGTCGCCCAGCAGCGGACCTGTCCCTTCTCGTCGAGCGCGGGCTCACCGAGCAGCGCGGCGAGCCGGTGCTGATTGAGGGACTCCTCGGTCACCTGCTGGGTCGCAGTCAGAGCCCGGGCGCGCTCGAGCAGGGCGTGGACGGCGACTGCGCCGAGGTCGGCGTGCCGCGCTCCGGTCAACACGGTCGACCACTGAACGACGGCCGAGAAGCTGAACTGGAAATCGGGCGACGCGGACGGCAGCCGTACGTCGGCGAGCGTGCGCGAGGGCGGTCCGCTGAAGACGGGGTCCGGCTCCGGGAGTACGACGGACGGCGGAGCAGGCGTCGGAGTCACGATGGGCCGCGGCGGATCGGGTTGCTTCCAGACCACGGCCAGGAGGACGAGCAGTACCACTGTGAGGACGGTCGCGGCCCAGGTCGGCAGGCCGACGATCAGGCAGACGACGTACAGGACCACGACGATGGCGGCAGCCGTCAGGAGGGAGTTCCGATGGAGCTTCATGGCGGCGTTCCTTCACCACGTCGGGCGGACGTCAGCAGGTCGGCCAATGCGTATCGGACGGCTTCCCCGTCCTCCCGCCACCCGGGTCACCGGCAACCCAGAGCACGGACCTCGCCACGTGACGAGCCCACCAAGAGTCTCCCATCCCTCACCCAAAGTAGCCGCCGCCCGCGTGTCGGTGGGCTGGTGTGGTCGGGACGTGTGGAAGCGGGTCAGCCAGTGAAGGAGCGGAGGTCAGCCGGTGAGGGAGCGGAGGGCTCGGCGGGAGGGGGTCAGGAGGACTGGTTTGTAGGGGCAGCGGGCGTCGGTGAGGGTTTCGTAGGCGGCGATGGCTCGGGTGGCGGCGTCCCAGCCTTGTTCGGCGGGGGTGCGGCCGAGGCCGCGGTTGCGGACCAGGGCGCCGTAGAAGGCGGAGCAGAAGACGGTGGCTTCGTACCAGCCGATGACGGTGCTGGTGCCGATGTAGGTGATGTCGTCCTGGAGGCAGTCGCGGATGGCTCGCTGCCACTTGCCGATGCCGGTCTTGCAGCCGTCGGCAATCACCACGCCGCTGGCGATACCCCACTGGCGGTCGAGGAACCACTCGGCCAGCGACCGCAGCGAGACCTGGGTCTTGCCGTCGGTGGACAGGAAGGAGGGCTCCTCGCTGTGGTCACCGTGAGCCATCACGTGCAGGACGGTCGAGGGCGTGGTGAGCGCGGAGAACGCGGTCTCGTGGTCTCGGGTTCGGACGAAGTTCACATCGATGACCGGTTGGTCCCAGCCCGCGTTGATGTTCCCGGTGATGCCCTGGACGAAGCTCATCGACGCGTCGAACGAGCTGTCAAGACCCAAGTCCACAAGAGTGATCAGCCGATTCCTCATTCGCCTCCCCCTCCGCACGATCCGATCCCGCCGCACCATGATGAACTACGCCCCCGACAGTTCGCTGCCCCGTTTCGGTGCGCTGAGACGGGCGCGACGTACGGTGGCCGTACGCCGTCCCCGCGAAGGAGGAAACGCGATGAGTTCAGTCCCGGTCGTCACGCTGAGTGGTGGGACCTCGATGCCACGGATCGGGCTCGGCACGTCGCCGTTGGACGACGGCGACGCCGAGCGGGTGGTCTCGGAGGCCCTCGAGGCCGGGTACCGGCTGGTCGACACCGCGGAGAACTACCGCAACGAGACCGGCGTCGGGCGGGCACTGAAGGGCGCGCCGCGGGACGAGGTGTTCGTGACGTCGAAGTTCAACAAACGGTGGCACAGCGTCGACGGGGCCCGGACGGCGTTCGAGGCGAGCGCGGACAAGCTCGGTGTCGACTACCTCGACCTCCTCCTCATCCACTGGCCGAACCCGGACCAGGATCGGTACGTCGAAGCGTGGCAAGGGCTGATCGCGCTGCGCGAGGCGGGGTTGGTGCGGGCGATCGGTACGTCGAACTTCAAGCCGGCGCATCTGCAGCGGCTGATCGACGAGACCGGAATGGCGCCGGAGGTCAATCAGGTGCAGCTGAGTCCGGTGTGGGCCAAGCCGGTCGAGCGTGAGTTTCACCAGCAGCACGGGATCGTGACCGAGGCGTGGAGTCCGCTCGGGAAGGGCACCGACCTGTTGGAGCACGCGGCGGTGCGGCAGATCGCGGAGGAGCATGGTCGGGCGCCGGGGCAGGTTGTGCTGCGGTGGGAGACGCAGCAGGGCGTCGTACCGATCCCAAGTCGGTCAACCGGACGCGGCTCGAGCAGAACCTGGCGGTGTTCGACTTCGACCTGACCGATGCCGAGTTGGCGTCGTTGGCTGCCCTCGACGGTACGGCGAGACCAGCAGCCGACTCGGACCGTTCAGGCCACTGAACCTCCACCAGGCGCGGACACCCAGCTCAGCGTGTAGCTGGTCCGCCCCGACCAGCGGCGATCAGGGCCTTCGGCAGATGTAGTAAGTGTTGAAGGCGTCGGCTTCTACGTGGGTGGTTTGGATGTCGGTGAAGCCGGCTTCGGTGAGGAGTTGGCGGGCCTTCTGTTCGCCCCAGACCGCGCCTAGGCCGTCGCCGTCGAGGGACAGGGAGACGGTCATGCAGTGCATGGTGGAGATGCTGTAGAGGAACGGCGCGAAGGGGTGGTCCAAGTTGTCCTCCAGGTTGCTGGAGGCCTGGATGTCGACCATCAGGAAGGTGCCGCCAGGGCGCAGTGAGTCAGCGATGCCGGCCAGGACCTTGGCCGGGTGCGCCTGGTCGTGGATGGCGTCGAAGGCGGTGACGAGGTCGAAGCGTTCGTGCTCGCCCAGTTCGGCGGCGTCGCGTACGACGAAGTGCGCGTTGGTCAGGCCGAGTGCCGAAGCCTCCGCCTGGCCGGCGGCGATCCCCTCGGCGGAGAAGTCGTAGCCCACGCACCGACTCTGCGGGTAGGCGGCGGCGATCACGTTGATCGCATGCCCGCTCCCACACCCGACGTCGGCCACGTCGATCCCCGAGGAGAGCCGCCCAGGCAGCCCAGGCACGAGCGGCAGGATCTCGTCGATCAGGGCCGCGTCGAAGACCGCGCCACTGTCCTCGGCCATCAGCCGGTGGAACTCGACGTACTCCGAGTACGGCACGCCACCACCCCGCCGGAAGCACTCAACCAGCGAGGACTCGACTCCCGCGAGCAGCGCGATGAACTGAGTCGCCGCCGCGAGGTTCTGCGGTCCGGCTGCGCGGGTCAGGAACGCGGCGTGCTCGCGCGGCAGTCGGTACGTGCGGTCGCGAGCGTCGTACTCGACGATCCGGGCGACGGTCATCGCGCCGAGCCACTCCCGCACGTACCGTTCATGCAGGCCGGCGGCGCCGGCGATCTCGTGGCTGGTGGCCGGCGGCAACTCCGCGAGGGCGTCGTACAGGCCGACCTGGTGGCCGATGCTCGTCAGCAACGCGAGCGTGCCATGGTTCAATACGTCGCTCATCTGCTGCCCGAAGGCCTCGAGCCGGGTCGTGTCCAGCGTTGTCTCGCTCATGGTGGTCTCCAATCCCCACCCGCAGCGTCACACCGCGAGGCCGGCTGGAGCATCGGTGAGTTCGCCTATTCGTGGACCCGGGTGAGGTAGGCGGCCGCCTCGGTGCGGTTCCGTAGGCCGAGCTTCGACAGGATGCTCGCCACGTGGTGCTCGACCGTACGACGACTGATGTACAGCCGGGCCGCGATCTCCGGATTCGGCAACCCCTCAGCCAGTACGGCGAGCACGTCATGCTCCCGCTTCGTCAACAACCCCAGCCCACGAGGCCCAACGCGAGCAGCCGTGGCACCAGCAGCCCGCAAGCACGCAGCCGCCGCGTCAGCATCAGCAGCCGCCCCCAGATCTTCGAACACCGCAAGAGCGATTCGTGCCTCGGCAACCGCAGGGGCCGGGTCGTACGGCGCCATCGCCTGCGCCAACATCATCCGGGTACGTGCAACCTCGAGCGGCATCTCCAACAGCCCGAACCAGGTCTGAGCCGCCGCCAGCCGAGCCACGGCCGCCTGACACTCCCCCTGCGCCAGCAACGCCCGTCCACACAGCCGAGCAGCCCGTGCGGCGATCAGCCCGCTGTCAGTCGTCGTACCCAGGTCAGACAGCCGCTCTGCCTCCGCGGCCGCGCCTGCCACGTCACCCGACGCCAGACAGGCGGAGCCGAGCACCTCACGCAGCCGGGCCTCTTCCAGAGGCGATGCGCCCTCCAGCTGACGTTGTACGAGCGAGACAGCCGTCGCCACCTCCCCGGCGGCCAGGTAGGCAGCTGCCAGGACCGGGCGTACGACGGGGCGATCCTCGAAACCAGTCAGGAGTTGCCGAGCCTCACCGACTCGGCCCTGCGCCAGCCGGAGCTCAGCAAAGAACGCAGCCGCCTCTGCCTGCACAGCCGGCAGCGCGTCGCGGGCCAGCTCCATCGCAGCACTCAGCTCGTCCTCCGCGCGCGGCCAATCCCCAGTGGAGACGAGCACTCCGCCGTACGACGCTCTGCAAGATGCGTGAAGGTAGGGACAGCCATACCGGGCGATGAAGGCATCGAGTGAGCGGACCCATTGCACGACACGGAGGTAGTCGCCACCGCGGACGCACGACCGCATCAGCAGGCAGCTCGCAAGGACGACCGTGTCCGGCCGAGCGCCCTCACCCCCGAGCGCACCGGCAAGTGCCTCGTCCATAAGCGCAGTGCCCTCGATGATCTGGCCGAGGTCGATCAGCGCGGCTCCCCACATGCTCAGTGCACACAGCTCGAGGTCGCGGTCCCCCGCCTCGATCCCGACCTCGTACGCCGCTTCACACCAAGCAGCAACTGCCGCCTTGTCGTCCGAGGTGCCGGCTCGAGCCAGCGAGGCCCAAGCCACGACGACAGGGTCGTCGACCTCGGCAGCCACCCGGACTGCCCGCGCAGCCCAGCCCTGTGCCGCCGCGCGGTCGCCGAAGTTGGCGTCATACAGCATGCTGAGGCCGAGCGCCATGAAGACGGCCTCGGCCGGGTCGGTACGGCGGAACAGCGCGTAGGCACGTTCCCAGCTCGAGAAGGCGGCCCGTACGTCGCCCAGCCACCACTGCGCGTTCCCCAGCCCGGAAAGGCCCTCCGCGGTCTCACAGACCTCGTCGGACCCGAACGCAGCAAGTGCCGCCACCCAGTCCCCGTCGCCGAGCGCCTTCTCCCCGGCCGCAAGGAGACCGCCGACCTCCTCCACCCCTTGACGGTAGACGCGCTGCGGCCCCCGGGGAAAGTGGGAAGTCCCGGGGGCCGTGGCGCTTTCAGCCAGGCGGTCGGCTGGTGCCGACCAGGCAGCTGAGGCTGCCGAGCAGGTGGATCAGCTGCAGCCGGAGGTGCTGCCGCAGCCTTCGCAGACGTAGCAGGAGCCGCTGGGGCGCATCTTCGTGCCGCAGGTGAAGCAGAGCGGCGCGTCCACCGAGGTGCCGGTGATCAGCTCGAACATCTCGGCCGTCGTCCGCGCCTCGCCCTTGACCGGCTTGGCGGCGGCCGCCTCGACGACCTCGCCCGCGGGCTCCGGAGCCGGCTCGACCGACTTCAGGGACTCGGCCTCGGAGATCTCGACCGGGACCGGCTCGTAGGAGCCGGTGTCGAGCTGGCGGGACCGCTCCTCCGCGGAGTAGATGCCCAGGGCGGCGCGCTCGTCGAAGGGCAGGTAGTCCAGGGCCAGGCGGCGGAAGATGTAGTCCATGATCGACTGCGCCATCCGGACGTCCGGGTCGTCGGTCAGGCCGGCCGGCTCGAACTTCAGGTTGGTGAACTTCTGGACGTAGGTCTCCAGCGGCACGCCGTGCTGCAGTGCGATCGAGATCGCGATCGAGAAGGCGTCCATCACCCCGGCCAGGGTCGAGCCCTGCTTGCCCATCTTCAGGAAGACCTCACCGAGGCCGTCGTCGGGGTACGAGCCGGCGGTCATGTAGCCCTCGGCGCCACCGACGCTGAACGACGTGGTCCGCGACGGCCGCGACTTCGGCAGGCGCTTGCGGGTCGGCCGGTACTCGATGACCTTCTCGACGATCTTCTCCGCCACCGCGGCCTCGGCCGCGACAGCCTCCGCCGCGGAGGCCTTCTTCGCCTTCGCGTCCGCCAGCGGCTGGCCGACCTTGCAGTTGTCGCGGTAGACGGCCAGTGCCTTCAGGCCGAGCTTCCAGCCCTGGAAGTAGACGTCGGCGATCTCCTCGACGGTCGCGGTCTCCGGCAGGTTCACCGTCTTCGAGATCGCGCCGGACAGGAACGGCTGCGCGGCCGCCATCATCCGCACGTGGCCCATCGGCTTGATCGCCCGCTCGCCCATCGCGGTGTCGAAGATCTCGTAGTGCTCCGGCTTCAGGCCGGGCGCGTCGACGACGTGACCGTGCTCGGCGATGTACTCGACGATCGCCTCGATCGTCTCCTCGGTGTAGTTGTACTGCCGCAGCGCCCGCGGCACCGTCTGGTTGACGATCTGCATCGAGCCGCCGCCGACCAGCTTCTTGAACTTGACCAGCGAGAAGTCCGGCTCGATGCCGGTGGTGTCGCAGTCCATCATGAAGCCGATGGTGCCGGTCGGCGCGAGCACCGAGGCCTGCGCGTTGCGCCAGCCGTTCTTGGCGCCGACCTTCAGGACGGCGTCCCACGCCGCGGTGGCGTGCTTCTGGACGTCCTTGTCGATCTCGTGCATGGTCCGGATCGCGTCGTTGGCCGCGGCGTGCTTGCGCATCACCCGGGTGTGCGCGTCCTTGTTGCGCTCGAAGCCGTCGTACGGGCCGACGACGCCGGCCAGCTCGGCGGAGCGCTTGTACGACGTGCCGGTCATCAGCGAGGTGATAGCGCCCGCCAGTGCGCGACCACCGTCGGAGTCGTAGGCGTGACCCGTTGCCATCAGCAACGCACCGAGGTTCGCGTAGCCGATGCCCAGCTGCCGGTACGCGCGGGTGGTGTCGCCGATCGCCTCGGTCGGGAAGTCGGCGAAGCAGATCGAGATGTCCATCGCGGTGATGATCAGCTCGACCGCCTTGACGAACTTCTCCGAGTCGAACAAGTCGTCGTCGCGGAGGAACTTCATCAGGTTCAGCGACGCCAGGTTGCAGGACGAGTTGTCCAGGTGCATGTACTCCGAGCACGGGTTGGACGCGGTGATCCGGCCCGTCTCCGGCGTGGTGTGCCAGTCGTTGATGGTGTCGTCGTACTGCAGGCCCGGGTCGGCGCAGGCCCAGGCGGCCTGGGAGATCTTGTCGAACAGCTCACGCGCGTCGACGGTCTCGATCACCGAGTTGTCCAGCCGCGCCCGCAGCCCGAACTCACCCTTCTCCTCGACCGCGCGCATGAACTCGTCGGTGACGCGCACGGAGTTGTTCGCGTTCTGGTACTGGACCGAGGTGATGTCGCGGCCGCCGAGGTCCATGTCGAAGCCCGCGTCGCGCAGGACCCGGATCTTCTCCTCCTCGCGCATCTTGGTCTCGACGAACTCCTCGATGTCGGGGTGGTCGACGTCGAGCACGACCATCTTGGCCGCCCGCCGGGTGGCGCCGCCGGACTTGATCGTCCCGGCGGAGGCGTCCGCGCCGCGCATGAACGAGACCGGGCCGGAGGCCGTCCCGCCGCTGGACTGCAGCAGCTCCTTGGACGAGCGGATCCGGGACAGGTTCAGGCCGGCGCCGGAGCCGCCCTTGAAGATCAGGCCCTCTTCCTTGTACCAGTTCAGGATCGAGTCCATCGAGTCGTCGACGGCGAGGATGAAGCAGGCCGACACCTGCTGCGGCGAGGACGTCCCGACGTTGAACCAGACCGGCGAGTTGAAGCTGAAGTACTGGTGCAGCAGCATCCAGGTGAGCTCGTGCTCGAACACCTCCGCGTCCTTCGGCGTGGCGAAGTACCCGTGCTCCTCGCCGGCCTTGCGGTAGGTCTTGACCACCCGGTCGAGCAGCTGCTTGAGGCTCCACTCGCGGTTGTCGTGGCCGACCGCACCACGGAAGTACTTGGTGGTGACGATCGTGGAGGCGTTCACGCTCCAGTAGTCGGGGAACTCGACCCCGCGCTGCTCGAAGACCGTCTCGCCGGTCTTCCAGTTCTGCTGCACGACGTCGCGGCGCTCCCACGTCACCTCGTCGTACGGATGTACTCCCTCGGTCGTGAAGATGCGCTCGATGGTGAGTCCCGCGGGGGCGCTCTTGCGCCCGCGGAACCCGGCCGCCGACCTCTTGGTCGACCCCGAGTGGCCGGTCACCGTCTCTGTCATGGTTGCTCCTCGCCCAATTGTCTGCACTGCCGCGGTCTGTCGGGACCGCCCCGTTGGTACTGCTCAACCACTGGTACTGCGTGGTGTTGCTGGTTCCCCGATTTATGTCTGCTGGGTCGGCTTCAGCGGACGCGGCTCGGTGCCTTCCGGCTCCTTCTCCGCCCGCAGCAGCGCGATCTCCGTCTCGAAGTCGTCGGCGGACTCGAACTGCCGGTACACGCTCGCGAACCGCAGGTAGGCGACCTCGTCGAGCTCCCGCAGCGGCCCGAGGATCGCGAGTCCGACCTCGTGCGCGGGCACCTCCGGCGAGCCGCTCGCCTTGAGCGCGTCCTCGACCCGCTGCCCCAGCCGGGCCAGCGCGTCGACGTCCACCGGCCGGCCCTTGCAGGCCTTGCCGACTCCGTTGATGACCTTCTCCCGGCTGAACGGCTCGGTCGCGCCGGAGCGCTTCACGACCGTGAGCTGCATCTGCTCCACAGTGGTGAACCGCTTCTCGCAGACCGGGCACTGCCGGCGGCGGCGGATCGCTCCGCCGTCCTCGGCCACGCGGCTGTCCACAACCCGGGAATCGGCGTGCCGGCAATACGGACAGTGCACGACGAATCACTCCTCCCGTGAGGCCGTCACTGCGGCGGCCTGTGGATCTGCCTGGGGACAACTTGTGTAGAAGCTGTGTGCAACTGACCACTACCTGTGGAAAATTACACCCGTGTAACCACTACATCTAGGGATGTTAGATCGCTGCTCCGACAGTTTGCAAGAACGCCCGAATCCCGCGCGCGTCTCTTCGTTCCAACACTCGCGCGGCCCCGTGTAGTCCCGCGTGGCGTCGCCGCAATGACCCCCTGGAGGCGCAAACTATGGGCCGCGCAGGGGTCAGCGCAGGACAGTCGCTGGGGCGTTCGCAGGGGTCAGGAGGCAGGTCGGCAGAAGTCGAAGTCGCAGCCCTGGTCCGCTCCCAGAACGTGGTCGCGGAACAACTTTCGGTAGCCGGTCACCGGTGGCGTGTCAAGCTTGGGCAGCTCTGCCCGGCGCTCGTCCAGCTCTTCGGGCGAGACGAGCAGGTCGAGGCCTGCCTCGGACACGGACAACCGGATGCGGTCGCCCGTGCGGACCAGCGCCAGCGGCCCGCCGAGCGCGGCCTCCGGCGTCACGTGCAGCACGATCGTGCCGTACGCCGTACCGCTCATCCGGGCGTCGGAGATCCGGACCATGTCCCGTACGCCGGACCGCGCCAGCTTGGCCGGGATGGGCAAGTACCCGGCCTCGGGCATGCCGGCGCCGAGCGGGCCGGCGTTCTGCAGCACCAGTACGTCGGACGCCTCGACGTCGAGGTCTGGGTCGTCGACGCGGGCTGCGAGGTCTTCGAGTGAACTGAAGACCACAGCGCGCCCAGTGGTCTCGAAGAGAGCGGGATCAGCAGCAGACCGCTTGATCAGCGCACCGGACGGCGCCAGCGAGCCGCGCAACCAGACCAGTCCGCCCTTCTCGCGGCTCGGCGCGTCCAGCGGCCGCACCACCTCTCGATCCACCCAGGTGGGCCCGGAGCCAAGCCGCTCCCCCAGCGTCTCGCCCGTCACAGTGCGGGCAGACAGGTCCAGGAGGTCCCTCAGCTCATGCAGTACGGCGGGTAGTCCGCCAGAAGCATGTAGATCCTCCATGTAGTGCGCACCGGTCGGCTTGAGCTCTACCAGGACCGGTGTGGTCTCACTCAGCTCGTTCAGCTCATCCGGATCGATCGGCAGACCGAGCCGTCCGGCCATTGCGGTCAGGTGGATCAGCGCGTTGGTGGACCCGCCAATCGCCAGCAGCACACGCAGTGCGTTGCGGACGGAGGCGGCCGTGACTACCTGGTCCGGCGTACGGCCTGCCTCGGCAACCGCCACGGCTGCCGCGCCTGTTGCCTCGCCGATGCGTAGGCGGTCGGCGTGGACAGCTGGTGCGGCAGCGCTGTCCGGCAAGGCCATGCCAAGCGCCTCTACGATGCAGGCCATCGTGGAGGCGGTCCCCATTACCGCACAGGTTCCGGCAGTGGTGGCCAGGTTGCGTTCCACCCGGCCGATCTCGGCGTCGGAGACCTCACCGGCCCGGTAGCGGGCCCAGAACCGGCGGCAGTCGGTGCACGCACCCAGCCGCTCGCCCTGGTGCCGGCCGGTCGACATCGGGCCGGTGACTAGCTGGATCGCAGGCCTACCGGCCGAGAACGCGCCCATCAGCTGGGCCGGCACGGTCTTGTCACAGCCGCCGACGAGTACGACGGCGTCCATGGGCTGGGCCCGGACGAGCTCCTCGACGTCCATCGCCATCAGGTTGCGGTAGACCATCGCGGTCGGTTCGAGGAAGCTCTCGCCGAGCGAGATGGTCGGGAACTCCATCGGCAGCCCGCCGGCCGCGATGATGCCGCGGGCGACGGACTGGACCAGCTCCGGTTGCTGCCGGTGACAGGGGTTGAAGTCGCTGGTGGAGGTGGCGATGCCGACCACCGGACGGTCCAGTGACTCCGGTGACCGCCCGCTCGCGTGCAGGAAGGCGCGTCGCAGGAACCGAGAGAAGTCCCGGTCCCCGTAGCTGACGAGACCCCGGTAGATACCACTCAAAGCAACCCCTCGCTTCGCTCGGGGGATGTTGAGGGGGTGGGTTGTTCGGGTGGTGGAGGGAGGGCGACGGACGGTGTGCGGTGGAGGTGTTCGGCTAGGAGGCGCAGCATGGTTTCTGGGGGTGTGGCGGCGGGTGGGCGGACGGTGTCGTGGGCGATCAGGCCGCGCAGGACCAGGCTGCGTTTGCGCAGGGCCAACGCGATCCCGGCCTGGAACTCGAAGTTGACCAGTGGGAGGTAGTCGCGCCATACGTCCCGCGCCGCGTCGAAGCCGCCGTCCCGGAAGGCCTTCACGCACGCAAGGAGCCCTTCCGGAACGGAGAAGCCCGTCATCGCACCAGCCGCGCCGACGGCGAGCTCGTCGAGCAGACAGGTGCCACCGAGACCGCCGAAGATCGGCACGTCGAGTCCAGCAACCAGCTCGGCAACAGCAGGTGGACTCGGGGACGACTCGGACTTCACCGCAACCACAGACAGGACCCGGCGTACGGCGGCCACCAGGTCAGCGGTCGCGATCGGAACACCACTGATCACCGGGTAGTCCTGGACGACCAGCGGCCGTTCGGTGCGGTCGGCCACCTCATTGAGGTGATTGCTCAGGGCCCCCGGATCGCTGGAGTTCACTTGAACCATCAGTCCGGCAAGGCGAGATCCCGCTGCAGGCAAGACGTTCGCGGCCTCCGCACACACCTCCTCGAGCCCGAGTGCGCTGACTCCGATCACGAGCGGCAGGTCGCCGGACGCGACAACGGTCTCCACCACCGTGAGCCGCTCCGCCGGGGTCAGCCGGGCCGCCTCACCGAAGACACCGAGCACGGTCAGCCCGGTCGCGCCGATCGCCTCGTAGTGCCTGACCTGCCGGGCCAGCGACTCGGTGTCGACGGCCGAGCCGTCCGCCGTCAACGGCGTCGCCAGCACACCCCACACCCCGGGATCCAACGTCATGGAGCTCCTCTCGTCGTCACCGCAGTGGCCACCGTGTACGCCTCCAGGCTCTCGGTGCCACCTTCCCTGCCGTAGCCGGACAGCTTCACCCCACCGAACGGCGAGGCCGCGGACGCCAGGGCCAGCTCGTTGACACCGATCATGCCCGCATCCAGCCCGGCGACCGCGGCGTCGGCGCGTTGCAGGTCCGCCGTGAACACGTACGCCGCCAAGCCGTACGGCACCGCATTCGCCTGGGCCAGCCCGTCCTCGAGGTCGTCGAACGGGAGGATCGGCATGATCGGCCCGAACGGCTCGTCTCGAAGGACCGCCGCGCCGGGCGAAATGTCGGTGAGCACGGTCGGCGGGTAGAAGAACCCGGGACCGTCTGGCCGCACCCCACCGGAGTGCACCTTGGCCCCACTCGTCTCGACGAGCGCGGCGACCGCATCCCGCCGGCGCGCGTTGGCGAGCGGGCCGATCTCCAGCCCGTCGACGCGCTCCAGCACGCCTGCAATCAGATTGTCGACAATCGACCGCTGCGCGAAGATCCGGCTCGGTGAGATGCACACCTGCCCGCCGTTCCGGAACTTCGCCCGGACCACTGCGTCCGCCGCACGCCCGAGCTGGTCGGCGGACAGGTCGTCGAAGATCAGCACCGGCGCATGACCGCCGAGCTCGAGCGTCAACGGCTGCAGCCGTTCGGCGGACAGCCGCACCAGCGTCCGACCGATCGGCACCGACCCGGTCAGCGTGATCTTCGCGATCACGTCCGACCCGATCAGCCGCTCACTCACCCGCGGCGGATCACCCGTGATCAGGTTGACCACGCCATCGGCGACACCCGAGTCCGTCGACGCCTGCACGAGCGCACCCGCCGTACGCGGCGCCTCGATCGCCGGGCACACGATGATGCTGCAGCCGAAAGCCACCGCCGGCGCGAGCTTGCGAGCGGGCAGGGAAGCCGGGAAGTTCCAGGCGGTGAAGGCGGCGACCGGTCCGACCGGCCGCCGCTCCACCCATGACCGGCGACCCGGTGCCGTCGGCAACAACCGCCCGTACGACCGGACCGCCTCACCCGCAAACCAGCTGAAGTACTCCGCCGACTGCCGGACCTCGGCCTCGGCCTCCGCGATCGGCTTGCCCTGCTCCTCACTCAGGATCACGGCGATCTGCGGCACCCGTTCGAGCAGCAGCCGACCGGCCCGATCGAGTACGTCGGCCCGGTCGGCAGGCGCCGTACGACGCCAGACCGCGAAGCCGGACGCGGCTGCCGCAAGCGCGTCGTCCAGGTCCGCGTCCGACGCGTTGGGAACCTGGGCAACGACCTGCTCGGTGGCCGGGTTCAGTACGTCGATGGTCCGGCCGTCCGACGCCTCGCGCCAGACACCACCGATGAACATCAGGCCACCTTGGTCAGGATCACGAGGCTCAGCGACGGGAGTGGAAGCTCCAGCTGCAAACCAAGCACGCCGTCGACCTGCACTTCGTCGTCATCGGTGAACCGCTCGAGTCCCTGCCGGGCGGTGATCTTCTCCAGTTCCTCAGGGGTCGGGTCCTGCGGCGCGCCCAGGTCCTCCCAGACGGTGTGGCTGTTGCTGTGGCTGTGGTCGATCCGGTAGTGCTGCACGGTCCAGGCACCGGTCTCGAGCCCGTCGACCTGGAGGTCGACACGGGTCGCCTCCTTGCCATCGGCGTACTGGTCGTCGGCGTGCCGCCAGACCAGGACCGCGACGCTGCCGTCGGACGAGCTGCGGCTCGCGATGACGTCGACCTCCTCCGCCAGCCCGTTGCCCAGGGCACTGATGTCGGAGATGTCCACCGACCGGTCCGAGGTCGCGGCCAGGCGCCGGTCGCCGAGGTGGGCGAAGGCACGGTAGGCGTTCATCAGCGGCTTCTCGATCCCGGACGCGGTGACGAAGCTTCGAGTGCCCTCGAAGTAGCGCTCGCCCTCCATCGAGAAGCTCCAGGTGGTTGCCTCGTGCACCTTCGCGGCGTGCTGCGCGTTGAGGTCGAGCACCTTCTTCATCAGCTTCGCCTGGAACACCGGGTAGTACTCGTTGTTGCGGTAGGCGAAGTTCGCGTTGTCGTAGATGCCCCAGTGAGCGGGCACCGAGGCATCGCACTCGTCCACGATCACCGGCGCGTCGACGTACTGCGGGAACTGCTCGATGACACGCAGGGCGCGGTCGATCTCGCGGAGCATCTTCGGCGTCGACGGCGACTGCTGCTCGGGCGCCGGCGCGCCGATCGGGCCGTAGGTGCGCCACGGTGTGAAGTGCGAGCCCTTGGTGTGGAAGGAAACGAAGTCGACGGGCAGGTCGCGTTCGGCGCAGGCCTGCAGGAAGCCGTGCAGGAACACCGCGCCCCGGTCGCCGCCGGTCACGGCCGGGCCACCGACGCGCGCCTCCGGGTAGACGTCCCGGATCGCCTTGACGGTCACGTCGTACAGGTCGTGGAACTGCTCCGGCGTGCCGCGCCAGTACGAGATGTCCGGCTCGTTCCAGAGCTCCCAGAGCCAGTGCTTGACCTCGTCGGCGCCGTACCGCTCCAGGCAGTGCTCGACGAGAGCCGCGACCAGGCCGCCCCACTTCGCGTAGTCCTTCGGCGGGTACGACCACCAGCCGGCCTCGTAGGCGCTGTACTGGCTGGGGCTGTTCTCGAACGGGAACTCCTCCTTGGCGGACTCGGGCACCAGGGCGAGCGGGGTGAAGGCGAGCTCGACCAGCGGGTGGTGGCCGGAGCCGACGATCGCGTCGTAGGTCCGGTCGGCGATCGTGAAGTCGTAGTACGGCTTGCCGTCCGCGTCCTCGTGGTAGACGTTGCCGCTCCCCCAATGCGGCAGCCCGAGACCGGTCCCGCTGTTGAAGATGTTGTGCGGCCGGACGTGGTACGGCGTCTCCGCGAATCGTCCGATTGTCTGCAAAGTCCGGCGGCCCTGGGGCGTGTAGGTCCAGTTGATCTCGTCGTACCCGAGGCTGGCCCACGGCCGGTCGAGAACGCCGGCGTCGGAGGAGGCGTCGACGGTGACGCGAGCCGTGCGCAGCGGGGTCGCGGAGGGGTCGGAAGGGGCGTACGGAAGACGTTGAACGTCGCTGGGAGAGGCGTTCGGGGTCATGTCAGCCTTTCAGTCCGGTGGTGCTGATTCCGGCGATTATGAATCGCTGGGCGAGGAAGAAGACGAGCAGTGGTGGAGTGATCGCGAGTGCCGCGGACGCCATCACGACGCCGTAGTCAACGTCGCCGTACGCGGACCGGAACGTGACGAGCGCGAGCGGAAGGGTCTGCATGCTCGGCGAGCTGGTCGAGATCAGCGGCCAGAGGAAGTCGTTCCAGCTGCCCAGGAACACCAGGATCCCGAGCGTCGCCAGGGCCGGGCGGATCAGCGGTACGACGATGTGCCGGTACGTCTGCCACGCTCCGGCGCCGTCGACCCGAGCAGCGTCGATCAGGTCGTCGGGGAGGTTCACGATGAACTGCCGGACGAGGACGACGCCGAGCAGCGACACGATGTGTGGCAGGGCCAGGGCGCCATACGTGTTCAGCAGGCCGAGCTCGCGGAACTGCTGGAAGAGCGGGACGAGCACGACCTCGCCCGGGATCAGCATCGTTGCCAGCAGCAACCCGAGGACGGCCGCGTTGCCGCGGAACGGCAGTTTCGCCAGCGCGTACCCGGCCATCGAGCAGACCAGCAGCGCCAGCACCGTGGAGACCACGGCGACGACCGTGCTGAAGTCGATGGTGTGCAGGAACCGGCGCAGCGGCGGGATCTCGTAGCTGTGCAGCGCGATGATCGCGGGCGGGGCGCCGGCGAGCGAGGCGGTCAGGATCTTGGTCAGGTAGTCACCGCCGTACGCGGGGGCGGTGAACCGCACGACGACGTCGTCCTGGCAGCTGTTGTATCAACAATGGTCTGCATCAGGGCGCCGTCGGGGCCAGTGTAGAAGGTGGTGAACTCCAGCACCCGTCCACCACCCCGGGTCGTGTCGTCGAACGGCGAGGAACAGCCGGCCAGCGCCGCGGCGCTCCCCGCCCCCAGGGCGAGTGCCCGCCGTCTGGAGATCCTGGGTGGATGCGTGGGGCCTGCTGGTCTGCTGTTGGTCGGTGTCGTGAGCCTTCTCGGGCGGTAGGTGGGCAGCACGGGGTCTCCCTCTGACGTGAGTCGAGGTCGAACGGGGAATGGAAGGGCAGCCGAGCCGGCGGGTGAGCACGAGGCCGGGGTCTCCGGCGGGGGCTCGCCGTGTGGGGGTCTACCGGCTAGCCTGGTCTCGGCGTTGTCAAAAGTCAATGGTTAACAATCGACCATTTACACCGATGGAGGACGACCGTGGCTGGACCGCTCGATCAGCTCGCCCGGCAGGCCGAGCGCAGCCCGGCGTTGTGGGCGACCGTCGTACCGGCGCTGCGGCAGATGATCGTCAGCGGCGCGCTCGCGCCCGGCCAGCACCTGCCCGAGGGCGAGCTGGCGACCGCTCTCGACATGAGTCGGGGCCCGATCCGCGAGGCGCTGATCGAGCTGGAGCGGGAGGGTCTCGTCGTGCTGCGCCGGCACCGCGGCGCCCAGGTCATCGCACTGACCGACGATGACGTCGAGGAGATCTACACGCTCCGGCTGAGCCTGGAGCAGCTAGCGGTCAAGCGGGCACTCCCCCGGCTGACCGACGCCCACCTGGCGGCGATGGACGACGTACTCGAGAAGATGCGGGCGCTCGGGCCGGACTACGAGCCGCAGACAGCGCTGGACCTGGATTTCGCGTTCCACGACGTGCTGTACCAGGCGGCCGCGCACGCCCGGCTGGACCGGGCCTGGCAGCAGATCCGCAGCCAGGTCGCGATGTTCCTGTACTCGCGGCACGTCGCCCGGCCCGACTTCCACGAGATCGCGTACGCCGAGCACAAGGCGATCCGCGACATCATCGCCGGCGGCGACGCGACGGCCGCCGCCGAGGCGATCGACAACCACCTCACCGGCGCCTACCACCGCCTCATCGCCGCGCGTCACGACAGCTGAGCGCGGCGACGGGCGGGGCTTGCGTCAGCGCGCGGCGAGCGCGGTCGCCTCGGCGATGATCTGCTGGCGGCGTACGGCGGTCAGGCCGCGAGCCGCCGGCGTGTTCGCGTACGTCGCGAGGGCGGCGTACTGCTTCTGACCGAGCAGCGTCGCCATCGTCGAGACCGTCGAGGGGGTGGCGCCGGAGGTCAGGATCAGGTTGGCGAGCCCGGTCGGGGTCGCGATCACGTCGAAGCTGCTCTCGACCGTCGAGCCGGCGACGGTCGCCTTCAGGACGTGCTTGCCGGCCGTCAGCGTCGTAGTGTCGACAATCGAACCGTTGACAATCGACGCGCCGTCGAGGGTGATCGCCAGTGGCTCCGCGGAGTTGTTGCCGACGGCAACGCGCAGCTGCTGGGCGCGGTCGATCCGCTCCCCCGCCGCCGGGCTGAGGATCGTCGCGGCCGGCTTGACCCGCTGCGCGAATGCGGCGTTCCAGCCAGCCAGCTCGGCCGGGCGGTTCGTGATGATGCCGTCGACGCCGGCCTTCTCCAGCGCGTTCCAGCGGGTCGCGTCATCCACGGTCCACACGTTCACCGCGACCCCGGCCGCGTGCAGCTCGCCGACGATTCCCGGCCGGGTCTGGAAGGCGGCGTCGGACGGGTTGTACGCCGACAGCTCCAGGTCCTTGGCGATCGCGACCGGATCCGGGTCGAGCGTCGACCGCAGCAGGCCGAGCGGCAGCTCCGGCGCAAGCTCACGGACCCACCGCAGGTGCTGCGGCTCGAAGCTCTGCACGAACACCCGGCTGCTCATCCCCCGGCTGTGGATCTCCTGCACGATCCGCTCGACCGAAGCCCGCGTGTGCTCACCCTTGACCTCGAGCAGCAGGTTGCCGCCGCGCGTCTTGAGTCCGTCGAGCTGCGACGCCAGAGTCGGCACGCGCTGACCGACGTACGCGGGAGCGAACCACGACCCGGCGTCCAGCCCGGCGACCTGCTCCGCGGTCAGCGACCGGACCGCGCCGGCGCCGTCCGTGGTCCGGTCGACCGTGGTGTCGTGCAGGATCACCGGTACGCCGTCCTTCGTCGGCTGGACGTCGTTCTCGATCCACTCGGCGCGGGCGCGGCGCGCGACCTCGTCCGACGCGGCAGTGTTCTCCGGAGCGGCCGACGAACCACCGCGGTGTGCCCACACCCGCAGCGGCGCACCCGGCTTGCGGATGAACGACTCCTTCGCCAGCGGCGTGACAGTCAGGTCGTCGAACGAGACGGTCGCCCCGTTGACGAGCAGCCCCTGCACACCCGTCGTACTGCGGTTCACCATCGTGGTGCGCAGCGACTCGCGGCCGTCGACGTACCAGGTGGCGCGAGTGCCGCGGACCTCGACGGCTACGGCGACCTCCTTGCCGACACCGACCTGGATCGGCGCGGCGGCGGTGTCGGTGACGTTCCAGGTGTTGGTGGGCGTGCGCTGGGCGAACTCGAGACCGTTGGTGGCGGTGGAGCCGTTCCGCAGCGTCGCGATCGACCACGGGACCGCGCCGCTCGGGGCGAGGTCGAGCCCGAACGCGACCCAGCGGCCGGCGTCGAGGGCGGACTCGAAGCGCAGGTGGCCCTCGATCCGGAAGTCGGTCAGCGGGGTGCCGAAGGTGATCCGGCTCTGCTGGCTCGAACTGGCCGAGGTGCCGACCAGGCGGCCGTTCTGCACCTTCCAGGTGCCTTCGACGGGCGTCCAGCCGGCCGGCAACGCCGTACCGTCGAAGGTTTCCTTGACCGTCGGCGTGGGGTCGGCCAACCGCATGGCAGACGGCTCGGCGACGGCTGTCGGTGCGACCAGGAAGGCGGTAATGGTGGCTCCAGAGGCGAGCGCGGCCAGTACTGCACGGGGGCGGCGTGACATGAGCATCATGGCCAGGACCGTAGGAAACCGGCACCAACAGAACCAGAGCGTGTGATGAATTAACCGCCAACGCCGGGTGGATCCGCTGATGGGTCAGGATGGCGGCATGAAACCGGTGATTCTCGACGTCGACACCGGGCTGGACGATGCCTGCGCTCTCCTGCTCGCCGCCCGCCACCCCGAGCTCGACCTGAAGGCAGTGACGTGTGTAGGCGGCAACGTCGGGCTCGACGACGTGGTGGCCAACACCCTGACCGTCCTGGACGCTGCCGGACGCCCAGACGTGCCGGTGGCAGCCGGAGCCGCGGTGCCATTGCTCCAACCCGTCCGCAACGCGCCGCACGTGCACGGCGCCGACGGCCTCGGCAACCTCGACTGGCCGCGTTCCACACGTACGGCGGGCGCCGGCCACGCGGTCGAGCTACTCCGCGACATGCTGCGGGCAGCCGCCGCGTCAGGCGAGCTGGTGACGCTGATCCCACTCGCGCCGATGACGAACATCGCGCTGCTGCTCCGCACCTACCCGGACGCGGCGGCGGGTCTCCGCGAGATCGTGTTCATGGGTGGCGCGGCCGGGATCGGGAACGCGACCGCCTCGGCGGAGTTCAACATCTGGACCGACCCGGAGGCGGCGGCCGTCGTGCTCACCGCTGCCGCGGAGCTCGGCGTGCCGGTGACGATGTACGGGCTGGACGTCTTCTACGACGTGGTGATCTCGCTCGACCAGGCCCGATCGCTGGGCGGCTCACCAAGTGCCGAGCTGGCGCGGAAGCTGATCGAGAAGCGCAGCGAGCTGTACGCAGCCGAGGGTGCGAGCATCGGCGACGGCGGTGCGGTCTGCGCGGTGATCGACCCGGCCGGGCTTACCACCCAGGCGTTCCCGCTGCGGGTCGAGTTGTCCGGCAGTTGGTCGCGCGGGCGGACGATCGTCGACACCCGCGATTGGACCGCCGACCTCACCAGCGATCCACATGGGCCTTCGCCGACCGTCGTACAGGTGGCGACGGCGGTGGACAGCGCGCGGTACGTCGATCTCTGGCTAGGCACGGTCAAGTAGCTCCATCAGCCGGGCGCGGACGCCGGCCATGAACAGGTCGAGGCCGGCGGCGAAGCGATCGGGTTCGGTCGGCTCGGCCACCACGGCCGCAAGCGTCCAGTGCGCGCTGGTCTCGAAGACGGCCCGCGCCTGCGACTCCGGTGCGCCGAGAGCGACAAGGGACCGGATCTGCGTGCGGACTAGCTCCGCGCGCGATCCGTCACCCTGGTCGCGATCGGGCGTTGCCTTGGCCTGGATCAGTCCGGCCAGACCGGGGTGACCGGCGTAGAAGTCGCGCAACTCGAGCGCGCCGGCCGTCGTCACCGCGATCCAGTCGTCGACGCTGCGGACCTCGTCGTACGCCGTCCGGTCCGCGGCGACGAACTGGTCGAAGGCGTTCCGGGCGACCAGGTCGAGCAGCTCATCCTTGTTCCGGACGTGGTGGTAGAGGGACGGCGCGCGGACCCGGAGGCGCTCGGCCACCGATCGCATGGTCAGGCCGCTCACACCGTCGGTCCGGATGGCCGCCAGCGCCGCGTCGGCGATCGCGCTCACCGAAATGCCGGCCGCGGTGTGCGACGAAGGATGACGTCGTTCGGTCACGAAACCTCGTTGTCGGCCGGCCCTGCCGGGCTGTCTAATGTCGTTAGACAGCCTACTCGAAGGACGGCACCGTGCCTGGACTACGCCCGACCTATCCGCTGCGCACCGAGCGGCTCGACCTGCGGCCGCACCGGATGGAGGACCTGGACGACCTGTTCGCGTTCCACTCGCGACCGGAGGTGGTGCGGTACACGCCGTGGCCGGTGCGGGACCGCGAACAGACCCGGAAGGCGCTCGAGGCCAAGCTCACCCAGGACGCGCTGACCGAGCCGGGCCAGTGGCTCGTGCTCGCGATCGAGCTCCGCGAGACGGGCACGGTGATCGGTGAGGTCCTGCTGAAGTGGGCGAGCGACACCGATCGCCAGGGCGAGATCGGGTATGCGCTGCACACCGACTACCAGGGCAAGGGGTACGCCTCCGAGGCGGCGCGCGAGGCCCTGCGACTCGGTTTCGAGGATCTCGGGCTGCACCGGATCTGCGCGATTCTGGACGACCGCAACACCGCCTCGGCGATCCTGCTCGAGCGACTCGGGATGCGCCGGGAGGGCCATCTGATCGAGTGCGCGTTCTTCAAGGGCGAGTGGGCCAGCGAGTACGTCTACGCGCTGCGGGCGGACGAATGGCGCCGTACCCGCTCCTGACCTGCTGGTTTACTGGTGCCGGGGGTGGTTGCTGTGGGGATCGACAACCAGATCTACAACCGGATCGGCGACAGTTGGTGGGACGAGGCCAATCCGCTGAACATGCTGCACGGGAGCTTCACACCGGGACGGTTCGCGTATTTCCGCGCCGTACTGGACCGGGTCGGGCTGGAGCCGGCCGGGCTGCGGGCGCTGGATGTCGGGTGCGGTGGCGGGTTCCTGGCCGAGGAGTTCGCGAGGCTCGGGTGCGCGGTGACCGGCGTCGACCCGTCCTCGGTCTCGGTCGGGACCGCGCGCCGGCACGCCGACTCGGGCAGGCTCGGCATCGGCTACGCGGTCGCGACGGGTGAGCGGCTTCCGCTGCGGGACGAGACCTTCGACCTGGCGTACTGCTGTGACGTTCTCGAACACATCTCCGACCTGGACCGCGTGATCGGCGAGACCGCCCGGATTCTGAAGCCGGGCGGGGTCTACCTGTTCGACACGATCAACCGGACCGGCGCGTCGAAGATGCTGGCGATCAAGGTCATGCAGGAGTGGCGTCTGACCCGGGTCGTCGACACCGAGTTGCACTCCTGGGAGCTGTTCATCAAGCCGACCGAACTCGAGGAAGTGCTGCGTCGGCACCGGATGCGGCTCGGCGAGATCACCGGCCTCGGGCCGCGGTCGAACAAGGCGGCGCTGGTGTGGAACTTCGCCCAGGCGCGGCGCGGGCGGATCAGCTTCGGACAGCTCAGCCGCTCGATGGACGTCGGCGAGGTGAAGGACACCTCGGTCTCCTACATGGGCTACGCCGTCAAGATGGCCTGACGGTCAGCCTGGCCGCGGCTCAGCGGGCGATCGGGATCTGCAGGGTCTGGCCGGGGACCACGTCGGCGGCGGTGGCCAGGTTGTTCAGGTCGGCGATCCTCTCGACCACGATGGCGGGATCCTGGGCCGGATTCGTCTCCTGGGCGATCGACCACAGCGACTCGCCGGGCGCGACCTGCACCGGGACGGTGTGCGTGAAGTTCGGACCCGGCTCGAGGACGCCGGTGATCCGGAGGCCCAGCACGACGACGGCCGAGCCGAACACGAGCACCGACAGCGCGGTCAGCAGCATCCGCCCGCGGCGGGTCAATCGCAGCGGCGCCTCGGCGGCTCCTTCGCGCCGATGGTGGCGACCGATCTCGTCACCGGAGCACGCACGGACCGGAAGCCGCTCGGTCGTCGTGCCGGCGATCCGCGGCCGGCGGCGCGGCCGAGCCTCAGGGGCCGTCTCGGGTGACCAGCGCCGGACCGGGGCCGTCGGCGCGAAGGCCGTCGCGCCGTCGGTCACCAGCGCCGCCGCGCCTGTCGCCGCTGTGCTCATCGGATCCTCCAAACCTCGTTCAGACCTCGTCCTGCGGTGTCGATCCCTGTCTACCGGGCGCCTCCGACAGTTTCCGAAGACTCCGGCGGCGACCCGGTCCGAACACCTGTTCGATCGAACGCCTGTACGAATGATTAACCGAGCAGTGCCTGTCGCGCAACCACCTCCAACCGGGACACGCCCAGGAAATTCCCCAGGGTCGCGCGCGCCTTATAACCGGACACACGAACAGGCGTGCGAACCGACACGCCTTCGAACAGATGTTTGAAGAATCTCAGGATTCGGTCTACGGTCATGTCAGTCGAGCAAGCTCGGCCGGCGGACCGCCGGCCCGACCCGAGGAGCAACCACCGATGGCCAGGACGCCGAGCGGTTCCAGCAAGGACGAGGAGTCCACGGACCAGACCGTCACGGAGCAGACCGTGACCGAGCTGCCCGACGGCCCGGCCGACGCGACCGGCCTGACCCCGCGCCAGCGCCGGGTCCTGGACGTCATCCGCGACTCCGTCGACCGCCGCGGCTACCCGCCGTCGATGCGCGAGATCGGCGAGCGGGTCGGGCTGACCAGCTCCTCCTCGGTGTCGCACCAGCTCCGTGTGCTGGAGCAGAAGGGCCTGCTCCGCCGCGACCCGAACCGGCCGCGCGCGATCGAGGTCCGCTACCCCGGCGAGGTCGACGCCGCCGCCCGCCGGTCCACGCTCGGCCCGGTGCGCCAGACGACGTACGACGAGACCGGCGCCGGCGACGTGCACCCGGACGCGGCCTACGTGCCGGTGGTCGGCCGGATCGCCGCCGGTGGCCCGATCCTTGCCGAGCAGGAGATCGAGGAGGTCTTCCCGCTACCCAAGGCCATGGTCGGCGAGGGCACGCTGTTCATGCTCAGGGTCAAGGGTGAGTCGATGATCGACGCGGCGATCTGCGACGGCGACTGGGTCGTGGTCCGCCAGCAGCCGACCGCGGACAACGGTGACATCGTCGCTGCCATGATCGACGGCGAGGCGACCGTGAAGACGTTCAAGAAGACCAAGACCGAGATTCTGCTGCTACCACACAACCAAGCGTTCGAACCGATCGACGGCAAGGACGCGATCATTCTCGGAAAGGTCGTAACAGTTCTGCGCCGAGTCTGACATGTCAGACGGCGAGCGAAGTCGGGCGTGTCGTGTCAGCATTGAGTCATGACTGTCTATGACTTCAGCGCACGGCGGATAGAAGGCAATGAACAGTCGCTTGCCGATTTCCGCGACCAGGTGCTCCTGGTGGTGAACACGGCGTCGCAGTGCAGCCAGACCCCGCAGTACACCGGACTGCAGAAGCTCTACAAGACGTACCGGCGTCAGGGCTTCTCGGTGCTTGGCTTCCCCTGCGACCAGTTCGGCCACCAGGAGCCTGGTGACGAGAACGAGATCGCGAACTTCTGCTCGACGATCTATCACGTCACGTTCCCGATGTTCGCCAAGATCGACGTCAACGGCTCGAAGACGCTGCCGCTGTACAACTGGCTGAAGCGTGAGCAGGGCGGCCTGCTGGGCGGGCGGATCAAGTGGAACTTCACCAAGTTCCTGATCGGGCGGGACGGCGGGGTGATCGCACGGTACGCGCCGACCCACTCCCCCGAGAAGCTGGCCGACAAGATCGAGGCGGCCCTCGCGGTTCCCGCACCCTCCCGGGAAGCGAACGACTGACTCACCCGGGCGGAATCGTGGCGGCGATTCCGCAGCCGGCAGCAGTTGACGTGAAAAGCACCAGAGTTCCTGCCGGCATTGCCTGGAATCTTCCCGGCAATGAGACACCTGAACACCATCCGTCGCACCGGCACAGGAATTCTCGCCGCATTCCGGACAATTTCCCCGGGCAGGCTCCGCCGGACTTTCTCCCCGCGCACACGCACATTCGCGTGCATTCGCCCGTGATGTCCAATTACTGAGACGAGAACGCGCATCGGCGTGTCGCGCGGCAATTGCGGATCAGACCAGACCGATCAGGGGCAGCGGATCAGACCACAACGGTGTCGGCGTCGACGTCGAGGCGGAGACCGCGCCAGACGGGATGGCGGAGGCGGGCGTCGGCGGCCCAGCCGGAGTAGGTGACCTCGGCGACCAGGACCGGGTCGAGCCAGTGCGCGATCCGGCGGTCGGACGTCGGGATCGTGGCCGGATCGAACGCCGGGCGGTCGATCTCGAGGCCGGCGAGCTCGGTGCCGAGCATGTCCAGCGTGGCGAAGTCGAGGCCCGACCCGACCTTGCCGATCAGGAGCAGCTCACCACCGGGTTCGGCGTAGGCGCCGCAGTAGAACGAGCCGATCTTGCCCACCCGGTTCCCCTCTCCCGGATGCCAGCCGCAGAGGATGACGTCGCGGGTCTTCACCGGCTTGACCTTGATCCAGTCCGCGCTGCGCCGGCCCGGCAGGTAGCGGGACTTCCGGCGTTTCGCGACCACGCCTTCGAGCCCGGTCGACGCGGACAGCTCCAGCGCCGCGTCCCCGTCGTCGTACGCCGGTGGGGTCTCCCAGAACGGGTCGCCGATGTCGAGTGAGTCGAGCAGCCCGCGCCGGTCGTCGTACGTTGCGTCGAGCAACCACTTGCCGTCGAACCGGAGCAGGTCGAAGAGCCGCACCGACACCGGCACCTCGGTGATCAGGTGCCGCAGCTGCCGTGGGTCGCGGACGTGCATCCGCCGCTGCAGCAGGCCGAACGACGGCGCGCCGTTCTCGTCCAGGGTGACGATCTCGCCGTCCAGTACGGCGGGCAGCCGCAGCCCCGGTGCTTGCGCAACACCGATCAGCTCGGGGTACCCGCCGGACACGTCCCGGCTGTTGCGCGACCACAACCGGCAGACGCCGTCGTCCACCTCGGCGATCACCCGGATGCCGTCCCACTTCATCTCGTACGACCAGCCGGCGCCGGACGGCATCTCCCCGAGCGCCGCCATCATCGGCAGCACCGGCGGGCTGGTCACCGGACTCATGTCGCCTGCAACCGCTTCAACGCGCCGAGCACCTTCTCACGATCGGCGGTCGGCCACATCGGCGGCAAGGAGGCGCGCAGGAAGGCGCCGTACCGCTGGGTGACGATGCGGGGGTCGAGGATGGCGACCACGCCGCGGTCGGAGCTGCGGCGGATCAGCCGGCCGGTCCCCTGCGCCAGCAGCAGCGCGGCGTGCGTGGCGGCGACCGCCATGAACCCGTTCCCACCCGCTTCGTCGACGGCGCGCTGGCGAGCGGCCATCAGCGGCTCGTCCGGGCGCGGGAACGGGACCCGGTCGATGATCACCAGGTTGCAGGTCGAGCCCGGTACGTCGATGCCCTGCCACAGCGACAGCGTGCCGAACAGCGACGTCTCCGGGTCGTCGACGAACTCGCGGGCCAACTCGCCCAGCTGCGCGTCGCCCTGGCACAGCACCTTGAGATCGGTCGCCTCCCGGACTGCAGCCGTCGCGGCCTCGGCGGCCCGGCGGGACGAGAACAGGCCGAGCGTCCGGCCGCCGGCGGCCGTGACCAGGTCGATGATCTCGTCGAACTGCTTCTGGCCGAGCCCGTCGCGATGCGGCGGCGGCAAGTGCTTGGCGACGTACAGAATGGCCTGCTTCTCGTACTCGAACGGGGAACCCACGTCGAGCCCGCGCCACGGCAGCGGACCCGTCTCCGAGGTCTCGCCGAGGTCGGGCATCTCGTCGTCGTCAGCCAGCTTGTCCGCCGGCCGCAGACCCACCTGCCGGGCGATCGCGTCGAAGTCACCGCCGAGCGTGAGCGTCGCCGACGTCAGCACGGCGGTGCGGTCCTTCAGCACGAGCTCACGCAGGAGGCCGGCGACCGTCAGCGGAGCGATCCGGAGCTCGCGGCCGAAGCGGTCCCGATCGACCATCCAGACGACGTCCGCGTCGCTCAGCGCGGCCACCCGCTCGGAGACGTCGAAGATCTCCTTCACCGCGCCCTTCGACTGCCGCTTGGCGCCGTCCGGGTCGTCGTCCTTGTCGTCGGACTTCTTGTTGAGGTCGGAGTACAGCGCGCGGGCGGCGTCGCGGACCAGCGCGGCGGCCTCGAGCACAGGCGCGTTCGACGGCTCGATCCGGCCCTCGCGGGTCCCGTCCAGCGCGGCTCGCAGCGCGTCCGAGGCGTCGATCAGGTCGTCGGCCTTGTCGTCGTCCACGAACCGGCGGGCCCGCTTCGCGGCGCGCTCGACCATCTGCGGCGACAGCTCGTCACCGGCGGCGCCGGTCACCCGGGCCGGCAGCTCGTGGGCCTCGTCGACGATGACGACGTCGTGCTCGGGCAGGACGGTGCGGTTCTCGAACGCGTCGATCGACAGCAGCGCGTGGTTCGTGATGACGATGTCGGCCTTGCGGGCCTCGTCCTTGGCCTTCTCGGCGAAGCACTCCTCGCCGTACGGGCACTTCTGCGCGCCGAGGCACTCGCGAGCCGCGATCGCGACCTGCTGCCAGGCCTGGTACTGGTGTGAGGGCGCGTGGTCGCGGTCGCCGGCCTCGCCGTCGACCAGCTGCTGCTCGGCCCAGTCGCGCAACTCCAGCACCTGCTGGCCGATCTGGCCCGGCGGCGGCACGTCGATGAGCATGCCGTCGTCGTCCGGCGCGCCCTCCCGGATCCGGTGCAGGCAGGCGTAGTTGTTGCGACCCTTCTGGATCGCGTACTTCGGCCGGCGTGGCAGCAGCTTCTCCGTCGCGTCGAGCAGCGCCGGCACGTCGCGGTCGACCAGCTGGGACTGGAGCGCCAGGGTCGCGGTGGAGACGACGACGCGCCGGTCCTCGATCGCGTGCACCAGCGCGGGCACCAGGTAGCCCAGCGACTTGCCGGTGCCGGTGCCGGCTTGGACCAGGAGGTGGGAGCCGTCATGCATCGAGGTGTTGACGGCCTCGGCCATCTCCACCTGACCAGGCCGGGTCTGACCGTTGATTCCGGAGACAGCGGCTTCGAGCAGTTCGCGTACGTCGACTCCCACCGCCACACCCTAGCCCGCGGCACGGACAGATTTCCGGTCCGCCAGGCCAGGCTGTGGACAACCCCAAGAGAGCTAGACGACAGCCCCGCGGTCCGGCTGCGCGTCCCGGTCCACTTGCGGACGCTTCGGCCGCGGCGGCGGCGCCGGGTAGCGGCGCTCGAGCTCCAGCAGCAGCGGCGCTGCCGTCAGGTTCGACGAGTAGGTCCCGACCAGGATGCCGAGCAGCAGCGCGAGCGCGAAGTCGGCCAGCGAATCACCGCCCAGGAACAGCAGCGCGGTCAGGATGAACAGCGTCGAGATACCGGTGTTGATGGTGCGCGGCAGCACGTTCACGATCGCGGTGTCGATGACCGGTCCGAGGTTCTCGGTCGACCGGGCGCTGCGGGTCTCCCGGATCCGGTCGAAGACGACCACGGAGTCGTTCACCGTGTACCCGATGATGGTCAGGATCGCGGCCAGGAAGATGCCGTCGATCGGCTTGCCGGTCCAGGCGAACACCCCGATCACGACCGCGACGTTCTGCAGCAGGGCCAGTACGGCGCCCGCGCCGTACGTCCATCGGAACCGCGCGGCCAGGTAGAGCAGCTGCGCGAGCAACGCGATGCCGAGGGCGATCAGGCCCTTGTTGCGCAGCTCGGTGCCCAGCGACGGGCCGATGCTCTCGTTGCGGATCACCTCGGAGCCGCCGCCGATCCGGGAGATCGACTCGCGGATCTTCTCGGCCTCGTCGTCGCTGATCGTCTGGGTCCGCACGGTGATGTCGTCGGTGCCGGACGCCTGGACCACCGCGTTCGGGTAGCCGGCCTCGGCGACCGCGGCCCGGGCCTGGTCCGGCGTGATCCGCTCGGAGGTGCTGACCTCGAGCAGCCGGCCGCCGGTGAACTCGATGCCGAGGTTGAGCCCGCGCACCACGATCCCGGCGACCGAGACGGCGATCACCGCGACCGTGATCAGCAGCCAGCGCTTGCTGTGCTGCATCAGCGACGGACGCTTCGCCTCCAGCCAGGTCCGGACCCGTCCGTGGCCGGCGATACCGCTGGTCCCCGGGCGCTTCTGCACGAACTTGCGGGCGACGAAGAACTCGGCCAGCACCCGCACGACGACCAGGGCGGACAGCAGCGACGAGATCACACCGATGCTCAGCGTGACACCGAAACCGCGCACCGGCCCGGCGGCCAGGAAGAACAGCAGGCCGGCGGCCAGCAGGGTGGTGATGTTGGAGTCGGCGATCGCGGACAGCGCGTTCTGGAAGCCGCTGCGCAGCGATCTGCGCAGGCCGTCGGTCCGGCCGGCGATGTAGTCCTCGCGGGCCCGTTCGAAGACGAGCACGTTCGCGTCGACCGCCATACCGATCGCGAGAACGAAACCGGCCAGGCCGGGCAGCGTCAGGGTCGCGCCGAGCGCGGTCAGCGCGGCGTACGACATCCCGGAGTAGGCGATCAGGCCGAGCACGGCCATCACGCCGACCAGGCGGTAGATGAAGATGATGAACACCGCGGTGAGCGCCAGGCCGATGATCGCGGCCATCGCGCTGGCCTCGATGGCGTCCTTGCCCAGCGAGGGGCCGACCGTGCGCTGGTCGATCACCTCGACCGGCAGCGGCAGCGCGCCACCCGAGATCAGCGCGGCCAGGTCCTTGGCCTCCGGCTCGGTGAAGGCGCCGGTGATCGTGGTGCTGCCGCCGCCGATGCCGACGTTGCAGAGCTGGTTGCCGCCGTTCGGGTCGACCTGCGGCGCGCTGATCACCTCGTTGTCGAGCACGATCGCGATCAGCCGCTGGGGCGTGTTCACCGGCTGGCAGGCCGCCTTGCCGGTGATGTTCGCCCAGATCTTGCCGCCGTCGCCCTTGAAGTTCATCTCGACGAACCAGCCCTGGGCGGCCTGCTGCGGGTCGAGCCGGCCCTCGGCGCCGCTGACCAGCTCACCGGTCATCGCCGGCTTGGCCAGGCGCAGGAAGCCCTGGCCGCCGGCCTCGGGCGGCAGGTAGGTCTCGCCGGCGGCCGGCTTGGCCGGCTTCGTCGCGACCTGGTCGAGCACCTCGTGGAACGTGAGCTGCGCGGTCTTGCCGATCACCTGTGCGGCCTCGCGCGGGTCCTGCACACCGGGCAACTCGACGATGATCCGGTTCTCGCCCTGCCGGGTCACGCTCGGCTCGCTGACCCCGAGCGCGTCGATCCGGCGGTGCAGCACCTGGATCGCCTTGTCGGTGTTGGTCTTGTCGGCCTTCACCGTCGGCGAGTCGTTCGCCTGCAGCACGATCTGGGTGCCGCCGCGCAGGTCGAGCCCGAGCTTCGGCTGGGCCGTCAGGACGACGTACGTCGACAGGGCCAGGACGACGAGCGCGAGCAGCGCACGAACGATGGACGACCGGTTCACAACAGCCTCCGGAGCTGGGCACCCGCGTCCGGCGGGTGTCATGAAAGCGAGCACACCACATCCAGACCCGGCCCGGCGTGGAACGCACAGTGTACGAAGCCATTCAAGCGCATCCAGGCGGCCAGGGAGTGCCATGGCATCAGGTCGCAACCGAACTGATTGACGCCTCAGGTGAGCACGCCCTAGCTTCTCAGCACCCTCGTTGCGTAGTCGCCTGCGGACCGAGGGTGATCACCCCTCCGCCCCGGTGGGTGATGAGTTCCCTGAGGAGGAACCGTGCGTCATCGCATCAGTCTGTCCCTCGGCGCCGCCGCTCTGGTGCCGGCACTCGCCCTGGCGACCGCCGGCACCGCCGGCGCCGCGCCCACCCCCGAACCGCAGCGGATCGTCCCGGTCCAGCTCGCGAAGGCCGAGGCCGGTGTGACCGCGGTCAAGGACACCTACATCGTCGAGCTCAAGAAGGGCGTCCGGCTGAAGAGTGGCCTCGGCATCGCGCCGCAGCGCCAGTTCAGCACGGCGGTCAACGGCTTCAGTGCCAAGCTCAGCCCCGCTCAGGTCGCGGCGCTGCAGAAGAGCCCGGACGTGGTCGCGATCTCGCAGGACGTGTACGTGCAGAACGTGCTCGACGCGACCCAGACCAACCCGCCGTCGTGGGGGATCGACCGGATCGACCAGCGCAACCTGCCACTTTCGAAGTCGTTCACCTACAACCGCACCGGCTCCGGCGTGCACGCCTACATCATCGACTCCGGCGTCGACCCGTCGCACCCGAACTTCGGTGGCCGGGCCACCTTCGACTTCAACGGCATCGACTCCAACAACACCGACTGCAACGGGCACGGCACCCATGTGGCCGGCACCATCGGCTCGGCGTCGTACGGCGTGGCCAAGAGCGTCCGGCTGCACGGCGTGAAGTGGCTGAACTGCAGCGGCGGCGGTACGGCGTCCTCGGCGATCGCCGCGGTCGACTGGGTGACCCGCAACGCGGTGAAGCCCGCCGTGGCCAACGCCTCGTGGAACTTCAGCGCGAACACCACGCTGGAGAACTCGCTGCGCGCGATGATCAACTCCGGCGTCTTCCTGGCCGCGTCGGCCGGCAACACCGGTGCCAACTCGTGTGACCGGCTGCCGCGCAAGATCTCGACCGCGCTGGTGGTCGCGGCGTCCACGAGCACCGATGCGCGGGCGTCGTACTCGAGCACCGGGTCCTGCGTGGACATCTACGCTCCGGGCTCGGCGATCGTGTCCACGCTGCCCGGTAACACCACCGGGTCGTACAACGGCACGTCGATGGCCACGCCGCACGTAGCGGGTGTCGCGGCTCTCTACCTGCAGGGCAGCCCGTCGGCGAGCCCGGCCACGGTGAAGTCGTACATCGAAACCAACGCCACGCCCAACGTGATCAGCGGAGGCTCCACCGGCGGCACTGTGAACCGCCTGCTCTACAGCAACGGCCTGTAGGCCACGGGGACGCCCCCGGGGTCACTCGGGGGCGTCTATCCCGTGCTCGATCGCGTAGCGGACCAGTTCGGCCCGGTTGTGGAGTTGCAGCTTGCGCAGGGTGTTCTGCACGTGGTTCTCCACCGTCCGGTGGGACAGCACCAGCCGAGTCGCGATCTGCCGGGCAGTGAGCCCACGTGCGACGAGTCGGAGCACCTCGGTCTCCCGCTCGGTCAGCTTCGGCACCTCAGGACCTGACGAGTCGGTCCCGAGTCGCCGGTACTCCCCCAGCAGCAGTCCGGCCAGTCCGGCGCTGAACACGGCATCGCCGTCCGCAGTACGCCGTACTGCGTCGTCGAACTCGTCCAGGGACGCCGACTTCACCAGATAGCCCGACGCACCGTTCTTCACAGCGGCCAGTACGTCGTCCTGCTCGGCGCTGGCCGACAGCACCAGGACCCTGGTGTCCGGCAGCGCCGTGGTGATCTCCCGGGTCGCGTCGACACCGGAGCCGTCGCCCAACTGCAGGTCCATGACCACCACGTCCGGCCGAGTCGCCAGCGCGATCTTCACCGCGCCGGCGACGTCCGAGGCGGTCGCGCACACGTCGTACCCGCGACTGCCCAGGTCCCGAGCGACGCCTTCGCGCCACATCGGATGGTCGTCGACGATCATCACCCTGGTCATGGGGCCTCCCGGCCTGGACTGAGGAGTGGAGGGAGCGAAGCGACCGGAGGGACGAGGGAAGGCCGGGAGTCAAAGCCCCATGGCCCGCGGCGCCGGAGGCGTCGCATCAATACCGTCATGCCGTACCTACCTTCAGTTCCCACTCTGTTCCTTCGCCGGGGGCGGTCCGGACCGCGACCGAGCCACCCAGGTCGGTGATCCGGCCGCGGATCGACTGGCTGACGCCGAGGTGCCCGTCGGACCGGGCCTCCTCCAGCCGGGCGAGCGTCGTACCGGCTCCATCGTCGCGGATCGACACCAGCACCTCGTCGCCGAGGTCCTCGACCACCACCCAGGACCGCGCGTCCGGGCCTGCGTGCTTGTCTACGTTGCTCAGCGCTTCCTTGACCGCGGCAACCAGCTCCTCGGCGACGGCGGCCGGCAGCAGCACCTGCCCGGCCGGTACGACGACATCCACCCGCGTGGTGGCCAACGGCAACAACAGACCGCAGAGGTCGATCCGGTCACCCTCGGCAACGGTCGGCCGGGACGACATCAAGGTGCGCAGGGCAACCTCCTGCTCGGCGGCCAGCTTGGCCAGCTCGACCGCCTCGCCGCCGATCGCGGTGCCGCGGCGCTGCACCTGGGCCAGCACCTGCAGCACGCCGTCGTGGATCGACCGGCTGAGCCGGAGCCGCTCCGCGGTCGCGCTCTCGGCGGCGATGGCTTCCCGGAGTCGGGCTCCCGCCTGGCGCATGGTGGAAGCGGCATACCCGACGACCAGACCGGCGACCAGCAGGAGCTGGACGTTGCTGAGGATCTTGGAGACGTTGTCGACGCCGCGCAGCGACAGCAGCGCCAGGCTGACTGCCGCCGCACCGAGCAGGCCGCCGTCCCGGCCACGCGAGATCGCCAGCGCGATGACCGGCCCGGCCGCCCACACCGAGGTCAGCACCGAGGCGCCGGCCCGGATGTCCAGCAGCGGCTGGGCAAGCAACGTCAGGTACATGCAGCCGATCGTGACGACCAGGTCGGCGAACGCCAGCCGGGTGTTGCGCCGTCCCCAGCGCCGGCTGTAGCCGATCGAGGAGATCACCGTCCAGATGCCCATGATCGTCATCTGGAGCACTGCGCCGTACGGCCGGACGATCCCGTCCCACCGGGTCCAGACGCCGAAGCACGCGAACGCCCAGGTGATCAGCCGGAACACGACCAGCGCGCGCCACAGCGGCTGCAGCAGGTCGACCGAGTCTCGCTCCACGCGGACAGTGTGCCAACCGTGACGGTCCGGCCGCCTGAGTAGTTCCCCGTGACGATGCAGGATTCCCCGCGGGTTTCCGGGATTTTCCGGTATGTGCTTCAGGAATCACCGATTTTGACCTACTGTCGCGCAGAACACGCTCGGGGGAGCTCTGAACACGTCGCGTCACCAAGCGCGGCGGGTATCCATATAACTACGGAGGGGAATTGTGCGCAAGCTACCCGTCGGGCTCGTGAGCCTGGCACTGGCGGCGACTGCTGGGGTGGGTCTCGCCACAGCCGGTAACGCCGCACAGCAGTCCCCGGAGGTGGACGCCGCGCAAGTCGCGGGCGAGGCGCCCACCGGGGACGAACTACCGAGTCCGCTCGAGGACAAGCGTCGCGAGCTGCGCCAGGAAGCCCTGACCAAGGTGCTGAGCGGCCAGGCCAAGGTGGAGAAGCGCGGTGCCAGCACCGTGGTCAACCTCGGCCCGAAGGCGAAGGGCGCGAAGGGCGTCACGAACGCCACCACCGGACGCGTCGACCAGTACGTCGAGCTCGGCCGGGAGAAGACCGACCGGATCTTCGTCGTCCTCGCCGAGTTCGGCAACACCCGGCACCCGAGCTACCCCGACCAGGACACCTCGACGGCGTTCCCAGGCCCGGCCACGTTCGACGGACCGCTGCACAACGCGATCCCGGAGCCGGACCGCTCGGTCGACAACTCGACCGTCTGGCACCCCGACTACAACCGCCAGTACTTCCAGGACATGTACTTCGGCACCGGCAACTCGGTGAAGAAGTACTACGAGAAGCAGTCGTCCGGGCGCTACAGCGTCGACGGCGAGGTCACCGACTGGGTCAAGGTCCAGTACAACGAGGCCCGCTACGGACGGTCCAACGGCTTCCCGTGCGGCGGCAACGTCTGCAACAACACCTGGTTCCTGATCCGGGACGCGGTGAACCAGTGGGTCGCCGACCAGAAGGCGGCCGGCCGGACCACCGCGGAGATCGCCGCCGAGCTGAAGACGTTCGACCAGTGGGACCGCTACGACTTCGACGGTGACGGCAACTTCAACGAGGCCGACGGTTACATCGACCACTTCCAGATCGTGCACTCCGGCGGCGACCAGGCCGACGGCGACCCGTGGCAGGGTGAGGACGCGATCTGGTCGCACCGCTGGTACGCCGGTTTCGCCGGTGGTCCGGCGAACAACCCGGTCGGTGGCGCGCAGGTCGGTGACACCGGGTTCTGGGTCGGCGACTACACCATCCAGCCGGAGAACGGCGGCATCAGCGTCTTCGCCCACGAGTACGGGCACGACCTCGGTCTGCCCGACCTGTACGACACCTCCGGCCCGCCCGTCGAGAACCACGTGAACTGGTGGTCGATCATGGCGCAGAGCCGGGTCGGCAAGGCCACCGACGGCGGTATCGGCGAGCAGGCGGCCGACTTCGGCGCCTGGGAGAAGCTGCAGCTGGGCTGGCTGGACTACGAGGTCGTCGCGGCCGGCCAGAACAAGACCGTCGTCCTCGGCCCGCACGAGTACAACTCGAAGAAGGCCCAGGGCCTGGTGGTCACGCTGCCGAAGAAGGAACGGGTCAACGAGCTCGTCCCGCCGGCGGCCGGCAGCAAGTCCTGGTGGAGTGGCCGTGGCCACCTGCTCAACAACACGATGAGCCGGCAGGTCGCGATCCCGGCGGGCACCACGACGCTGAGCTTCAAGGCCAACTGGGACATCGAGGACTGCGGTACGACGGCCTGTGACTACGCCTACGTCGAGGTGAACGACGGCACCGGTTACCAGGCGATCCCCGGCAGCATCGCGAACGCGGCCGAGGGCAACGGTATCGACGGCACCAGCAACGGCTGGGTCGACGCGACCTTCGACCTGTCGGCGTTCGCCGGCAAGACGGTCGGCCTGCAGTTCCGCTACAGCACCGACCCGGCGGCGGGTGGCAAGGGCTTCTTCGCCGACGAGATCAAGGTGACCAACGGTTCGACCACGCTGGTCGAGTCCGGAGCGGAGGCGACCCCCGAGGGCTGCACGCTGAACGGCTTCAGCTCGATGGGTGCGAGCTTCACCAGCCTGCACGACAACTTCTACCTGGCGTCGCACCTGAACTACGTGTCGTACGACCAGCACCTGCAGACCGGCCCGTACAACTTCGGCTTCCTGAACACCAAGCCGGACTGGGTCGAGCACTTCCCGTACCAGGACGGCCTGCTGGTCTCGTACTGGGACACCTCGGTGGACGACAACAACACCAACGAGCACCCCGGTTCGGGTCTGATCCTGCCGATCGACTCGCACCCGGTCCCGATCAACAAGATCGACGGCACGCTGTGGCGGCCGCGGGTGAGCGGGTACGACGCTCCGTTCGGCCTGGAGAAGGCGGATTCGTTCACGCTGCACACGAACGGCCAGCCGAGCTACATCCGTGGCCAGGCCGGTGTGTCCACCTTCAACGACAGCAAGACCTACTGGTACGCGGAGCAGCCGAGTGCCGGTGTGAAGGTCCCGAACAATGGCGTCAACATCAGGGTTCTCGACCGCGACGGCACGACCATGACGGTCCGTGTCACCAAGCGCAGCTGATGCCTTGAGTAACAGGAAACCGGCCCCGGGAGCTGCTCCCGGGGCCGGTTTCTGTTGGTCCTACTTGGCCGCAGCCACCTGGTACGGCGTGAGGTCGCCGGCCAGCGCCGGGTGGACCCGGGCGCTGACCCGGGTGCCTTCGGCGGTGTGCTCGAGCTGGTCGACCGAGCCCTCGGAGTGGATCCGGGACACCAGGTCGCCGCGCTCGTACGGCAGCAGCACGTCGAGGGCCACGTCCGGCTGCGGCAGCGAGGCCTCGACCAGCGCGCGCAGCTTGTCGATGCCCTCGCCGGTGTGCGCCGACACCACCAGGGCCCGCGACTCGCGGTGCAGGATCGGAGCCAGCGCGATCGGGTCGGCCACGTCGGCCTTGTTGATCACGATGATCTCCGGCACGTCGGACGCCCCGATCTCGGCCAGCACCTCGCGGACCGCCTGGATCTGCGCCAGCGGGTCGGGGTGCGAGCCGTCGACCACGTGCAGCAGCAGGTCCGCGTCCGCGACCTCCTCCAGCGTCGAGCGGAACGCCTCGACGATGTCGTGCGGCAGGTGCCGGACGAACCCGACGGTGTCGGTGAGGGTGAACACCCGGCCGTCGGACGTGGTGGTCCGGCGGGTGGTCGGGTCAAGGGTCGCGAACAGCGCGTTCTCGACCAGGACGCCGGCGCCGGTGATGCTGTTCAGCAGCGAGGACTTGCCCGCGTTGGTGTAGCCCGCGATCGCGACCGACGGGATCAGGTTGCGGCGCCGCTCCTGGCGCAGCGTCGACCGGGTGCCCCGCATGGACTTCAGCTCGCGGCGCAGCTTGGCGATCTTGGTGTTGATCCGGCGCCGGTCGGTCTCGATCTTGGTCTCACCGGGACCACGGCCACCGATACCGCCGCCGGCCGCGCCGACGCGTCCACCGGCCTGGCGGGACAGGTTGCCACCCCAGCCGCGCAGCCGCTGCTTCATGTACTGCAGCTGGGCCAGCTCGACCTGGGCCTTGCCTTCCTTGCTCTTCGCGTGCTGGGCGAAGATGTCCAGGATCAGCGCGGTCCGGTCGACCACCTTGACCTTGAGCCGGTCCTCCAGGTTGCGCAGCTGCGCGGGAGCCAGCTCGCCGTCGGCGATCACGGTGTCGGCGCCGAGCGAGGCGACCAGGTTGCGCAGGTCGACCACCTTGCCGGAGCCGATGAAGGTCGCCGGGTCCGGCTTCTTGCGGCGCTGGATCACGCCGTCCAGCACCTCGGAGCCGGCCGTCTCGGCGAGCAGCTTCAGCTCGGCCAGCGAGTTGTCCGCGTCCTCGGCGCTGCCCTCGGTCCAGACGCCGACCAGCAGCACCCGCTCCAGCAGCAGCTTGCGGTACTCGACCTCGCTGATGTCGGTCAGCTCGGTCGACATGCCGACCACGCGGCGCAGCGCCTGGCGTTCCTCGAGCTCGAGCCCCTCGGTGCTGAGCTCCGAGTCGTGACCCGTCAACGAATCGCCGGAGTCATCGCCCTGGATCAGGTCGAGTTCGACGTCGGTGGTCTCGTCGTAAAAGTTCGAATGGGTCGTCATATACCTTCCATCGTGGCACGGGCCACCAGTACAGGCGACCCGATTTCAGACGTCAACGCCCCACGCCCCGGCTGAATTCCCTTCAGGCAGGCAACCAGGCCCGGTCGAAGTCCCCGCGAGCGTGAATCACGGCCGGCCCGGTCATCTCGAGGTGGTTGTCCGCACGCCACGTAACGGTCACAGAACCCCCGGGTACGCCGACACGGTAAGTGACCGGCCGTTCCTGCCGCGCCTGGCGGGCCGACGCCACCGCCACCGCGCACGTGCCCGTCCCGCAGGACCGCGTCTCCCCCGCACCGCGCTCGTGGACGCGCATGTCGACGTCGTTCGGCCCCCGCCGTATGACGAACTCCACGTTCACGCCGGCCGGGAAGGCCTCCTCCGGCGACCACAGCGGCTGGTCGACCAGGTGACCGGGCTCGCTCAGGGAGTCGACGAACGCGACCGCGTGCGGGTTGCCCATGTCGACGTGCATGGCCGGCCACTGGTGCCCGTTCGCCTCGACCACGATCCCGGCCGGGCCGGGCAGCACCGGCTCGCCCATGTCGACGGTGAAGGTGCCGTCGTCGTTCTGGACGACCTCCTTGATCCCGGCGCGGGTGCCGACCCGGACCGGCTTGTCGCCGGCCAGCCCGGCGTCCACCAGGTACCGGACGAAGACCCGGATGCCGTTGCCGCACATCTCGGCGATCGAGCCGTCGGAGTTCCGGTAGTCCATGAACCAGTCGCCGCCGTCCTCGACGTACGGCTGCTTGCCGCCCTCGATCACCCGCAGCACGCCGTCCGCCCCGATCCCGGCGTGCCGGTCGCAAAGGAACCGCACCAGCCCGGCGTCGAGGTCCCCGTGGATCGTGCCGTCCGGGTCGGGCAGCAGCACGAAGTCGTTCTCGGTGCCGTGGCCCTTCAGCCAGGGGAACGTCGTCATCCACGTCCTCGCTTCGCTCCGGGCGCGGATGACGATGGGTCACTGTGCTTGATGATGGCCTCGCTTCGCTCGCCCATATGAAGATCGTACGGTGTCCCCATGGAGGCCTACTTCTGGGAGCGAGACGACGCCGAGGCGGTGGCCGACCGGCTGGACGGCGTCGTCCGGCGGGGCCGTTTCCACGGTGAGGACGACGACGAGGACCACCCGTGGGTCGTCGTACTCCAGGATCCTGATCACGCGGTCCTGGACGACCTCCTCACCGAGTACGACGGCTGGCTGGAGACGACTGATGAGCGGTCGACCGCGCCGACGCCCTTGCCCACAGCTCCGAAGCGCTTCAAGAAGCCCTGAGCACGCGCCCCGGCCTACGTCCCGTCGGTACGCCGTCCCGCAGCACCGGATCGCCCGCCACGAGGACCTGCTCGATCCCGGTCGACAGCTGCCACGGATCGTCGTACGTCGAGCGGTCCGCAACCTCGGCCGGGTCGAGTACGACGAGGTCCGCGACGGCACCCGGTCGCAGCACGCCCCGGTCGTCGAGGCCCAGCCGGGACGCGGGCAGTGACGTCATCCGGCGAATTGCCTCGGGCAACGTGATGACGCCCTGGTCGCGGGTGTACCGGCCGAGGACCCGTGGGAACGTCCCGAAGTTGCGGGGATGCGGATGCCCGGATCCGGAGCCGGCGAGCACCCAGCCGTCGCTCGCCACGCTGGTGCACGGATGCCGAAGGACTGTCACGACGTCGTCCTCGCTCATCGCGTGGTTCACGACGCTGACCGCGGCCTGGTGGTGCTCGAGGACGCGCAGGACCGCCTCGGCCGCGTCCACGTCGTCGCGGCGAGCGATCTCGGCGACGCTGAGGCCGCGGCTGTCCTCGTAGCGCCCGGGCGGCAGGGACGCGATCACAACAGCTTGCGGGTTGAACAGGTCGGCCGTGCGCAGGTCATTCGCGATCCGCTCTCGCTCGGTCGGGTCCTTCAGCCGGGCCAGCAGGGATGCGGTGCCACCGGCCAAGGCCCAACTGGGGAGCCGGGTCGTGAGGGTCGTGCTGGAAGCGGTGTATGGGTACACGTCCCAGCCGAGGTCGAGGCCGTCGGCGCGAGCCTGGTCGAGGCGTTCGAGAGCCCGGTTCACCAGGCCATAGTTGGGTGCACCGACGGCCTTGAGGTGGGAGACCTCCAACCGGGCACCACCGGCCTGGGCGGCCGCGATCGCATCGTCGAGCGCCTCGATCAGCTGGGCGCCTTCGTTGCGGATGTGCGTCGAGTAGAGCAGCCCGCACTCCCCCGCGGTCGCCACCAACGCCGCGACCTCCTCCGCGGAGGCGTACGTCCCCGGCGCGTAGATCAGCCCGGTGGAGAACCCGACCGCTCCCTGGTCCGCGGCCTCCCGCAACAGTGCCTGCATCTGCCGCAGCTCGTCCGGCGACGGCGCTCGGTCGGCGCCGCCCATGACAGCCAGGCGCAGCGAGCAGTGTCCGACCTGCAGCGCGATGTTCACCGCCGACTCCACCACGTCGGCGAAACCGCCGGCGTCCCGCCAGGACCAGTCGTGCTTCGGGTCGAGGAACGCCGTACCCGCCTTCAAGGACTCGAGATCCGTGATCGGGAACGGCGACCAGCCGCAGTTCCCGGTCACCAGGGTCGTGACGCCTTGGGACAGCTGGGTGGTCGCCTCCGGCGCGGCGAGCACGGTGAAGTCCGCGTGCGAGTGCAGATCGATGAACCCGGGTGTCACCACGTTGCCCGTGGCATCGATCACCTCGGCATCGGCGACCGGCGTTTCCGGCGGTACGACGTCGACGATCCGCTCACCGTCGACCAGAACGGTCGCGGGTACGGCATCGGCCCCGGTTCCGTCCATGACCTGGCCGCCGGTGATCGCGATCAAGCCTTCACCTCGAGCGTCGCCACAGTGTGCGCGGCGATCAGGTCGGTGTCGACGTCATGCCCGAGACCAGTTGCCGTCGGCACCTGTACGAGGCCCTGCCTGGCGACCACGGATGGCGTGATCACGTCCTGGGCGTAGTACTTGTCCGAGGCGGACACGTCCGACGGGAGGCTGAAACCGGGCAGGCTGGAGATCGCCACGTTGGCGGCCCGGCCGACGCCGAACTCGTGCATGCCGCCGCACCAGACCGGGATGCCGGCCCGCCGGGCGCGGTCGTGCGCGGCGCGAGCGGCGGTGAGACCGCCCATCCGCGACACCTTGATGTTCAGCACCCGCAGGGCATCCAGCGCGAGCGCCGTCTCCAGGTCTGCGAGCGTCTCCACGCTTTCGTCCAGGCAGATCGGCGTGACCAGGTGCCGCTGCAGACGGGCGTGGGCGAGCAGGTCGCGAGGGGCGAACGGC
The DNA here is from genome assembly GCF_040653975.1 of Kribbella sp. NPDC050820. Taxonomy (NCBI): domain Bacteria; kingdom Bacillati; phylum Actinomycetota; class Actinomycetes; order Propionibacteriales; family Kribbellaceae; genus Kribbella; species Kribbella sp. NPDC050820. The sequence goes on from NZ_JBFAHB010000025.1 coordinate 43,183, forward strand.
TGCTCGATCATGGTCAGCTCGTACTCGTCGAGGGCGCGCAGGGCGGCCAGGTGCTCAACCGACTCGGTGTAGATGCCGTTGGCATCGACATGCAGGTCCAGGTCAGGGAAGTCGGCCCGGACAGCGCGGACCGGTTCGACATCCCACCCCGGTGCGATCTTCAGCTTGATCCGCGGGTAGCCGGCCGCGACTTGTCGCCGTACCTCGGTCAGCAGGTCGGCGATGCTCGGCTCGATGCCCAGCGACACCCCGGCCGTGACCTCGGTGCGCGTGCCGCCGAGCGCCTGCGCCAGCGGGATGCCCTGCGTCGCGGACCACAGCACCCAGGCGGCCACATCAACACCGGCCTTGGCGAACTGGTTGCCGCGGACCTTGCCCCACAACTGCGGCACGTCCTCCGGCCGCTCCCACGGCTTGCCGAGCACGGCTGGGAGCAGGTAGTGCTCGGCCAGGTGCCAGCATGTCTCGACAGTCTCCGGCGCGTAGTACGGATCGGATGACGACGCGATCTCGCCCCAGCCGACCGCGCCCGAGCCGTCGATCAGCTCGACCAGGATGTGGTCGAGCATCGTCTTGCGGTGCGAGCTGGTGCGGAACGCGTGCACCAGCGGCAGCCGAACCCGATGCAGCCGGGCCGTGCTGACGGTCAGCTCAGTTGACATACAGTCCCAACTCCGTGTTCAGCCGATCGCGCTCGCCGAGGCGCCGGCGGGCGCCCTTCGCGCTGGCCGTGGTCAAGGTCGCCAGCACGTGCAGCACGGACGCGACGACTGTCGGCGAGTCGACGTACGACGCGCTGCCGGTCGCGACATAGATGCACTGGTCCGCGAACTTCGCCAGCGGCGCATCCTCGAAATCGGTGACCGCGACGAGCTCACCCCCGGCCTCGACGAAGGCGCGGGCCAGCTCGACGGTGTCGCGGCGATAGCGACGCAGCGAGAACGCCACCATCAGGTCGCTGGACCGGACATCGGACAGTACGTCGATCCCGCGCACGACCGTGCCGTCGATCAGCGTGACCTGGGACAGGCCGGCGCTGAGGTCGAAGGCGAGCAGCGACGCGTACGAGAACGACTTCGCCGAGCCCGCGATGAAGCGCCGGCGGGCCGCGACGATCCGGGCCGCCGCCTGGGCGATCGAGTCGTCGGCCAGGATCTGGTCCAGGGCGGCCTCGATCGACGCCCGCTCCTGCTCGACCACCCGGCGCTGCAGCAGCGTCGACGACCGACGTTGCAGCCGCGCGTCGAACCGTTCGTGCGGACTGGCCAGCTCGCGGTTGCGCGCCTCGTCAGCTCCGGCCATCGTCCGCCGCCCCGAAGAGGTAGACCGCGGTCCGGTTCGGCAACCGGCGGCAGGAGTCGGCCGCGAGGCCCTTGCCGAGCAGGTCCAGGAACCCTTGGCGGACGCGCTCCGCGATCTCTGGCGTGACCGCAGCCGGATCGGACGGCAAGGCCAGCCACGGGCGGTCCCCAGCGCCGCCCAGGACTCCCCAGTCCGCCTCGGTCAACTCGAGCTCGAGGTGGTCCTGCGCGCGTGGCTGCGCATGCAGGTTCCACTCGACGACCACTCGGTCGCCACCCGGTCCGTACATGTCCGGCGCGTACCAGCGGCCACGCGCGCCGAGCACGTCCAGGTTGAAGTGACCGTTGCGGATCTGGAACGGATCGTAGGTCCAGCGCATCCGGGTCATGCCGTGGCTGAGCGCGACCTCGCGCTGCGCGTGCTTGAGCAGGCGGCCCAGGCCGTGGCCCTGCTGGTCCGCGGCCACCACGGCCGACTGCGAGTAGTGGTAGAAGCCGCGCCGGTCGGTGCCGCAGAAGCCGTAGGCGAAGGCGACGAGCCGATCGTCCTCGTCGAGAACGCCGACAACAGAGCCGCCGTTGCTGACCAGCGCGCCGAGGAGTCGCGGATTCAGCGCGTACTCCGGGTCCTGGTAGCCGAAGACCGCGCGGTACAGCGCGGCCGCCTCCGCGAACCGCTCAGCGGTGGTGAGCGTGACGGGCCGGAACGCCACTACGAGCTCCTCAAAGATATGAAACGGATCCTGATGCCGTCTTGAGTAAATCCCTCACGGACAGAGGCAGTCAATCGGTGACCGAATGATGATACGTTGACTATCCATGAGGATGATCGACCGCCTGCGCGAGTACGTCGAGCATGAGACCCCGACCGGGGCGACCGACGCCCTGAACGCCTTCGCCGACCGCCTCCTGCACCGGTACGGCGACCTCGGCGGCACCGCCCGGCGGGTAGCGGCAGCGACTGGCGACCATGTCGTCGCCGACTTCCCCGGCCGCGGCCCGCGCGCCGAGGAGGCACCGCTGCTGTTCCTCGGGCACCACGACACGGTCTGGCCGATCGGCCGGCTCGAGCAGATGCCGTGGCGCGAGCAGGACGGCGTGATCCACGGTCCCGGCGTCTTCGACATGAAGGGCGGCCTGGTCGTCCTGGAGACTGCGCTCGAACAGGTCGCCGACCACGACCACCGACCGGTCCGGGTGATCGTGACGGCCGATGAGGAGGTCGGTTCGCCGTCGGCCCGCGACCTCGTCACCGCCGAGTCCGCCGGCGTGGTTGCCGCGCTCGGCCTCGAACCGCCGCACCCCAACGGCGACGTGAAGACGTCCCGCCGCGGCAGCAGCCGGCTCCGGATCGAGGTCACCGGCCGCGAAGCGCACGCGGCCCTCGACCCGGGCCGCGGTGTCTCCGCGATCGACGAGCTCGTCGACCAGCTGATCGTCGTACGGGCCTTGGTTGCGCGGTACGGCGACGTGCTGTGCAATGTCGGCACGATCACGGGCGGCGGGCGGACGAACGTCGTACCAGGGCAGGCGGCGGCCGAGCTCGGGTTCCGGTTCGTCGATCCGGAGACCGAGCGTGCGGTGCTCGATGCCGTGACCGGACTCCAGCCGGTACGGCGGGACGCCGTACTGACCGTGTCCGTGCTGTCGAACCGACCGGCCTGGCAGCCGTCGGCGGCCGTGGACGAGTTGCTGGTGCAGGTCGCCGAAGCCGGTCGATCGGTTGGTCAGGAGGTCGGCGGCAAGGCGGCGTCAGGTGCGGCCGACACCAACCTGACCGGTTGGCTGGGAGTGCCGACGCTGGACGGCTTCGGCCCGCGTGGGAAGGGCGCCCACGCGAGCCACGAGCAGGTGATCGCGGCGAGCCTGGCCGAACGGGCCGACCTGGTCGCCGCGATCATCAGGACGATCTAGATCGCGCTGAGCTAACGCGGGTAGATCTCCTTGACCGTGCCGGCCGAGCCGCCGCCCCGTCGGGTGGGCTCGGCCGCCGCCAGAATCGCTCCGCCGGGCAGGAACTCCAGGGCCGCCACCGCACCGATCTCGGCGGCCGAGGTGAACGCGTCGCCGGACGGGACGAGCACGTGACCGTAAGGCTTGAGCGCGGCGTCGTACGCGGTGATGAACGGCGGCTCTGCGGTCACGTTCGCGGTGTTGCGCTGGGACGCGCGAGGTGCGGCGACCGCCTCGGGCAGCGTCATGCCGCGGTCCAGCCGGTTGGTCAGCGTCTGCAGGACCGTGGTGATGATGGTCGAACCACCCGGCGAACCGAGCGCCAGGAACGGCTTGCCGCCGCGCAGCACGATCGTCGGCGACATCGACGACCGCGGCCGCTTGCCGGCCTCGATGCGGTTCGGGTCGTTGACGTTCGGCACTGCGGAGAAGTCGGTCAGCTCGTTGTTCAGCAGGAAGCCGCGGCCCGGGACCGTGATGCCGCTACCACCGGTCTGCTCGATCGTCAGCGTGTAGGAGACGACGTTGCCCCACTTGTCCGCGGCGACCAGGTGCGTCGTCGACAGCCCCTCGGTGTCCGGCCGGTCGGTGACGGTGGTTGCCGGCGTACAGGGCTCGTAGTCGCCATCAGGCGAGCCGGCCGCCAGCGGCTTGATGGCCGCCTTGTCCGGGTCGATCAGGCAGGAACGCTCGGCACCGAAGCCACGCGACAGCAGCTCCTTGGTCGGTACGTCGACGTACGCCGGGTCACCGACGTATGCGCCACGGTCCGCGAACGCCAGCGCGGACGCCTCGAGGTAGGTGTGCAGCGCCTGCGGGGTCGACAGCTGCCCCAGGTGTTGCGGCGTGAGGATGTTGAGCGCCTCGCCGACCGTGGTGCCACCGGAGGACGACGGAGCCATGCCGTAGACGTCCAGGCCGTCGTACCGGACCTTGGTCGGGGCCCGGTCGATGGTCTCGTACGCCGCCAGGTCAGCGGTCGTGAGCTTGCCGGGGAAGACCGGCAGCGTCGCGTCCGCGGTCTTCGGCGGGTTCTGCGCGGTCGCGGCCATCTCCGACGCGAGCGGGCCGTTGTAGAACGCGGACGGGCCCTGCTTCCCGATCAGCCGGTAGGTGTCGGCGAGATCCGGGTTCTTGAACACCGAGCCGACCACAGGCGCGTCGCCGTTCGGCAGGAACAGCTCGGCGGTCGGCACGATCTGCGCGAACCGGGCCTTGTTGTCGAGCGTCTGGCCGCGGAACGTCGCGTCCACCACGAACCCGCGGTCGGCCAGGTCCGCGGCCGGCTTCAGGGCTTTGCGCAGCGACAGCGAACCCCACTGCTTCAGCGCCGAGTCCCACGTCGCCAGCGTCCCCGGCACGCCGACCGACAGGCCGGACGTCACGAGCTGCGCGAACGGGTACGGCTGGCCGGTCGCCGGGTTGACGAACGAGTCGATCTTCATCCCGGCCGGGGCGGTCTCGCGGCCGTCGATCGTGGAGACCTTGCGCTTCTTGGCGTCGTAGTAGACGAAGTACCCGCCACCGCCGATGCCGGCCGAGTACGGCTCGGTCACGCCGAGCGCGGCCGCGGTGGCCACGGCGGCGTCGACCGCGTTGCCGCCCCGGCGCAGGACGTTCAGGCCGACCTTCGTCGCCTCCGGGTCGACCGAGGACACGGCCCCGCCGAACCCGATCGAGGTCGGCGTCTTCACCGGCGGCTGCGGTGGTCGGGCGGCCGCGGTACCCGCGGTCAGGACGGACAGGACAAGCGCACCAGCAGACAGGGATGCGACCAGCTTCTTCGGTGTCACCGGATACTCCCGTCGACGTTTTTCAGGACAAGCCTTGCCTATCCCGAAGTCGGCGGTGGCGCTAGTTCTGGCGCGGCTAGTTCACGGTGTTAGCTAGTTGACGGTGCGGGCTAGTTGACGGTGCAGGAGGCCATGAAGCGTTGCAGGGTCTGGTCGTTCCAGTTCGCGTTGCCGGCCGGGAGCTCGACCACCAGCCAGCGGTCGGCGAGCTTCACCTGACCGCTGAGGCGGCCGTTCAGGGTGCCGATGTGGAAGGTCTTGCCGTCCGCGTCGGTCACCCGGACGTCGGTCAGGCCGGACGCCGCCTGTGACGTCGCGTGCAGCACCACCTTGGTGGCGACGTCCGTGGTCCGCACCGCCGTCCCGGACAGCACCACGCGATTCGATGGGATCGGGGTCTCCGGCGTCCAGCCCTTCGGGGCGAGCGTGCAGCCGATCGAGTTCCACGGCTGGTTGTTCGCGACCAGCTCGACCATCGGGCCGGCGTACGTCGAGACCGTCTCCTCCCCCTGGGCGATCATCGGCGACGGCGTCGGCGTCGCGGCCTCGCTCGCGGCCGCGGTCTGCTCGGTCTCGCCGGTCGCGACCTCGGAGCCGCCGTTGTTCCACCACTTCACCTGGTTGCCGACCGCGAGCACGGCGGCCGACACCGCGGCGACACACAGCACGCCGGTCACCCGGCGGCGCCGCTTGATCCGGCGCAGCGCGCGCCGGCCGCGGGCGACGTCCGCGTCGATGTCGGCAGGCGGGAGCCCGTCCGCCGCCTGATCGGCGAACCCCTCCAGCAGCTTCTTGACCTCGTCCACTTCTAGCTACTCCCCGTCGCCGGATCCGATTCCTCACTCATCAGATCCTTCAGTCTCTTCAACGCCTTCGCGGTCTGGCTCTTCACGGTGCCTTCGGTGCAGTCGAGGATCCGCGCGCAGCTGGCCACGTCGAGATCCTGGAAGTACCGCAGCACGAGGACCGCGCGCTGCCGCGGCGCGAGCTCCAGCAGGGCCCGCCGTACTGCGAGCGTGTCCACCGGGTCCACCTCGTCGGTGAGCCGCGGCTCGAACGTCTCCGCGGTCACCAGCTCCGGGTGGCGCCCGGCCCGGCGGCGCTCGTCCAGGAACGCGTTGACCAGGATGCGGTGTGCGTACGGCCCGGCGCCCTCGTGGCGGATCCGGTGCCAGTGCACGTACACCCGGGTACAGGCGGTCTGGACCAGGTCCTCCGCGGTGTGCACGTCACCCGCGGTGAGCAGCAGTGCCGTCCTCATCAGTCGGGTTCGGTCCGCGAGCAGGTACTCGCGGAACTCCGCCTCACGGTCACCCCCTCGCATGCCCTGTGCTTTCTTGCACCCCGACTACGCCGCCGATCCCCCGTCGGTTGCCTCCGGCCATCACAGTTAGTGCCTTCTCCACCAGATCGGGGTCGTCGTACTGCAGCCAAGTGATGCGTTGGTCCTTACGGAACCATGAGTCCTGCCGCCGCGCGAACCGGCGGGTGGCCTGCGCGGTCCGCTCCCGGGCCTCGGGTTCACTGATCTCACCGTCGAGCAACGCGATCACCTGCGAGTAGCCGAGGGCCCGGTTGGCCGTCTTGCCCTCAAGCAAACCCTTGTTCAGCAGATCTCGCACCTCGTCCACGAAACCCGCGTCGAACATCCGGTCGACCCGCCGCCCGATCCGCTCGTCCAGCTCGGGCCGCGGTACGTCGAGACCGAGCTGCACCGCGCCGGGGTAGACGTAGCGGTGCTCGGGCAGCGTCGCGACGTACGGCCCGCCGGTGATCTCGATGACCTCCAGCGCCCGGACGATCCGCCGCCCGTTGCTCGGCAGGATCTGTTCGGCCGCTGCCGGGTCTTTCGCGGCGAGTTTCTTGTGCAGCGCTCCGGACCCTAGGTGCGCGAGCTCGTCCTCCAACCGTTCCCGGACGGTCGCGTCGGTGCCGGGGAAGACGAAGTCGTCCAGGATCGCCCGCACGTACAGCGCCGACCCGCCGGCCAGCACCGGCACCGTCTGCCGCCCGATGCAGTCGTCGATCGCCGCGCGAGCCAGCTGCTGGAACTCGGCCACGGTCGCTGTCTCGGTCACGTCGAGGATGTCCAGCAGGTGATGGGGTACGCCGTCGCGCTCCGCCGTACTGATCTTCGCCGTACCGATGTCCATCCCGCGGTAGACCTGCATCGCGTCGGCGTTGACCACCTCACCGCCCAGGTTTTTGCACAGGGCAACGGACAGGTCGGACTTGCCGGCCGCGGTGGGCCCGACGACCGCGACGACGAGTGGTTCGGCCATCACTCCAGTCTGGCAGCACCCCGGTGAAGACTGCGCCAAGAGGGTGCCACCGGTCTTGTGGATGACCCGTGATCTTGGATAGGAACACTCCAGATCGCAATACTGATTTACGGGAGGAACGAAGTGACGAATCCGATCGAAGAAGGGTCCGACCGGGCCAAGGAAGCCGTGGACCTCGGGGGTGAGGAACTCGACGCGCTGAAGAGCAGCGGCGGCGACATCGAGGTCAGCGGCGACGGCGGCGAGGGCGACTCCGGCGGTGACATCGAGTCGGGCGGCGACATCGAGTCGGGCGGCGACATCGAGTCCGGTGGCGACATCGAGGGATCCGGCGTCTGACAAAGCGGAGATCCCACAGTTCCGGCGTCGTAGATGCGAAGATCACCGCTAGCTGTCTGTAAGCATTCAACTACGCAGGAATGGGAGCCCCGCAGATGGGCATCTTCGACAAGTTCAAGGGCAAGGCCGAGGACCTGAAGGACAAGGCCGGCGACCTGGTCGACCAGCACGGCGACAAGGTGGGCCAGGGCCTGGACAAGGCCGGCGACTTGGTCGACGAGAAGACGGGCGGCAAGTACGGCGACAAGATCGATCAGGGCGTCGACAATGCCAAGGAAGGCCTGGACAACCTCGACGGCCAGAACGACGACATCCCCGACACCAACCGCCCCGCCTAGCCACACCGGAGGGCCGCAAGGACCCCTTGCGGCCCTCCACCATGTCCAGGTGCTGGTACGGCGAACTCGGACACGCCTACGGCGCGACAGCCCCATCGGCCGCCTCCCAGCCGTCGCGGCGCCCCCATCGGCACGCAGGTCAAATACAGTCGGAGCCGGACTACTTGTGCCGTGGGGCTTCTCCTCGTCACAGAAGGTGTATGCTCCGCGCGGGGATGGGGTAATTGGGGCTGGTGTCGCGTGACGCGCGCACCGACGGGTCGGATTCCGCGACCGTCGATTGCAGAGGGGGACGTAAATGAGTCTGCAGTACCCGGAGCAGGCATTTGCAAAGAACCTGCTTGCGCAGGCAATCCGAACTGAACGTCCAGCGGTACCTGAGCTCCCTCAGGTGTAGCCAGAGCGCCCACCACCGAGGCTTGCGCGCGACTGCCCGACGCCTGCCGACAGTTTGAGGAGCCGACGATGGACGACGAAATTCAGCTGATCAGTGACGGCGACGGGCTGGCGGTCATCGGGAATCCGATGGCTGTCGAACGCTGGCTCGTCTCCGAGGGACTGCCGTCGAAGGACCTCGGACTGCCACGGCTCGGATCTGTCCTCAGTACCGGGGCTGCAGCTGCACAGGCAGGTTCCGAGATTGCAGCCAACTCGGGTCGCTGGGTGAAGCTGACCAAGGAGTCCGCGCGGCTTGCCCACAAACACGGGCTGAGGAAGAGCTCCGAGACGGGACTCAGCACCGGTGTGCTGAAGGGGAACAGCGGCCAGATCAAGGGATTCGTCGAATTCGCGAGGCCCGGAACGCTTCTGACCAACCCGGCGGTTCTGGCTGGTGCGGCGGGGATCATGGCGCAGCTTGCGATGCAGCAGGCAATGGATGAGATCACCGACTATCTCGCCACGATCGACAAGAAGGTCGACGACGTGCTCCGCGCCCAGCAGGACGCTGTGCTGGCGGACATGATCGGCGTGGACTTCGTGATCGAGGAGGCCATGACGATCCGAGAGAAGGTGGGCCGGGTCTCCGAGGTCACGTGGTCGAAGGTGCAATCCACCACGATCACGATCGCTCGAACCCAGGCGTACGCGTTGCGTCAACTCGACGCACTCGCTGAGAAGATGGAGAGCGAGCCCAAGATCGGTGAGCTCGCCAAGACGGCCAAGAAGGCCGAGTCCAAGGTCCAGGAATGGCTCGCCGTCCTGGCTCGCTGCTTCCAACTGCAGGACGCGATCGCCGTGCTCGAGCTCGACCGCGTGCTGGATGCGTCTCCAGACGAACTGGACCGGCATCGCCTCGCACTCCGGGCTGCGCGTCACAACCGGCTGGAAGTCATCTCGCGGAGCACCGAGCGCTTGATGGCCCGCATGGATGCGGCCGCCGGAACGGCCAACACCAAGGTGCTGCTGCACCCGACCAACTCGCGGGAAGTTGTGCAAGCGAGCAACCATGTCGCGATCGCCGTCGTCGACTTCCACGGGCGGCTCGGTATCGAGGGCGGTCGCGAGTCGTTGGAGGCGAGGCGATGGGCGGACGCGGCCACAGAGGTGAGAGACAAAGCGCTCGAGGCGGGAGCAGATGGCGTCGATGCCGCCAGGCGCCTCGGCAACGAGACCTTCGACCGCGCCAAATCGGTGACCGGCAGACTCCCCAGCCGGATCACCGGGCGAGCCCTCCGTCGACGCGACGACAACGAGGAAAGCTGAGTAGCTGCCAAGCGTGAGCCACGCGGACTCGCGGATTGCACTGGACCTAGCTCTTCAGCACGAACCGACGGCGGATCGAGCATGATGGACAGGCCGCCCCGGACCCCGCCGGTTTTGGAGAGGAGCCGAGGATGAGCGGGTCGAGTGGGTCACCGATGGGCAGGACTTATTTGTCCACGGCGGTGATGGTGGATGGTCGACCGAAGCAGTTGGTGTCGGATACGCGGGTGCGGGTGGAGTTCGAGGAGGTGCCGAACCCGAACGAGGAAGGTCCGCGCGTGCATGACGTGCTCAGGGCGTTTGCCGGATGCAACAGGGTTGGCGCGTGGGCCGCGGCTGGGGAGTTGTTGGCCGACGGCAGGTTGTGGGTCAACGGATACGAGATCACCCAAGTCGGTTGTGAAGCGCCGCTGCTGGCTCAGGACGATTGGCTCTGCGAGTTTCTGATGAGCCAACCCAGCTGGCACCTGGACGGTGACCAGCTCACCCTCAGCTCAGGCGGTACGACGATCACGCTGCTGGACCGGAAGGTCGTCGAACCAGACTTCCCGCTCGACGGGACCAGATGGAAGCTCGTCACCACCATCGAGAACGGCGACCTGTTTCGCTACCACCATCGCGCCCAAGAAGCGTGGCTCACCTTCGACGGCGAACGTCTGACCGGCTCGACCGGTTGCAATGAAATCTCCGGCACCATCAGCCGCACCAGCACCAAGCTGACAATCACCGACGTCGTCACCACCGACCGCGCCTGCACCGGTGAAACCGCCGACGTGGAGACAGCGATCCTGACCACACTTCGGGCCGCCAGGGTCACCTACGCCATCGACTACAACCGCCTGACTCTGTTGGCCCCAACCGGAATCGGCCTCGACCTCACCGCCAACCCCTGAGCCTCAGTAGTTGGCTCGTCAGCCGGCGTCCTCGGGGGTGCCGTACTCGTCGTGGCGGCGCCACCACTGGTACGGCGGTTCCTGCGGATAGCCCTCCGGTGAGTCCTCCCACTCCTCCTGGCGGCCGAGCGGGGTGATGTCGAGCAGGCTCCAGACGTTGCCGATCTGTTCCGCTGAGCGCGCGTTGGTGAAGTAGGTGCGGTAGACCTCGTCACCGTCGCGGATGAAGACGTTGAGGCCGAAGTACTCGTCGACGCCGAAGTCCTTCGAGAAGTCGTCCTGCGTCGTGTACCAGGGCACACCGTCCCAGCCCATGCGGTCGCGGTAGCGTTTGATGTCGGACTGCGGAGCGGCAGAGACCAGCACGAACGTGACGTCGCGGGCATTCAGGTGTGCGAGGTGGCCGAGGTTGTCGGTGAACATCGCACAGCCGCTGCAACCGCCAGCGGGCCAGTCGGCGACGCCAGGCTCGAAGAAGTGCCGGTAGACGATCAACTGGCGGCGCCCCTCGAACAGGTCGGGCAGGCCCACCTTTCCATCCGGCCCCTCGAAGATGTACTGCGTCTCGACCCGTACCCACGGCAGCCGGCGACGCTCGGCCGCCAGCGCGTCCTTCGCGCGAGTGTGCTCCTTCTCCTTGCGCAGAAGCTCCTCACGGGCCGCGTTCCACTCCTCGGCCGACACGACAGGTGGCGTTTTCACGGAATCACTCCTTCGCCCTGAGCTGCTCCGGCTCGATCCGTGCCCGGTGACCTTGCCGCACGCCCCGTAAACGCCAGGGATGCGATGTTGCCCTCTCATTCAGCGGGGTCGGCGCTTGGTTCTGGTGGACGTGTAGACATCGAGGGTGATTCGCGGATCGTTCAAGGCGTTGACTGCTTGGATCAGCGTGTCGGCGTGTTCGTGGTTGCGGTTGAGCACGAACTGCACCCGGTTCGCGCGGAGGTCGGCACCGCCGCCGAGGCCCGAGGCGCCGGCCCAGGCGGTCTGGTGCTCGAGGAGCCGGCTGGCGAGTTCCGTCAGCTCCAAGGCGGAGTACTGAACCTGTACGAACATCACCCGCAACCACGTCGGACTCGTGACCAGCAGCAGGAGTCGTGCTTGCTGAAGGGCATCCTCCGTCGTCATCTGGATCGTGAGTGTTGACGTCGATGCATCCCACAGCATGCCCCCGTCGTACGCCTGCAGATGCTTCAGCATGGCGCTGACGCGATCCCGCTCCTCCGAGTACCTGGCGTCGCCCGTCACGTCCAACGGCAGCCAGTCCTGCGCTCCGGTCCCCTTGGGGTCGTTTATGGCGGCCACGACTGATCAGAGGTTGTCGATCTTGTAGACGCCGCCGACGACCGAGACGAAGTACGCCGTGTGCCCGACGAACTCCATAGTCGTCGGGCGGTCGAGCACGAGCTCTCGTCCGCGGTGGTCAACGACCGGCGCCAGGCTGCCGTTGTGTTTGACCACGACCAGTCGACCGGTGTCGGGGAAGGCCGGCGTACCCTCGCCCACGCCGTTCCACTGCCCCTGCGACAGCGCGAACAGCTTGCCGCCCGGCCCTCGCTCGACATCGACGAGCATGCGCGCCCCGCTGGCGATCTCGATTGGTTCCGCTCCTCGGCGCAGCTTGAGGACCTTGCCGGTTTCCGGCAGGTGCGGGTTCGGCCCGAGCTGGGTGATGTAGACCCGGTTCTTGGTCACTTCGAGCCCGGTCGGTACGACGTTTCCGAACGTCGCAACCTCGGTGATCGCGCCGTTCCGATGAATCTGCAGAACCCTGTTGTGGTGTCCGTCAGTCACCAGGAACCCGCCATGGTACGGCTCCATGGCGTACTGCACGCCGGTGTCGATGAAGATCGCGGGTACGGGAGGATTGTCCGCCGACCACTGCCCGATGTCAGCCACGAGAGTGAGAACGCCGTTGCGCTGGAGCCGGTAGACGCCGTTCTTGTCGGCACTGTCGCCGAACGGAGTACCGGCGATGTTTCCGCTGACCAACGTGACCAGCACATAGGCAGTACGGCCGACGAACGCGATGTCCACCGGTCCGCCGAAGTCAGTAGGAAGGGCCTTGCGCGGTAACCCCGTGGCGTAGGTGGTGACGCGACCAGTTCGGCGGTCGATCCGCAGTACGCTGCCGGCACTTCCGTCGGTGACGTACAGCGCTCCGTCGGGACCGATCGTGCTTCCGGTGACGGGCGTGCCATTGCCGAAGCTGGCGATTTGGGTCACCGACGGCCCGCGCCGTTCGTGCGCGCTCGCTGTCGGTGTCATCACCCCCGTCACCAGGACGAAGGCAGCAAGAAGCAGAACGCTCCGACGCGTGGCAGACATGCGATTCCCCCGGGTCAAGCACTACAACAACGGTCGCCGCTGAGCGGTGGCCTCGATCTGACAGCCCCGGCCCCTTGTCGGGAACCATCGTGAACCCCTTCGCCAGCCTCCACCCACATCACCAACAGGTCAAGGGATGTCGGGGTCCGACGCGCGTCGTGGTGACAATCAATCGCTTTCTAGAGCCGCCTCACTCGGTGGGTGCGCGAACGCTCAGTGGTGCCGGTCGAGGAACGCGGTGAGTACGGCGACGTACTGCGCGCGGTTGTCGCGTCGCACCGAATGGCCGGCACCGGCGATGTGTACCGCCCGGAACTCGCCGGCCGCCGCGCGGGCACAGCGCTCCGCGTACTCGGTGGAGATCAGCGAGCCGCGTTCGGTGTCCCCATGGATCAGCAGTACCGGGCACGTTATCTCGGCCAGCAGCTCGGTCAGCGGGCCAGCGTCCTGAAACGGCAGATCGAACAGATGCGGGTTGACTTGCGCCTTCGACACTGCCCAGGGATCGAGCTCGTCATCGGGCCAACCGGGGTCCGCGGACCGGCCCCGCGCGATCCGTGACGGCAGATCAAGTGCCCGGAGATCCGCGAGCCACTGCGGTTCGGACCACGGCCGGGCCTGCTGGTCGCCAGCCGGCGCACCAGGCGGCGGGTCCTCCAGCACCACCGCACGGACCAGGTCCGGCCTAGCCGCGGCCAGGTGGGCGGCCGCCATCGCACCCATCGAGTGGCCGACCACGACCACCCCGCCGTCACGTGGCTGATCCGACAGCACAAGTGCGGCATCGTCGCTGTGTCCGTCATACCGGATCGGTTCCTCCGGAAGCCCGGACTCGCCGTGCCCCCGCGCATCAATCGCCAGCGCCCGAATCCCAGGCATCGCCCCGATCAACGGCTCCCAACACTCCGCAGAGTCAGAAAACCCGTGCAGAAAAGCGACCTCGGCCCCCACCTCATCGGTCCGATACCACGCCAAATGCCCCGCCCGACCTCGCACCCCAAACATGCCTGCGGACAATAGCGCAAACACCCACACTCCCATCCCGCAGTCCAGCCCGCCGGGGCGATCACCTTCGCAATCTCCTCGACGTGCTTGTCCCCGACAACGCGACGGCAGAGTGCGGCTCCACACCACATCTGCGCACCACCCACGGCCGCGTCAACACTTCGCGCCGCGCCGAAGGCGCCGACAAGTCAGCCGCCGCGAAGCGGTGACCGCTCCCGCGCCCGGCCCGGGTCCACAGCACATCCGCGCATCACCTGCGGACGCGTCGGCAGTTCGCGCTGCGCCGAAGGCGCCGATGGGGCTGCGCCGCGGAGTGGTGTCCGTTGGGCGCGTGTCGGGGTGTCGGTGGGGGTGGTTAGGGTCGGGGGATGGATCGGTTTCGGGTGGTGCCGGCGGCTTATGTGGTGTTGCGGCGGGGGGATGAGGTGTTGATGTTGCTGCGGGCCAACACCGGATACATGGATGGGTACTGGGCGGTGCCGGCGGGGCATGTGGAGAAGGACGAGTCGGTGTTCGCGGCGGCGATTCGGGAGGCTCGGGAAGAGGTGGGGGTGGAGATCGAGCCGGCGGATCTGGTGCCGGTGACTGCGATGCATCGGACCGGGGGGAACGGGGAGTGGATCGATGAGCGGGTGGACTTCTTCTTCACGGCGTCGAAGTGGAGCGGTGAGCCACGGCTGATGGAGCCGGGGAAGGCCGACAGGCTCGATTGGTTTGCGTTGGACAAGCTGCCGGATCCGGTGGTGCCGCATGAGGCGCGGGTGCTGGCCGGCTTGTACGGCGGGGGCGTACCGCCGATTGTCGTCCAGGGGTTCTGACTCAGCAGCCGGCACCGACTGCCGCGGGCGTGAACAGGTTCTGAGTCGGCCGGCGGGGGCTTGAACAAGTTCCGGTGGGGTGGCGTGGGTTATTGCCTGTTGAAGGCCACCGGTTCCTGGGAGGCCACCCGATGACTGGCGGATGGGTGGGAACGTTCGTCTGGCGTTCACCCCGGGGCGTGCTGAACCGCTTTAGAGTTCGCTGCTGAGTCAGCGAACTTGGAGGCAGGATGGACGACGGGACCAGTCGGCGGCGGGTGCTGCAGGCAGGAGTGCTCGGGGCAGGGGTGGTGATCGCGCCCGGCGTGCTTGGAGCCGAGGAGGCCGGGGCAACGCCCCAGGCAGGGCAAGCGGCAGGACAAGCGGCGCGAGCGGCGGGCCAAGGCGGTGACACCGAGGACCCGCGGTTCACGGTGGCTGTGGTGCCGGACACGCAGTACTTGTTCGATCTGGATCGGGGGGACTCGGCGCCGCTCACAGCGAGTTTCGAGTATCTGGTCGAGCAGCGGCGGGCGGAGAACATCGTGTTCACCGCGCATCTCGGGGACGTCGTGGAGAACGCGCAGGCATCCGAGTTCGCGCAGGCCGACCCGGTGTTCAAGGTGCTCGACCGGGCCCGGATGCCGTACTCCGTGCTGGCCGGCAACCACGACATCGACGCGTCGAAGGATGACACTCGCGGCGACTCGGCGTACCTGAAGACCTTCGGCCCGCAGCGGTTCCGGCGGATGGCGACGTACGGCGGTTCCACGCAGAACGGGTACAACAGCTACCACGTGTTCCGCGCGGCCGGGCGGCAGTGGTTGCTGCTGGCAATGGACTGGCGGCCGTCGGACGCGAGTTTCGCCTGGGCCCGCGGGGTGATCGCGGCGCACCCGCGGATGCCGGTCATCCTGACCACGCACGAGCTGGTCAACGCCGACCACGGCAACCCGGTCGCGTACTTCACCGACCACGGCAACCGGGTCTGGGACCAGCTGATCGAGGACAACGATCAGATCTTCCTCACGCTGAACGGTCACTTCTGGCCGCCCGGCCGCACCACCCGGAAGAATGCCGCCGGCAACGACGTGCACCTGCACCTGACCAACTACCAGGACCGGTACTACGGCGGGTCCGCGATGATCCGGCTCTACCACTTCGACCTGGCCCGGAACACGATCGACGTGGAGACGGTCGCGCCGTGGATCCTCGGCCAGGACCCGGCCCGGCGCAGTGAGCTGGCCGAGGGCGAGATCGAGCTGACCGACGACACCAACCGGTTCAGCGTGCCGATCGACTTCGAGCAGCGGTTCGCCGGGTTCGCTCCGGTCCCGGTGCGCCCGGCGCGGCCGGCGAAGCAGCTCGTGATCCCGGGCACAGCGGCGTACTGGAGGTTCGACGGGCCGCTCGCAGACCAGGTGACCGACCACTCGGGTCAGGGCAACCACCTGACCAGGGTCCAGCTCGCAGGCGAGGCGCCACGCCCGTCGACCGAGTTCCACCCGGACCAGCCCGGTCACGCCAGCTGGTTGTTTGCCGGCGGCAAGCGCCCGGCCCGCGGAGGCTATCTGCGTACGGCGGACAACGCGCCGCTCAACGCGATGACGTTCACCAAGGGCTACACGATCGAGGCCTTCGTAAAGCTGGCCGACGACGGCGCCGACCACGCCTGGGAGGGACTGCTGAGCCGGATGGGCACCGGCAAGGACGCGGGCAAGACCGGTAGCGACCCGTTGGAGCCGGTCGTCAACCTCGCGTTCTCCGGCGGGCGCCAGCTGCAGTGGGCGGTGTACCCGGTCGACCACAACGACACGTTCACCAACTGGGGACACGAGCAGGTCGCCGGCCGGTGGTTCCACCTCGCGGTCGTCAACGACGGACGGCACTCGACGCTGTACGTCGACTCGTCGCCGCTGCTCCGCAATCCGGCGACCCCGTCGAACGGGCTCGCGACCGCGGGCCGGCCGTGGCTGGTCGCCGCGAACCACTACGACAACGTGATCGAGCAGGCCTTCGCCGGGCACATCGGCGAGCTCAGGATCGTCACCCGCGCGCTCGAACCGTCGCAGTTCCTGAACACCTAGAGGTAGGAGCGGATCAGCTCTTCCTGCGCGGGCAGCAACGCCAGTTCCTCCGGGGTGAGGGTGACGTTGCGCCCGCGTACGGCGAGGGCGTCCGGCAGACCCGGGGTCGGGTCGATGGAGTTGGCGAGGTAGGCGCCGAGCGCTTCGTGCAGGAGCGGGGTCAGGGCTTCGAACGACGGGTCGAGCGCGACCTGGGCGAAGATGAGCGCGGTCATCGCGACGTCGAACGCGGCGGTGCCTTCGAAAGCGTTCCGCCAGTCGATGACGACCGGGCCGTCGGAAGTCGCGATCACGTTGAGCGGGTGCAGATCACCGTGTACGACGACCAGACCCGGCGTACCGCTGGGCGCCGGGATCGCCTGCAGGCGGCGGTGCAGGTCGGCGTGGATCTCGCCTACCTGGACTGCGGTGAGGTCGCCGGCGATCGCGGCGTCGCCGAGGGTTGGTCCGTCGAGGCGCTGCACGACCATGTCGGGGCCGTCGACCTCGCGGACGGTGGGCACCGGGTAGTCGTACTGCGCCACGTGGCGCATGAAGTCGGCCTCATCCCGCACCGGATGCCCGTTGCGATACCGCCGAAGCACCCAGGAGTCGTCGAGCGCATAAACGTCGGCATCTCGTCCCGCCGCAAACGGCTCGGCATCAGGGGAAAGAAGTGGAAAGGGCACGGCACCGGGCCGATCGGCCGGGGGGCGGGTGTCGGCTGGGCCGCGCTCGGTGGTCACCCGACTTGGCAGCCGCCGGTGGCGGGTTCGAGGGGCTTGGCGCCGATGGTGGGCATTCCGAGCATCACGCCGGGCGCTGAAGCAGGCTGGTCCTGGGTGCGTTCCCAGGCGTCGCCGGCGCGGGTGCGGCGTACGGAGCCGAAGACGTCGGCGACCAAGTGGTGCGGCGCGCCGTACGTGACCTCGACCGTTGCCACGTCACCCGGTCGCGGCGGCTCGACACCATCCGGCAGCGCGAAGTGGACCAGCCGGTTGTCGCGCGCCCGCCCGCTCAGCCGGTGGGTGGCGGCGTCCTTGCGGCCCTCCCCCTCGGCCACGAGCACCTCGAGCGACCGCCCGACGATCTTCTTGTTCTCTTCCCAGGCCATCTCGTCCTGCAGCGCGACCAGCCGCTCGTACCGGTCCTGTACGACGTCCCGCGGAACCTGGTCCTCCATCGACTCGGCCGGCGTCCCGGGACGCTTCGAGTACTGGAAGGTGAACGCGCCCGAGAACCGCGCCTGCCGGACCACGTCGAGCGTGCCCTGGAAGTCCTCCTCGGTCTCCCCAGGGAACCCGACGATGATGTCGGTCGTGATCGCCGCATCCGGCATCGCCGCCCGCACGTCCTCGATGATGCGAAGGTACCGATCCCGCCGGTACGAGCGCCGCATCGCCTTCAGCACCCGGTCCGAGCCGGACTGCAGCGGCATGTGCAGCGAAGGCATCACGTTCGGCGTCTCGGCCATCGCCTCGATCACGTCCGCGGTGAAGTCCCGCGGGTGCGGAGAGGTGAACCGGACCCGCTCCAGCCCGTCGATCGTGCCGCAGGCGCGCAGCAGCTTGCCGAACGCGTAGCGGTCGCCGAACTCGACGCCGTACGAGTTCACGTTCTGCCCCAGCAGCGTCACCTCGAGCACGCCCTCGGCGACCAGCGCCTCGACCTCGGCCAGCACGTCGCCCGGGCGGCGGTCCTTCTCGCGGCCGCGCAGCGCCGGCACGATGCAGAACGTGCAGGTGTTGTTGCAGCCGACGCTGACCGACACCCAGGCCGAGTACGGCGACTCGCGCCGGGTCGGCAGCGTGGACGGGAACACCTCGAGCGACTCGAGGATCTCGACCTGCGACTCCTGCTCAACCCTGGCCCGCTCCAGCAGCACCGGCAGCGAACCGATGTTGTGCGTGCCGAAGACCACGTCGACCCACGGCGCCTTGCGCACGATCGACGCCTTGTCCTTCTGCGCCAGGCAGCCGCCGACCGCGATCTGCAGGTCGGGCTTGCGAGCCTTCACCGGCGCGAGGTGGCCGAGGTTGCCGTACAGCTTGTTGTCGGCGTTCTCCCGGACCGCGCAGGTGTTGAAAACGACCACGTCGGCCTGGTCACCCTCGGGCGCGCGGACATAGCCCGCGTCCTCCAGCAGGCCGCGCAGCCGCTCGGAGTCGTGGACGTTCATCTGGCACCCGTAGGTGCGGACCTCGTAAGTACGCATGACAGCCACCTAGAGTACGTGCCGCGGTAGACAAATCCCTACCTGGGACCGGCTGCCTGCTACCCCTGACGCGCGACTGCCCGGCCAGAATAGTGAAGGGCATGAACAGTTCTCGCCGTCAGTTCCTCGCCCGCACCGCCGCCGGCGCCGCCGTGATCGCCGGCGGCACGACCTTCACGACCAGCCAGGCGGTGGCAGGTCCGAAGCACGTCACGGCCCTCACCAACGTGACCGTCATCGACGTCGCGACCGGCCGCCGGGACCGCAACCAGACCGTCCTGATCGGCGGCGACCGGATCATCGGCGTCGGCCGCCACCTCCCGGTCCCGCGCGGCGCCGTCGAGCTCGACTTCACCGGCAAGTTCGTGATCCCCGGCCTGGCCGACATGCACGTTCACAGCATCGGCGACGAGCGCGTCTCTCCCCCGCTCTACCTGGCCAACGGCGTCACCACGGTCCGCGAGATGGCCGGCACCAACCCGGCCCTGTACGACTGGCGCGACCGCATCGAGAACGGCACTCTGCTCGGCCCGCGAATGGTGGTCGCGAGCAACATCATCGACGGCGACCCGACGCTGTGGGACCCGAACCTGATCCAGGTCATCGTGGTCGGCGACGAGCCGTCCGCGCGGGCCGCCGTACGACGGGTGAAGGCCGAAGGCGCCGACTTCGTCAAGGTGTACTCGCGCCTGAGCCCCCCGTCGTACGCCGCCATCCTCGACGAGGCCCGCAAGACCGGCCTGACCGTGCACGGCCACGGGCCCGACCAGCTCACCTCGCAGCAGGTCAGCAACGCCGGCCAGCGCAGCATCGAGCACATTCATTCGCTCGGCCTCGCCGTCTCCACCTGGGAGGTCGAGGTACGACGGATGATCGCCGACATCACGGTGAAGCCCGGCGACTACAACTCCTGGTTCCGCCAGCTGCACCCGATCGAGTGGTTCGCGGCGAACACGTTCAGCCGGGCCCGCGCCGCCGACGTGTTCGGCACGCTGCGCCGTAACCGCACCCGGGTCACGCCGACACTCACCATGCACAGCGTGCTCGACAGGCCCGACTACGCGACGCTCGATCCGGCGCTGGCGAAGTACCTGAGCGCGGACGCCGTCTTCACCTACGACTACGCGCTCGAGACCCTCTACAAGGCCAACCGGCCGGCCGAGGAGATCGCCCGGCAGCACGAGATGTGGGCGTGGCGGCAACGATTCGTCCGCGAGCTGTTCGCCTACGACGTCCCGATCCTGGCCGGCACCGACACCGGAACGCCGTACTCGGTCCCGGGCTTCGCCCTGCACGACGAGCTCGAGCTCCTCGTCGGCGCCGGCGCGACCACCCGCCAGGCCCTGTACGCCGCCACCGTCGAGCCGGCCCGGTTCCTCGGCCTGCGCGACGACCTGGGGTCGGTCGAACCACGCAAGGTCGCCGATCTCGTCGTACTGGACGCGGATCCGCTGCAGGACATCCGCAACACCCGCCGGATCCACACCGTGATCACGCGCGGCCGGGTGATCTCACCCACTGCGCGGCAGCGGCTGCTGGCCGACGTCGAGGCAGCTGTGAAAGAGCCGCCCACGGCGGCGACGATCCCCGCGGGCGGTTGCTGCTGACACAGACTTCGAGCACCCTGTGACCGGATGGTCACAGGCTGCTCGGCAATATTGCAGATCGTTACCACCGTGGAACCGACCAGCGCTGCGACGACACCCCCGGCTCCGCTAGGTTCTGGCCATGAGCGATTCCGGAACCTTGACGCCAGCCACCGACGGAGCGGCCGACCTGGTCGCCCTGACCGGCGTCAACAAGCATTTCGGTGAGCTGCACGTCCTGAAGGACATCAATCTGTCCATCGCCAAGGGCGAGGTCATCGTGGTGATCGGCCCGTCCGGGTCCGGCAAGTCGACGCTCTGCCGCGCGATCAACCGGCTGGAACCGATCGACGAGGGCACCATCACGCTGGACGGACAGCCGCTGCCGAGCGAGGGCCGAGCCCTGGCCAGGCTGCGCGCCGATGTCGGCATGGTGTTCCAGTCGTTCAACCTGTTCGCGCACAAGACGATCCTGCAGAACGTCACGCTCGGCCCTTGCAAGGTCCGCAAGATGGACCCGAAGACGGCCGACACACGGGCGATGGAGCTGCTGGAGCGGGTGGGGGTGGCCAACCAGGCGTCGAAGTACCCGGCTCAGCTGTCCGGCGGCCAGCAACAGCGCGTCGCGATCGCGCGGGCGCTGGCGATGGACCCGAAGGTCATCCTCTTCGACGAGCCCACCTCGGCGCTCGACCCGGAGATGATCAAGGAGGTCCTCGACGTCATGATCGACCTGGCCAAGCAGGGCATGACGATGGTCGTGGTCACGCACGAGATGGGGTTCGCCCGGACCGCGGCAAACCGCGTGGTGTTCATGGCCGACGGCGAGATCGTCGAGGAAGCCACCCCGGATCAGTTCTTCACCAACCCCACCTCGCGGCGCGCCCAGGACTTCCTCGGCAAGATCCTGAAGCACTGACGTCCGCCCGCTGCCGTACCAGCAACCACACGAAGGGGAACCAGATCATGAGAATGCGCAACCTCGTCGCCACCCTCGGCGTCGCGGCGCTCGCGCTGACCGTCGGCGCCTGCGGGGAGGACGAGCCCGCGGCCGGTGGCGGTGGCACCGGCGACGCCGCCGCGTCCGACGCGTGCGGCGAACTGCACAAGTTCACCACGGCCTCCGGCGTCGACGTCGCCGGCAGCGCGACCTTCACCAAGATCAAGAGCCGCGGCACCCCGGTCGTCGGCGTGAAGGCCGACCAGCCGAACCTCGGGTACAAGGACGCCGACGGCAAGCGCTGCGGCTTCGACATCGAGGTCGCCCGGATGGTGGCCGCCAACCTGGGCTTCGACCCGGACAAGATCGAGTACAAGGAGATCCCGTCGGCGAACCGGGAGACCGCGATCGCCGGTGGTGAGATCGACTACTACGTCGGCACCTACTCGATCACCGACAAGCGCAAGACCCAGGTCAGCTTCGCCGGACCGTACTTCATCGCCGGCCAGGACCTGCTGGTCCGCAAGGACGACACCTCGATGGACGCCGGCAAGACCGCCCTGAAGGGCAAGAAGGTCTGCTCGGCGACCGGCTCGACCCCGATCCAGCGGGTCAAGGACGAGCAGCTCACCGAGACGAGCAACATCTCCGAGTTCAAGACCTACTCCGAGTGCGTCTCGCAACTGCTGGACAGCAAGGTCGACACCGTCACCACCGACGACGCGATCCTCAAGGGCTACGCGGCGACCGCACCCGACGAGCTGCGGGTGGTCGGCAAGCCGTTCAGCACCGAGAAGTACGGCATCGGCCTGCCGCTGGCCGACAAGGCGCTGCGGGACAAGGTGAACTCCATCCTGGAGACCTCCGCGTCCGACGGCACCTGGAAGGCGATCTACGACGAGACGCTCGGCAAGTCGGGTTCGGACTCGACGCCGCCGCCGCTCGAGAAGTACTGATCCACTCCGGCCGCGGCGTCCGCCAGGGCGTCGCGGCCGGTCCGCGCTCCGCTGATTCTGGGGATTGCGCGCCACTCATTTCTGGAAGGTCGCGATGCTCTCGGTCCTCACAGACAACTGGGAACTGTTCGTCGAAGGGTTCTGGACCACCCTCAGGCTGTTCCTGATCGCCGGGGTCCTGAGCCTGGTGTTCGGCACCATCCTGGCCGGGTTCCGGGTCTCTCCGGTGCCGGCCCTGCGCGGCGTCGGCACCGGCTACGTGAACGTCCTGCGGAACACTCCGCTGACTCTGGTGTTCGCGTTCCTGGTCTTCGGTGCCCCGAAGATGCAGATCTCGCTGCCGACGTTCTTCTGGTCCGCGGTGGTCGCGCTGACGGTCTACACGTCGGCGTTCGTCTGCGAGGTCGTCCGCTCCGGTATCAACACGATCCCGGCCGGCCAGGCTGAAGCCGCACGCTCGGTCGGGATGACGTTCATGCAGGTGCTGGGCATCGTCGTCCTGCCGCAGGCCTTCCGGGCGATCGTGCCGCCGCTGATGAGCGTGATGATCGCGTTGCTGAAGAACACCACGATCGCGGCCGGTTTCTCCGTCGCGGAGGCCGGTGCGATCCCGGCGGTCATGGCCGAACGCGGTGAGAACCAGATCGCCACGCTGACCTGGATCACCGTCGGGTTCCTGATCCTGATCATTCCCCTGGTCTTCCTGCAGCGGTGGGCCGAGCGACGGATGGCGGTGGCCTGATGAGTGCGGTCCTGTACGACGTACCCGGCCCGCGGGCGAAAGCGCGCAACCGGATCCTGAACGCGGTGGTCATCGTCGCGCTGCTGGGCGTCGTCGGCTGGGTGGTCTACCGGCTGAACGAGAGCGGGCAGTTCGCCGAACGCCGCTGGATCCAGTTCACCTATGAGTCGATCCAGCAGGAACTGCTGAACGGTCTGCTCAACACCCTCAAGGCGGCCGGTCTGGCCACAGTGCTCGCACTCCTGTTCGGCGCCGTGTTCGCAGCGGCCCGGATCAGCGATCACTGGTGGTTCCGGGCACCGGCGACGTTGGTCGTCGAGCTGTTCCGCGCCATCCCGCTGCTGATCCTGATGTTCTTCTTCTACTACGGCAACCTGCAGTTCGATCTCGGCCTGGGCCCGTTCTGGGCGGTCGTCTTCGGGTTGACGCTGTACAACGGCTCGGTGCTGGCAGAGATCTTCCGGGCCGGTATCGCCGCCGTCCCGAAGGGTCAGCGTGAGGCCGCGTACGCGACCGGGCTGCGGAAGAACCAGGTGGTCCGGCTGATCCTGTTGCCGCAGGCCATCACGTCGATGCTGCCGGCAATCGTCAGCCAGCTCGTCGTGCTGCTGAAGGACACCGCCCTCGGCTTCATCATCACCTACGCCGAGCTGCTCTACGTGGGCAAGCAGATGGGTGGCCGGCTCCAGTACGGCTTCCCGTACATCCCGACGTACATCGTCATCGCGATCATCTACATCGGCCTGTGCTCCCTGCTGTCGCTGCTGGCCAGGTGGCTCGAGGCCCGCTCCCGCCGCCAACGCAAGGTCCGGGGCACTCCCCCGCCCTCCGCAGCGGAAGCCGCCACCTCAGCGGAAGCCCCGCTCTAACCCAAAGCGCCCCCGGCACAACGTACCGGGGGCGCTTCGCTGTTCAGCGCGGCAGTCGAATGTGCTTTCCAGTTCTCAGCGCAAGGTGTTGAAGGAGTCGCGGATGATTTCCAGGGCCTCGGTGGTCTCGGCTTCGGTCAGCGTCATCGGTGGGGCCATCCGCAGTACGTTCCCGTAGAGGCCGCCCTTGCCGACGAGCAGGCCGCGGTTCTTGGTCTCCTGCTGGAGCTTGGCGGTCGCGGCCGCGTCGGGGCTGCGGTCCTCGGGCTTGACGATCTCGGCGGCCAGCATCAGGCCCTTGCCGCGGACGTCGCCGAGCTCGGGGAACTCCTCGGAGATCCCGCGCAGCCCGTCGGCCAGCTGGGCGCCGCGCTTGGCCGCGTTCGCCTGCAGGTCCTTGTCGAGCAGGTAGTCGATGGTCGCCTTCGCCGCGCTGGTCGAGATCGGGTTGCCGCCGAAGGTGGACAGCGAGTTCGCCTTCAGGCTGTCCATCAGGTCCGGCCGGGCCACCACGCCGCCGATCGCGAACCCGTTGCCCAAGCCCTTCGCGAACGTCATCGCGTCCGGCACCACGTCGTGCGCCTGGATCCCCCAAAAGTGCTCGCCGGTCCGGCCCCACCCGGTCTGCACCTCGTCGGAGATGAACAGGATGCCGAACTCGTCCAGGACCTCCTTGAAGGCGCCGTACAGCCCGTCCGGCGGGGACGAGAACCCGCCGACGCCCTGGATCGGCTCGGCGATCAGGCAGGCGACGTCACCGGAGGTGGTGGTCTCGATGACGTTGCGCAGGTCGTCGACGCACACCTTGATGTACTCGGCGTCGGGCAGGTCGCGGAACGGGCTGCGGTACCGGTACGCGCCCTGCACGTACTGCACGTTCACCGGCGACAGGCTACTCGCGGACCAGCCCCGGTTGCCGGTGATCGCGACCGTGCCGAACGCACGGCCGTGGTACGAGTTCCGCATCGCCAGCACCTGGTTGGAGCGGCGGTTCTGAGTGGCGAGCAGCAGCGCCGTCTCGTTCGCCTCGGTGCCGGAGTTGGCGAAGAACACCTTGGCGTCCGGGATCCCGGACAGCTCGGCGATCTGCTCGGCCAGCTCGATCTGCTTGCGAATCAGGTACACGGTCGAGGTGTGCGCGATCCCGCTGGACAGCTGCTCGCGCACGGCGTCGGAGATCTCGGCGATGTCGTAGCCGATCGCGTTGGTCAGGATGCCGGCGAAGAAGTCGAGGTAGCTGTTGCCCTCGCCGTCGGTGACCCGGCGGCCGGACCCCTGCACGATCTCGATCGGCTCCTCGTAGTACAACGCGAGCCAGTCCGGCATGACGGCCTTGTGACGCTCCCAGAGCTCCGCATGTGTCATGCCCTAAGCATTACCTCATCGCGCCGCTTGCTCATAGTGGCGGTCTATCGGCACTAAGGTGCTCTGCGTGACATTGCCGAGCATCCCGCACGTCGACATCGAGTCGCTGGCGCACTTCGACCGGATCGTGGCCGCCGGGGCCCTGACGATGGAGGGCTGGCGGGTGCAGTCCGTCGACCTGTCCGGGCGTACGGCGGAGCTCCTCGAGCTGGATCCGCGTGGCTCGCTGTTCCTCGGCTGCGCGCTGGAGGAGAAGGCCGAGGCCTGGATCCGCGACGGCGGCGGCCTGGTCTTCCCCGCCATCCCGTCGCTGCCGTTCGACGCCTACCGCGGCACGCTGTACGACGCCGAGGAGCTCTACGCCGGCCTGGAGAACGGGTACGACGCCACTCCGGACGCCAGGATCTACGCCTGGTCCCGACAGCACGACGAGAAGGGCGACACCGGCCGCACACTCGCGGCAGCGCTGCACGACCACGCCATAGCCGACGCCCTGACCGAGCTGCCCGACGACCGGCCCTGGATCGGCGTCATGGGCGGACACGGGATCGCTCGCGGCAGTACGGCGTACCGCTCGGCCGTCCTGCTCGGTCGCACGCTCGCCAGGGCCGGCCAGACAGTCGTCACCGGCGGCGGTCCGGGTGCGATGGAGGCAGCCAACCTCGGTGCCTCCCTGGCCGGGTACGACGATGCCGCCGTCGACACGGCGCTGCCGCGGCTGGCCGCCGTACCGTCGTTCCGCCCGTCGGTGGCGGCGTGGGCTGCCGCGGGTCTCGACGTACGGCGTGAGTTCCCGGGCAACGGTGGGGTGTCCATCCCGACGTGGTTCTACGGGCACGAGCCGCCGAACGTGTTCGCGTCGTCGATCGCGAAGTACTTCTCCAACGCCCAGCGCGAGGACGTCCTGCTGAGCCGTGCCCGTGGCGGCATCTTGTACCTCCCTGGCGCCGCAGGCACCGTCCAGGAGATCTTCCAGGCCGTCACCCCCAACTACTACGGCGACCCCGCCACCCAGATCCCCCTGATCCTCGTGGGCATCGCCCACTGGACCACCAGGCTCCCCGTCTGGCCCTTGCTCCAGTCCCTCGCCACCAACCGCCCGATGTCCGCCACCATCCACCTGGTCGACACCATCGAAGAGGCCGCCGCCCTGGTCAGCTGAGGACTCTGGTGAGCCGAACGTCCTCCTCCGCGAAACCGAGGCTGGCGTAGAACCGACGCGCCTGCGTGTTGGCGGCCCCGGTCTCCAGCGTGATCCGGTCAACCCCGGCCCGGGCGGCATGCTCGACCACAGCCTCGACCAGCGCCCGGCCGACGCCCTTCCGCTCGAATGCGACGTCGACGACGAGTTCCCCCAGGTACACGTCGGCCTGCCCGGTCCAGTGCGTCCGCTCCTCCCCCGCCACGAACCCGGCCACCTGCCCGCGGGCCTCGGCCACGTAGATGAAGCGGCCCGGCGCACCCGCCCGCGCGACAGCGTCCTCCACCCAGCGGGTGACGGCCTGTCGCACCTTGTCGGGTGCGCGCCACTCGGCGACTCCCTCAGCGAGCCGCGGGGCGAGTGCCAGCACCGCCTCGCGGTCCGTGTCCGCGTACCGTCGTACTTCTGTGCGCATGGTTCAAGTTATGTCGGTGGGGTCGTCTACGGTGCGCGGCATGGTGAATTTTGTGTTGGTGCCGGGGGCCTGGTTGGGGGCTTGGGCCTGGGACGAGGTGGCGGAAGGGCTGCGGGCGGACGGACACTCCGTGTATCCGGTGACGTTGGCCGGGCTCGCGGAGCGGCATGAGGCGGATTCGGCCCAGGTCGGGCAGGCGCAGCACGTCGAGGACATCGTGTCGGTGGTTGAGGGCAACGAGCTGCGCGACGTCGTGCTGGCGGGGCACAGCTACTCCGGGATTCCGGTCGGGCAGGCGGCGGCGCGGATCGGGGACCGGCTGCGGCGGGTCGTGTACGTCGACTCGAACATCCCGACCGACGGGAAGTCGTTCGTCGACGGCTGGTCCCAGGAGGGGCGCGCGTGGGTCGAGGGGCAGTTGGCCGAGTCAGGCGGGTTCTGGCCGCCGCTGGCCGCCGAGGACTACGCCGACCAGGACCTGTCCGACGAGGCGATCGCCCTGATCGTCAGCCGCAGTACGCCGCACCCGGGGCGAGCCATCTCCGAGCCGGCCCACCTGGTCCGGCCGATCGGCCAGCTGCCGACCACCTACATCAAGTGCCTGATGGACGGCGCCGAGCCCTCCCGCGATGTCGCGGAGCAACTCAAGTCCCCCGAGTGGGAGCTGGTCGAGCTGCCGACCGGCCACTGGCCGATGTTCTCCCAGCCCGCCGCCCTCGCGAAGATCCTCACCGGGCTGGCCTGATGGAGAAGGCCCATCATCCCAACGACCTGGCCCGGCTCCTGGTCAACCGGCTGAACGCGCGGGACGTCGACGGCATCGTCGCGCTGTACGAGGAGGACGCCGTACTGGCGCTGCCCGACGGGTCCCTGGCCAAGGGTGCGGCGGCGATCCGCGCGTACTTCGCCCAGCTACAGCTGAACCAACTGGTCGCCCTCGGTAAGCGGTCTGAAGCACTGATGCTCGGCGACCTGGCGCTCACCTCCACGGTGCTGAGCCCAGAGACTGCGACCGCCGAGGTAGCCCGCCGTCAGCCAGACGGCAGCTGGCGCTGGATCCTCGACCGCCCGAACGTCCTCAGCGCCCACTGAGCCGGCCGACCGGCCAGCCCAGGATCGTCAGGCCCTGTCGGCTGCGGCGAGTTGGCCGCAGGCGCCGTCGATCTCCTGACCGCGGGTGTCGCGGACGGTGGTCGGGATGCCGCCGGCCTGGAGCCGGCGGACGAACTCGCGCTCGTCGGCCGGGTCCGACGCGGTCCACTTCGAGCCGGGCGTCGGGTTGAGCGGGATCAGGTTGACGTGCACCCAGCCCCAGTCGCCGCGTGCCGCCAGCTTCTCGGCCAGCAGGTCCGCGCGCCACGCGTGGTCGTTGATGTCGCGGATCATCGCGTACTCAATCGACACCCGGCGCTTGGTCTGCTGCGCGTACCCCCACGCCGCGTCCAGCACCTCGTCGACCTTCCAGCGGTTGTTGATCGGCACCAGCTCGTCGCGCAGCTCGTCGTCCGGCGCGTGCAGCGACAGCGCGAGCGTGACCGGGATGCCCTCGGTGGCGAGCTGGTTGATCCGCGGCACCAGGCCGACGGTCGACACCGTGACCCCGCGGGCCGAGATCCCGAGTCCCTCCGGCGACGAGTCGGTGAACCGCCGGACGGCGCCGATCACGGCCTTGTAGTTCGCCATCGGCTCGCCCATGCCCATGAACACGATGTTGCTGACCCGGCCGGGCCCGCCCGCGATCTCGCCGCGACCCAGCGCCCGGGCGCCGTCGACGACCTGCTCGACGATCTCCGCCGTGGTCATGTTGCGGGTCAACCCCGCCTGTCCGGTCGCGCAGAACGGGCAGGCCATCCCGCAGCCGGCCTGCGAGGACACACACATCGTGGTGCGGTCCGTGTACCGCATCAGGACCGACTCGACCAGTGAACCGTCGAGCAGCTTCCACAGCGTCTTGCGGGTCTGCCCCCGGTCGCACTCCAGGTCGCGGACCCGGGTGAGCAGCGGCGGCATCAGCTCCGCCACCAGTTTGTCCCGGGTCGCGGCCGGCAGATCGGTCATCTCGGCCGGGTCGGACACCAGCCGGGAGAAGTAGTGGTTCGACAACTGCTTGGCCCGGAACGCGGGCTCACCCAGCGCGGCGACCGCCGTACGCCGCTCCTCCCCGGACAGGTCGGCCAGGTGCCGCGGCGGCTTCTTGGCACGACGCGGCTCATCGAAAACAAGCGGAAGGGAGGTAGTCATAACTTCCCCATTGTCGCCCGCGCCCGGCGGCATTCACAAATTCACATCCCCAGCGTGCCCAGGATCACAGCGGGTCGTGTAGTTCGGGTAGCCCGGTGGGTGGTTGTTGGCCGGGGCAACGATGTTGGCGACGATCGGGTAGTTGTTGTCGATGTCGAGTACGACGTCACGCCAGAGCAGATCGCGCTGCGCCTGGGTGGGCGGGTCGTTCGGCATCTCCTTGGTCTCGTACCAGCCGGTGCCGAGGTGGTTGTTGAGCACCCGGGTCACCTGGCCGATCCAGTCGGTGCCGTTCTCGTCGGTGGGCAGTTCGTTGGCCAGCTGCTGCTGACTCGGCGGCGAGATCCGCGCCGACAGCGCGATCCGGGTCGCCGCCGGTCCGCACCAGTACCCGGTCTGCTGGTACGCACAGCGCGGCCTTGAGATTCGTGCTCATGGCGCTCCTCCGCATCACGGGAGAGATGACCGGGCGTGGTCAGCTCATTACTCAGTTTCCGACCGCCGGAGGAGTTCGGTGAGAAATTCGCCAACCCTTTCGACTCACGTCGAAGGGCCATCGACGAAGGCAGCACCGACCTCGATCAGGCGCTCGACCACGTACGCCGGCTCGAGGATGCCCTCCGGAGTGTGGATCCCCGGCGCGACCGGCTCCCCACGGAGGCCGAGCAGCCGCTCCACGCCGAGGGCGATGCCGAGCGCAGTCAGCGGACGCTGCCCCTCAGGGTGGACGAGGTACTGCGTCTTGCCGGTCGACTCCCCCGCTCGCTCGAGGTCGATCCGGACCTCGAGCGACGGACCTGCACCCCGGCGCCGACCCGCGGACTCACCGACCGCGAAGTCGAAGCTGACGTTCGCCGCACCCGTGGCCAACGCAAGACTCGGTACGTCGAGAATGCCGATGCGCTCCCCCGGCACCACAGTTCCGTCGAGCGTGGACACGCCGACCTGCTGATCCCTGACCCACTCGAAGATCCCGTCACGCCGCACCAATCCCGCCGGAGCAGCGACCGACCAGCGCTCGAGGTCGGCCAGTCCCGCAGGCCCACCGATGTCGGACTCGTCCAGCACGGCACCGATCCGGACAGTGTCGACGGGACCGAAGTCCCGGACCAACTCCATCACCGCGGGGATCAGGACGCCGGCACAGAAGTGACTCGCCACCAGGACCGGGGCAGCACTCGGGCGCTGAGCAGTCGCCACGACTTCCGGAGCGATCTCGATCAGGCCGCTGGAGATGCTGAGGTACGGCAGACCGCGCTCCTGCGCATACCGCAAGCCGTGCAGCTGACTGTCCCAAAGCGCCGCGATGACCGCCGAGTGATCGGTCTGCAGACCGAGATCGGGCCTTTGCAGGTCGACAGTCACAGCGGTCGCGGCGCCGAGGTCGTCCGCGACCCGTTGCGCGCGGTCGAGATCGCGACCCGCGATCGTCAGCGGCAGGTCCGGGTACCAGCGTCGCAGCAGCGCCGCCGCCCCGGAGCCGGCTTGACCCGAACCACCCAGGATCAGAACTGATTTCACCATGCCCTCCAGTCTTACCTACATTTTGTAGCCTACATTTTGTAGCTTAGACTCGGAGCATGACGCAAGTGCGGTTGTCGAAGCAGGCCAGGCGGGACCAGTTGCTCGACGCCGCCGCCGGGCTGGTGCGGGCACGCGGCACCGACGGTCTGACCCTGGTCACGCTTGCCGAGGCCGCAGGCGTGAGCCGGCCGATCGTCTACGACCACTTCGGCACCCGCGCCGGCCTCCTGCTCGAGGTCTACCGACGACTCGACGAACGGCACCGTACGGCGCTGACCGAGGCGCTGGATGCCGCCGAACCCAACGCACCGGCGATCGCTCGGGTGATGAGCACCGCCTACTTCGCCTGTGCCACCGACATGCCGGAGTTCTCCGTCGTCTCCGCGGCGCTGAAGGGGAATCCGGAAGCCGAGGCGATGCAGCACGAACTGCTCGACGGCTACACGAAGGTGATGGCCGACGCGCTCGCGCCGTACTCCAGCCTCAGTGCGGAAGCACTCCGGCTGCGCTGCATTGGCGTGCTGGGTGCGGCTGAGGCGATCGCCGCCGAGCTGACGCTGCAGCGCGCAACCGCCGCCGATGCGGTCGCCGCGCTGACGGATCTGATCGTGGGGAAGCTGGAATGAGCAGGCGGGCCTAGCGGTTGGACCAGGTATGGCCGCGCTGACAGGTGTTCCGTTGTCGGTGCTGGATCGATCCCGGACGCGGACCGGTGAGTCGGAGGCCGAGACACTTCGGCAGACCGTCGCGCTGGCTCAGCAGGTGGAAGAGCTTGGGTACAAGCGGTTCTGGGTGTCCGAGCACCACAGCGTGCCCGGTGTGGTCGGCTCAGCGCCGACTGTGCTCGCGGCTGCGGTCGCTGCCGCCACCAGCCGGATCCGCGTCGGCACCGGCGGCGTGATGCTGCCGAACCATCGCCCGCTCGTCGTGGCTGAGCAGTTCGGCGTGCTGGAGGCGCTGTTCCCTGGCCGCATCGACATGGGCCTGGGGCGCTCGGTCGGCTTCACGAACGGCATCCGCCGCGCACTCGGCGTCGAGAAGGACGCGGCAGAGGACTTCGCCGCCCAGGTCCAGGAACTGCTCGGCTACTTCGAGGGCACGCACCAGGACCAGGTGCATGCCCGCCCTGGCGAGGGTCTGCGCGTTCCGCCCTTCATCCTCGCGGTTGGAGAGGGCGCACTCATCGCAGCGTCGCTCGGCCTGCCGCTGGTCATCGCGGGCGGCCGGGTGGAGTCGGACGTGCTGCGGCTGCTGGATCGCTACCGCAACGACTTTCAGCCGTCCACGTGGGCTCCGCGGCCGTACGTCGTACTGGCAACGACCGCTGCAGTGGGTGCGACGACGGCAGAGGCTCGGCAGTTGCTGATGCCTGAGGCGTGGTCAAGCGCCTACTCGCGCACTCGTGGGGTGTTTCCACCGCTGGAGCCGGTGCAGGACCGGACCATGACCGAGAAGGAGCGCGGGTTCTTCGAGCAGTCGCTGCGCGGCCAGATCTACGGCACTCCGGACCAGGTCGACTCCGCGCTGGGCGGGCTCGTCCGTCGCACGGCCGCGGACGAGGTGTTGCTGACGACAAGCACCTACGACCGGTCGGACCTGCTGCGCACGTACGCCGCTCTCGCCGAGCTGGCCGGGACGCGCAGCACCGTCAGCTGAGCCGGTCCTCGAGCCGCTTGCGGACCTCCGGCCACTCGTCGGCCAGGATCGAGAACACCACGGTGTCGCGGAACGACCCGTCCGCGAGCCGCTTGTGCCGGCGCAGCACGCCCTCCCGGGTCGCGCCGAGCTTTGCGATCGCGGCCTGCGAGCGGGTGTTCGCCGTACCGGTCTGGATCTTCACCCGGCCGAAACCACAGTCCTCGAAGGCGTGCTGGAGCAGCAGGAACTTGCACTCCGGGTTGACCTTGGTCCCCCACACGGACGGCGCGTACCCGGTCCAGCCGAGGTGCGCCGATTCGTTGGCCAGGTCGACGTCGCCGAGGCTCGTCGTACCGACGACCGTGCCGTCGTCGGCAACCGTCCGGACGACGTACGCCACCCGCTGAGCCGACGACTCCACCCACTGCTCGGCCATCTCCGCCGCATCGGCAGGCAGGCCGGCGATCCCCCCGCCGAAGCCCGACGCATAGACCTGCTCGTGCGCGATCGCGTCGTACAACGGCTCGATGTCGGAGGCAACGAGCCGGTCCAGCCGTACGACGTTGCCGGCCAGCGGCCGTCCGTCCGGTGCGATCGTCATGCCTTCACCAGCAGATGCAGGAGCAGCCAGACCGCGGGAGCCGTTGCCAGCAAGGAGTCCAGCCGGTCCATCACGCCGCCGTGACCGGGCAGCAGGTTGGACATGTCCTTGATGCCGAGGTCCCGCTTGATCATCGACTCACCGAGATCGCCGACGGTCGCCGTACAGACCGCCACCGCGCCGACGATCGCGCCGGCCCACCAGTCGCCGTCGAGCAGCCAGACGACCGACCCGATGCCGGCGCCGATGCAGGCGAGCGTCGAGCCGGCGAAGCCCTCCCAGGATTTCTTGGGGCTGATGGTCGGCGCCATCGGGTGCTTGCCGAACAGCACGCCGGCCGCGTATCCGCCGACGTCACTGGCGACCACGACCAGGAAGAAGGTCAGCACCCGCATCGGCCCGTCCGCCTCCGGCTGGACCAGCAGGATCGCGAACCCGGCCAGCAACGGCACGTAGCCGATCAGGAACACGCCGGCACTCGCGTCGCGAACGAACCCGACCGAGCCCCCCGGCATCCGCCAGAAGATCGTGGCCAGCACCGTGATCGCCAGCGCGACCAGGAGCGCCATCGGCCCACCGAAGTACGCCGCCAGCAGCATCGCCGAGGTGCCCGCGAACAGCGGGATCCGCGGGATGACCGCCCCGCCGGTGCGCAGGGCCTTGATCATCTCGTCGACGGCCACCAGCACGGTGGCCAGCACCAGGAAGGTGAACAGGACCTTCTGCCAGAACAGCGATCCGAGGATCAGCGCGCCCAGGCCGACCCCGACCCCGATCGCCGCGGGCAGGTTCCGCCCGGCGCGGCTCGGGCTCGGACTCGGCGCGGGCGTGCTCTCGACGCCCATCACACCTCGAGCAGTTCGGCTTCCTTGTGCTTGAGCAGCTCGTCGATCGAGTCGACGTACTTCTTCGTCAACCCGTCGAGCCGCTTCTCAGCACTCTTGCCCTCGTCCTCGCCGGTCTCGCCGTCCTTGATGGACTTCTCCATCGAGTCCTTGGCGTGCCGGCGGATGTTGCGGACCGAGACCCGGGCCTCTTCGGCCTTGGACTTGGCGACCTTGATGTACTCCTTGCGCCGCTCCTCGGTGAGCTGCGGCATCACGACCCGGATCACCGCGCCGTCGTTGCCCGGGTTCACGC
Organism: Kribbella sp. NPDC050820; assembly: GCF_040653975.1. NCBI lineage: Bacteria > Bacillati > Actinomycetota > Actinomycetes > Propionibacteriales > Kribbellaceae > Kribbella > Kribbella sp. NPDC050820. The sequence goes on from NZ_JBFAHB010000025.1 coordinate 77,415, forward strand.
CCAGGTCGGAGTCGCGGATGGCCTTCTCGATCGCGTTCATCGCGCCCTTGTCGTACGGCGAGATGAGCACGGTGCGCGGCTCCGGCACCTGGAAGCCGGCCAACTGCTGCAGCGGCGTCGGCGTGCCGTAGTAGTCGGCCAGGAGGCTGGCGAACATCTGCGGGTGCGCCCGGCCGGTGCGGATCGCGGCGAAGTCGTCCTTCGCGACCTCCACGGCCTTCGCCATCTTCTGCTCGGCTTCGCGGAGAGCTTCGTCGATCACGACATTCCTCGCTTCCTCAGGGCCGCCTCGGCGCGGCCTCCTTAACCAGCAACAGCAACCCTACGAACGCAGGTTTACCAGACAACGGACGTCATGCCCGTGTGTCGACCGATCCTAGTGCTTGTCCCCCGCCAGGCCGATCCCGGCCCGGCTCGACGGCGTACGCCGTACGCGCGGCTGCTACTGGCCGAGCGAGACGACGGTGCCGATCTTCTCGCCCCGGACGACCCGGGCGATGTTGCCCTCCTCGAGGCCGAAGATGACGATCGGCAGCGCGTTGTCCCGGGCCAGGCTGATCGCGGTGGCGTCGGCCACCCGCAGCCCGCGGGCCAGGAAGTCGTCGTACGAGAGCTGGTCGAACTTGACCGCGTCCGGGTTCTTCTTCGGGTCGGAGTCGTAGACCCCGTCCACCCCCTGCTTGCCCATCAGCAGCGCCTCGGCGCCGATCTCCAGCGCACGCTGCGCGGCGACCGTGTCGGTGGAGAAGTACGGCATGCCGGAGCCGGCGCCGAAGATCACCACGCGGCCCTTCTCCAGATGCCGCTCGGCCTTGCGCGGGATGTACGGCTCGGCGACCTGGCCCATCGTGATCGCGGTCTGCACCCGGGTCTCGATCCCGAGCTTCTCCAGGAAGTCCTGCAGGGCCAGGCAGTTCATCACCGTGCCGAGCATGCCCATGTAGTCGGCCCGGTTCCGCTCCATACCGCGCTGCTGGAGCTCGGCGCCGCGGAAGAAGTTGCCGCCGCCGACCACCACGGCGACCTGGACGCCGGCCCGGGCCACCTCGGCGACCTGCTTGGCGATCGAGTTCACCACGTCGGGGTCGACGCCGAGCTTGCCGCCGCCGAACACCTCACCCGACAGCTTGAGCAGCACCCGGTGGTAGGCCGGATCGAACGGCGAAGAGGCCGGTCTCGTCTCGGTACCCAGGGCTTCCGTCACGATTCCGGCCTCCTCGATCGTTGCTTCGTGCTGTCCTCAGTCGGCCAGGGCCTCAGGCGCCGACCTCGAAGCGGGCGAACCGCTTCACGGTCACGCCGGCCTCGTCGAGCACGGCCTTCACGGTCTTCTTGCTCTCCTGGACCGACGCCTGCTCGAGCAGCACGACCTCCTTGAAGAAGCCGTTCACCCGGCCCTCGACGATCTTCGGCAGCGCCTGCTCCGGCTTGCCCTCCTCGCGAGCGGTCGCCTCGGCGATCCGCTTCTCGTTCTCGACCGTGTCGGCCGGGACCTCGTCGCGGGTGGTGTACAGCGGGCGCATCGCGGCGGCCTGCATGGCGGCGCCACGGGCGGCCTCGACGTTGTCGCCCTCGAACTCAACCAGGACGCCGACCTGAGCCGGCAGGTCCGCGGCGCGCTTGTGCATGTACGCCGTCACCTGGCCGTCGAACACGGCCACCTTGCCGAGCTCGAGCTTCTCGCCGATCACCGAGGCCAGCGCCTCGATGTTCTCGGCGACGCTCTTGCCGTCGGCCAGCTTCTCGCCGAGCAGGCCCTCGATGTCGCCCACCTTGCTCGCGGCGGCGTGCGCGACGATGTCGGCGGCCAGCTGCTGGAACTGCTCGTTCTTGGCGACGAAGTCGGTCTCGCAGTTGAGCTGGACCAGCGCGTTCTCCGCCGCGGCCACCAGGCCGTTGGTGGCGGAGCGCTCGGCGCCACGCTTGGCGGCCTTGGCCGCGCCCTTGATGCGCAGTTCCTCGATCGCCTTCTCGAAGTCGCCGTCGGTCGCCTCGAGCGCCTTCTTCGCGTCCATCATGCCCGCGCCGGTGGCGTCGCGGAGCTTCTTCACGTCAGCGGCGGTGTAGTTCGCCATTCCTCGTTCTCTCGTCTTGTCGGTGCGGTGCGGCTGGATGGGCGGCGTGCAGGGTGGCCCGGCGTGCGCGCCAGTCAGGCTGCTGCTTGGGGTCGGGTGCCGCCCGGCGTGGGCCGGGCGGCATCCAGGGGCTGTCAGGCCTCGTCGGCCTTCGGGGCCTCGTCAGCCTTCGGGGCCTCGTCAGCCTTCGGGGCCTCGTCAGCCTTTGGAGCCTCGGCGGCCGGGGTCTCCTCGGCCTTCGGGGCGTCGTCGGCCTTCGCGGTCTCGTCAGCCTTGGGGGCCTCGGCCTTGGCGTCGGCGGCCGGCGCGTCGGTCTTCGCCTCGGCGGTGCCGTTCTGGCTCTCCAGCAGCTCGCGCTCCCAGGCGGCCAGCGGCTCCTCGGCGCCCAGCTCCTCACCGGCCGCGGCGGCGCCCTGGCCACCACGCGACATCAGGCCGTCGGCGACGGCGTCGGCGACCACGCGGGTCAGCAGGCCGACCGAGCGGATCGCGTCGTCGTTGCCCGGGATCGGGAAGTCGACCTCGTCCGGGTCGCAGTTGGTGTCCAGGATGCCGATGATCGGCAGCTTCAGCTTGCGCGCCTCGTCGACGGCGAGGTGCTCCTTCTTGGTGTCCACGATCCACACGGCGGCCGGAACCCGGGCCATGTCGCGGATACCGCCGAGGGTCTTCAGCAGCTTGTCGTGCTCGCGCCGCTTCTGCAGCAGCTCCTTCTTGGTGACGCCGGAGGCGGCCACGTCGTCGAAGTCGATGAGCTCGAGCTCCTTGAGCCGCTGGAGCCGCTTGTTCACGGTCTGGAAGTTGGTGAGCATGCCGCCCAGCCAGCGCTGGTTCACGTACGGCATGCCGACCCGGGTCGCCTGCTCGGCGATCGCTTCCTGGGCCTGCTTCTTGGTGCCGACGAACAGGATCGAGCCACCGGAGGCGACAGTGCTCCGGACGAACTCGTAGGCGCGGTCGATGTACGACAGCGACTGCTGCAGGTCGATGATGTAGATGCCGTTGCGCTCGGTGAGGATGTAGCGCTTCATCTTCGGGTTCCAGCGCCGGGTCTGGTGCCCGAAGTGCACGCCGCTCTCGAGCAGCTGCTTCATGGTCACGACGGCCATGAGGTGTTTCCTCCTGTCGGCCCGGGCGCTCATCCGGGCCTTTTTCGGCCCGGGCGTCTGTTCCGGGCCTACTCGGTTGTCAGCGGTGGGCCGGGTGGTCCACCACTCCTGATGCCCGTCGTACGGCCTCATCCCGGGGTCAGCCGGGACCGAGGAGGACGCACTGTTGTGCGGGCATGCGTAGTCGTCCCACTCACATGGGACGCCACCGGCAGTGTACGGGACGGGCGGGGACGGATGCGAACCGGGGCCGGTTGTCCACAGGCCCCGAACTCACCGTCCGTGAGCGGTCCGTTTCGCGGCATGTTCCAGGCATGAAGATTCTGCTCAGCCTTCTGACCCCCTTGGCTCCCGCCCTGGCGCCCGTCGCTCCGGTCGCGGCGGCGCCGGATCCTGCCGTCTGGCCGTTGACGCCACGACCCCCGGTCGTGCGCGGCTTCGATCTCCCGGCCAAACCCTGGCTCCCGGGCCACCGCGGCGTCGACCTGTCCGGGTCCCCCGGTCAATCTGTGCGCGCGGCGACCGCGGGCACGATCACGTACGCCGGCCAGCTCGCCGGCCGCGGTGTCATCGTGGTCACCACGGGCGTACGGCGTACGACGTACGAGCCGGTCGTGGCCGGTGTCCCTGTGGGCACGAGCGTCACGCCTGGGACCGTGATCGGTCGCCTCTCGGCCGCAGGCTCGCACTGCGCTCCAGCGACCTGCCTGCACTGGGGCCTCGTCCAGGGCAAGCAGTACCTCAACCCGCTGACGCTCCTCCCCGACCGACCGGTCCGCCTCCTACCCCTCACCGCCGCCTCGATGCCACCCAATGCGCACCCGCCCCAACCAGCCGACGTGCCCGCTCGACAAGCGGACCTTCCAGGTGACGCCGGACGGGCGCCCCGGCTCGCGACGGCTCAGGCTGGCGGGTCAGGCCAACGGTCGGCTCGTGTGGCAACTCGACCGGCGGCCGACGTCCCAGCGCCCCGGCCGCGTGGCGAGCGAGTCGCGGCGGCAGTGGTTGCGACCGCGGCTGCGCTGACTCTTGCTGCCGGCCTGATGATCAGGCGGCACTAGGCGAGGTTGAGCTGCCAGGAGACTCCGAACCGGTCGTTGATCCAGCCGAACTTGCGGCTGAAGCCGTGGTCGCCGAGCTCCATCAGCACCGCGCCCTTCTCGGACAACGCGGCGTACAGGCGATCGATCTCGCCCTCGTCAGCGCAGTCGACGTACAGCGAGACCGCCGGTGTGAACGTGAAGTCGTGCTTCACGAAGCTGTCGATGCACATGAACTCCTGCCCGGCGAGCCGGAAGAGCGCATGCATCACCGACCCCTCGGGCCCCGGCCCTTCGGCGCCGTAGCGGGAGATCGAGACGATCTCCGCGTCGTCGAAGAGCGAGAGGTAGAAGGTCAGCGCCTCTTCGGCCGCGCCCTCGAACATCAGGAACGTGGTGATCTTCTGTCCAGCCATCTCTCTCCTCCTAAAGTATCCGCTTATATAAGCCAACACTTTAACACCAAGCTCCGGCGACGGCACGCCACCTGGCCGACAACTACCGGGACCGTGCAGATGTCAGCTGCCGGAACCCTGCGGGTGTCAGCTGCCGGGGACGCGGGCCTGCCAGGCGTCCTCGTCGCGGGAGCGGCGCTCGACGCCGGCCGGGAGCTTGTTCTTGGCCAGATCGGTCAGCGTGGTGTGCTCGAGCACGTCCCGCAGGCTCGCCCGGGCGGCGATCCAGACCCGCTGCAGCACGACGGCGCGCTCGTTGTACGCGACGCTCTCGGGCCGGACGCCGGAGATGCTGACGATCGGGCCGTCCACTGCACGCATCACGTCGGCGACGGAGATCTCGTTCGGATCCACGGCCAGCTTCCACCCGCCGGACTGCCCGCGCTGACTGGCCAGGATCCCCGCCCGCCGGAGGTCGGCGAGGATTCCCTGCAGGAAGCCGTGCGGGATTCCCTGGGCGCGACTGAGCTCCTCGGCCGACACGACCGAGGGGTCGTTGGCCACCCAGCGCTGAGTGATCTCGATCAGCGCTCGCAACGCATAGTCAGACTTCGCCGAAACCCGCATGCCCCGCAGTCTGCCGCATTCCCCCGTACCCGCGCCGTACCCCACCCACAGACACTCGGGCTCAGGCCCGTGGGTGGGCCTGCTCGTAGGCCTTGCGAAGACGGTCGGTGGAGATGTGTGTGTAGATCTGCGTCGTCGCCAGCGACGCGTGACCGAGGAGCTCCTGGACGCTGCGCAGGTCCGCACCACCTTCCAGCAAATGCGTTGCAGCAGTGTGGCGCAGGCCGTGCGGTGACAGGTCAGGGGCGTCGACGACGCCGATCCGTTCGTGGACGAGCCGCCGTACTGCGCGCTGATCGATTCGGCCCCCGCGAGCGCCGAGGAACACCGCAGGCCCGCTCCCCTGCCGGACCAGCTGCGGCCGCGCCTCGTCGAGCCAACGACGGAGGGCGGCTTCGGCCGGCACGCCGTACGGGACCGACCGCTCCTTCCGGCCCTTGCCGAAGACGCGGACCACCCGGCGCGACGGGTCGACGTCATCGACGTCGAGCGCGCAGAGTTCGCCGACGCGGATCCCGGTCGCGTACAGCAGTTCCATGATCGCCAGGTCGCGCAGCCCGATCGGGCTGCCGTCGTCAGCCGCTACGGCTGCCGCGTCCAGGACTGCGCGGGTGTCCGCCTGTCCGAGGACGCCGGGCAGGCTCTTGTGCGGGCGCGGACTCGCGAGCAGGGCGCCGGGATCGGTGCTGATCCGGCCGGTTCGCTGTGCCCAGGCGGTGAAGACCCGCGCGGCCGTCGCGCGGCGCGACATCGTGCTGCGCGACTTCCCGAGGCTCTGCTGCTTGGCCAGCCAGGACCGCAGCCCGCGGATGTCCAGGCCGTCGAGATCATCGTGACCAAGCCGAATCAAATGTTCGAGTAAATCCGCGACGTCGCCAAGGTACGCTCTGACCGAATGTCTGCTGAGGTCTCTTTCCGCCGTCAGATGCCGTTCGTAGTCGGTCAGTAACGCTGTGAAACCTTCCGGCCAGGAAGGGGTCGTACCGACATCGTCCGGCGCCATGCCTCGACCATGCGGGAGCGGACCCGGCATCGCAAGGCACCGCGCGGGGGCCGAGGAGAGGAGGTCTGGTCCGCAGCCCGACGGTCGACTACTGTTCGGCCCGATTGCCCTAGTAGCAACGGAGGCACCCCTGACCATGGCCCCCTCAGCGAACGGACAGACCGTAGGCCGGCGCCTGCCGGTCGAGTCGGCGTTCACTCGAGTCGAGGACGCGCGGCACCGTCTGCCGCGCCTGTTCGGTCGTCGCGACCTGGTTGTACTTGGCCTGGGCGTGATGATCGGGTCCGGCATCTTCAGCATCAGCGGCAACCAGGCGGCCAAGGTCGCCGGTCCGGCCGTGATCCTGTCGTTCGTCATCGCGGCGATCGTGTGTGTGCTGGCCGCGGCCTGCTACGCCGAGCTGTCGTCCACGATCCCGGTCTCGGGTAGCGCGTACACCTTCAGCTATGTGACGTTCGGCGAGATGTGGGCCTGGCTGGTCGGCTGGGCGCTCGTGCTCGAGCTGGTCACCGCGGCCGCGATCGTCGCCCGCGTCTGGTCGGCGTACTTCCTGGCGACACTCGACGGATTCGGTGTGACGTTGCCCGCCGGAGTCGCGCAGTTCTTCGGGCCGGACGCGAAGGTCAACCTGGTCGCGCCGCTGCTCCTGCTGATCCTCACCGCGATGGTCGTCACCGGGACGAAGCTGTCGGCCCGGGTGCTGACGGTCGTGGTGATCGCGAAGGTCGCGGTGATCCTGCTGGTCATCGTGGTCGGCGCGATGCACATCAACACCGACAACTACTCGCCCTTCGTGCCGATGGCCCGGGCCGCGCCCGCGACGGCCAGTCCGACGTTGCTCGGCTGGATCCTCGACTCGTCGTTCGGCTCGTTCGGCATGATGGGTATCTTCACCGCGGCGAGCTCGATCGTGTTCGCCTACATCGGCTTCGACCTGATCGCGACCGCGTCGGAGGACGCGCGCAGCCCGCGCAAGACGGTCCCGCAGGGCATGCTGCTCGGCGTCGGCGCCGTCACGATCCTGTACATCGCGATGGCCGTCGTCCTGGTCGGCATGCGCCCGTACGGCGAGCTCGGCGGCAGCGCACCGGTGTCGGAGGCGATGGCCGCAGTCGGGGTCGGCTGGGCCGCAAAGGTGGTCAACCTAGGCGCACTGCTGGCGCTGATGACGGTGATCATGGTGGTGCTCATCGCGCAGAGCCGCGTGCTGTTCAACATGGGTCGTGACGGCCTGCTGCCGAAGAGCCTCGGCCGAGTCAGCCGCGTGTACTCCTCCCCCGCCCGTGCGGCCGCCGCAGCCGGCTTCGCCGCGTTGGCCCTGACGCTCTACCCGCAAGTGCTCGAGCTGGAAGAGTTGCTGGTCATCGGGGCGCTGTTCTGCTTCGCGTTCTGTGCGATCGGCGTGCTCACCCTGCGCCGGTCGGAGCCGAACCTCGAGCGTGGTTTCCGGGTGCCGCTGGTGCCGCTGGTCCCGCTCGTGTCGCTGGGTTCGACGGTGTGGCTGATGCTCAACCTGAAGACGAGCACCTGGACCAAGTTCGGCATCTGGATGCTCGTCGGCATGCTGATCTACGGCCTGTACGGGCGCTGGCACAGCCGGCTCGCGAACGAGGACAGCTGGGACTTCGACCTCGGCGACACCGACCCCGGTACCGGCGGTCTGCAGGCGATCCGACCGGAGAGCGAGCTTCGTGCCGTCCGGACCCCGCCGCAGAAGCCGACCCGCGGCAAGCACATGCGCAGCTGAGTTCTCCACAGCCCGAAAAGTCACCCCCGAAATCGGTGCCTGATCCCGGCATGTTCTTAGCCGGAGGTGGTCACCGATGCGGACCAGGAAGACAGTCGGGCAGTACGGCGAAGATCTCGCCGCGAGGTATCTGACGACCGAAGGTTTCGTCATCCTCGAGCGCAACTGGCGCTGCGAGCTGGGCGAGATCGACATCGTCGCGCGAGAGGGCGACGCGCTCGTCGTCTGCGAGGTGAAGACTCGTCGCGGGCTCAACTACGGCAGCCCGCTCGAGTCGATCACCTACCGCAAGCTGACGACCCTGCGGAAGCTGGCCGGGCGCTGGCTGCAGACCCACCAGCTCAAGCCTGCGGCGATCCGGATCGACATCGTCGCCGTCCTGTTCGACCACAACACTCCGCCGCGTGTGGACCACGTCAGGGGCGCGGTCTGATGCCCCTCGCACAGACGTGGTCGGTCGCGCTGGTCGGCCTCGAAGGGCACCTCGTCGAGGTCGAGACCGACATCGCACAAGGCCTGCCCAAGACAACGCTGATCGGCCTGCCCGACGCGTCGCTGTCCGAGGCGCGCGATCGGGTCCGGGCCGCGGTGGTGAACAGCGGCGAGCGATTCCCCGACCGCAAGGTCACCATCGGGCTCTCACCGGCGACGCTGCCCAAGACGGGTTCGCACTACGACGTCGCGATCGCGTGTTCGCTTCTGGCGGCTGCCGGCGTCATCGAGGTCGAGTCGTTGCGCAACTCCGCCATGATCGGCGAGCTCGGGCTCGACGGGCGGGTCCCGCGAGGTCCGTGGCGCGCTGGCGATGACTCTGGCTGCGGCGCGGTCCGGCTTCGCGCGCATCGTCGTACCGGAGCTGAATGCGGGTGAAGCCCGGCTGGTTCCTGGCATCGACGTGTACGGCGTTCGGTCGCTGCGACAAGTACTGGCGATGCTGCGCGGCGCCGAGATCCCGGACGAGGCGCCACCACGTGCCGAGCCGCGGCTGTTGTCCGAGTCGCTGACACGGGTGCCCGAGGTGGACCTGGACGATGTGATCGGTCAACGCGAAGGACGGCGGGCGATCGAGGCTGCGGCAGCGGGCGGTCATCACCTGTTCCTGCATGGTCCGCCGGGATCGGGCAAGACGATGCTGGCGGAGCGATTGGCCGGGCTGATGCCGGATCTGAGCACGGACGACTCACTTGAGGTCTCGGCCGTGCACTCGCTGGCGGGACTGCTCACCAGCGATGCCGAGCTAGTGGTCCGTCCGCCGTTCATCGCGCCGCACCACACCGCGTCCCTGTCGAGTCTGGTCGGCGGCGGCTCCGGGATGCCGCGGCCGGGTGCGATCAGTTGCGCGCACCGCGGGATCCTCTTCATCGACGAGGCTCCCGAGATGCATCCGCTGACGCTGGACACGCTGCGCCAGCCGCTGGAATCGGGTTACATCGAGGTCCACCGGTCGGCCGCTGTCGCGAAGTTCCCGGCGCGATTCATGCTCGTGCTCGCGGCCAATCCCTGTCCCTGCGGCCTGTCCGGCACGACACGTGGCATCTGCACGTGTACGCCGCAGGTGCTCGCGCGCTACCGGCAACGGATCAGCGGACCGATCAAGGACAGGCTCGATATCCAGCGCCAGATCCTGCCGGCCGCGCGGGCCGTCGCCGACGGGGAGAAGTCCGAGTCGACGGCGGTCGTCGCCGAGCGGGTGAAGGCGGCCCGAGACCGGCAGGCACACCGGTACCGCGACACCGGCTGGATCCTCAACAGCGAGATCCCCGGCCCGGTGCTCCGCCGCGAGTTCCCGTTGGATGCCGCCAGCCACAAAATGCTCGAGGACCTGTACGCCGCCGGCCGCATCACCGCCCGCGGCTTCGACCGAGTCGTCCGCCTGGCCTGGACCTTGGCCGACCTCCTGGGCATCGACAGACCCACGGCCGAGCTCACCCACCAAGCCTTCCAACTCCGCAGCGGCGAGCCCCTCACCGACCTGACCGACCTCCGCCCCCTCAAAGGAACAGCCGCATGACCCCCAACTGCACACCCAACTCCGACCTCCGCCCGACCTCGTCGGAGGTGGCTCAGACCGCCGTGGCTCAGCTGGGCCGAGCCGGCGTCGGCGGGACGGGCGGTTCGCCGAAGTCGGCCGTCAGCGGACCGAGCGATGACGAGCGACTGGCTCGGGTCGGGCTGTCTCGAGTGGTCGAGCCCGGCGATCTGGCGGCGCTGCAGGCCTTCGACGGGATGGAGGCGCTGGAGATCTGGAAACTGCTGCAGCACGGCGCTCCCGGCCTCGGGCGGTGGTCCACCCGCTTCGCTGAGGCGAACCCCGAGCGCGACCTGGAGCGGGCTGCGGCATCCGGCGTTCGGTTCGTGATCCCAGGCGACGACGAGTGGCCTGAGCAGGTCGAAATCCTTGCGGAAGCCGGGCAACTGAGCCGCCGCGCCGGAGTGCCGTTCGGACTATGGGTTCGAGGCCCGGCAAATCTCCGCCAGGCGCTCACGCGATCCGTCGCGATGGTCGGCGCTCGTGCCAGTTCGTCGTACGGCGAACATGTCGCGGCTGAGCTGGCGTCCGGTCTGTCGGACAACGGGATCACGGTGGTCTCCGGCGGCGCATTCGGAATCGATGCGGCGTCGCACCGTGGTGCGTTGGCCGGCTCAGGCGTCACGGTGGCGGTCCTCGCGTGCGGCGCCGATGTCAGCTACCCGAGGCGCAACTCGGCGTTGTTCAGCCGCATCGTCGAGGAAGGACTGGTCGTGAGCGAGCTGCCACCGGGCTGCTCTCCCACCAGGTTGCGCTTCCTCGCCCGCAACCGCCTGATCGCCGCGGCCACCCTCGGCACAGTCGTGATCGAAGCAGCTGTCCGAAGCGGCGCCCTCAACAGTGCCGGCTGGGCCGAGCAATGCGGCCGCGCCGTACTCGCCGTACCGGGCCCCATCACCTCCCGCATGTCCGAAGGCGCCCACCTCCTCGTCCGCGAACGCGACGCCGTACTAGTCACCAACGTTGCCGACATCATCGAAGCCATCTCCCCACTAGGCACCCGCCTGACCCCGTACCCCCAGGCCCCCAAATCCCCCACAGACGATCTCGCCCACGACCTCCGCCGCACCCTCGACGCAGTCCCCGTGGTGGCGCCGGCCCCGACCGCCCGCATAGCCATCACAGCAGGCCTGGACCTGGAAACCACCCAACAATCCCTGGAGGCCCTCGATGCCCAAGGTCTCGTCCACCACGACGACTCAGGCTGGCGCCTGCCCCCAACCACCCCACCACCAATCCCGCCCACCCCATGACAACCAGCACCACCCGAACCCGACACCTCCCCCCACGCTCAACCGCACCACGCAGACGCCGGACCGTCCCGCCACTCCGCTCCCGGCTTCGCCGACTGGGGTGGGCAGCAGACGCCCACACAACCAGCCGCGCCGAGGGTGCACCTCGACCGATGGGCCCCGGCCGGGCGCCGGGAGCCATCCGGGAGTGGGTTAGCAGGGGTTTCCAGTGGGCCTGAGCACCTGCCCCGACTTCATCAAGGGCGCGTCCGGGCCGATCAATCGGGAACCGGCCTCACCATCGGCGCTGACTGAGCACGATGCCCGATAGGCCCGGAGCTCACGAATCCAACGGCGATCCCCGTGCTGATACCGGACCTGCCCCAAGGGCACGAGTGCGCACGATTCCGGCGGCGATCGCCCGTGCTGGGAGCGGACCTGCCCGATGGGCCCGGTTGGTTGCGGGCCCATCGGGCGGTGGGGTTAGCGGGGGGCTTTCCAGGGGGCGGGGGCGGTGGCGGTGGTGAAGGACCTGTAGGAGAGGACTTGGCCTTGGTTGCGGCCGGAGGTGGCTACTTCGCGGGAGCCGATGTAGGCGCCGGACTTGGGGTCGATGACGATCTCCTCGCGGGAGGAGCCGTCGTCGCTGCTGTAGGCGATGCCGATCTGGCCGTCCAGGTTGGCTGCCTTGTCAGTGATCTTGAGGTTCTTGAGGTTGCCCAGGGCCCGGTACAGGCTGGCGCGAAGGTCGGCGGGGAGCATGCCGGTCTGGAGGGCGTCTTGGGCCGTGACGAGCAGCTGAGTCTCACCGCGGTCGTTGCCTTCGATCGTGCCGTCCTTCTTCAGTTGCTCATACAGCGCGTTCGGGTCCCGGGGCAGTCCGGCGATCCATTCGAGAGACGGGTCCTGCCAGCGGCCGTTCTCGGCGCACGGTCCGCCGCCTTCGAAGGCGCCGCACTTGGCCGTCGCCGTCTGGGTGGACCGGTCGAAGGTGAAGCCCGCCTTGCGTGCTTCCTCGTCGGAACCCTTGACCCACTGGTGGCGTCCGGTGCTTGTGTCTCGCCTGTACCAGGTGCCGCGGATGTCCGCCGGCACCCAGACCTCCCGCACCGACTCCTCCAGGTACTCCAGGCCGCCTCCAGGAGTCTCCGTGTAGTTCCTGTTCCAGACGTGCCAGACCAGGTAGCGGTACTTGCCCGGCGCAACGACCGGGTCGCTGGCCGCGGCGATCCGCTGCGCGGCGCCGTCCAGCTCGACCTTGGCCTCCGCCGAGCTGCCGGTCAGCGTCGACGTGTAGAGCGTTCCCCCGGCCACGAGTGCGATCGCCGCGGCGGCCGCGATCAGCCACCGTCGACGCGGCCCGCGCTTCTTGACGCCCACCGCTGTTGTTCGACCGTTTGCGGCGGGCGTGAGGTCCGGGCGCTCATCGGTGGTCTGCCTCATGGCGTCGAGGAAGGCGGCCCTGATCTGTTCGATGCGCTCGGGATCGGTCTCGACGTCGGCGTGGAGCGTCGACAGCGCGCGGTCGAGGTTGTCGGTGGGGCGAAGGTCAGTCATGGTCGGAAACCTCCTCGGAGGCAGTCAGGATGCGGAGCTGGCGGCGGACTCGGTGCAGGCGGGAGCGCACGGTCCCGACCGGGATGCCCAGCGCGTCCGCCACCTCGACCGTGGTCAGTCCAGCCCACGAGGTGAGCAGCAGTACGTCGCGATCGCCCTCGGACAGGTCCGCGATCGCAGGAGCGATCCGGCGGGCGAGTTGCTGGGCGTCGACCCGTTCGGCGACCTGGCCGTCGTGTGCGGCGAGGTCGTCGGGTTCGCGGCGGCCGGCCCTCGCGGTGGCGCGCAGGCCGCGGACCTCCTGACGGACGTGTCGGCGGGCGAGGTTGGTCGCGATCCCGTACAGCCAAGCCTTCGCGGCGGCAGTCGCCGGGTCGTAGGTGTGCCGCTGCCGGAACGCGGTCAGGAACGTCTCGCTGACCAGGTCGTGCGCCTGCTCCGCGCCAACCCGGCGCGCCAGGTACCTGTGCATGGGTACGGCGTGCTGGTCGAACAGCCGGGCAAACTCCTCAGCCACTGCCGGCCCCGCCAACTCGGGCCGGTCATCCGTCGGGTCGGGCGGCGGTCGGTCGCGAGCCACGGACTCGGTCGTGTCGGTCATTGTCATACCCCTGATTGCCCGTACACGCCCCGAACGTTCACGCCGGCTCCCCACTCACCCAAATGCGCGGTCGAGTTGAGCACCGCAAGCGTGTCGAGGTGTGTCCCAGGTGTACGAGCACAGGCGCGACCCGGCCGGGCCGGTCACCGCGGTGGGCGAGGCGAGCGCCGCCGTACGCAGCCCGCCGTGGGCCGGGTGGGGTCAGCGGCCGAAGTCGGAGTCTTTGGGGACTTCCAGGTCGGACTTGGCGAGCTCTTCGATGTTGACGTCGCGGAAGGTGACGACCTTGGCGTTCTTCACGAAGCGCGCGGACCGGTAGACGTCCCAGACCCAGGCGTCGGCCATCGTCACCTCGAAGTACACGTCACCGCCCTCGGTGCGGACCTTCAAGTCGACCGCGTTGCACAGGTAGAAGCGCCGTTCGGTCTCCACGACGTACTTGAAGATCCCGACGACGTCCTTGTACTCCCGATAGAGCTGCAGCTCCATATCGGTCTCGTACTTCTCGAGGTCGTCAGCGCTCATACCTCTACCTCGCTGCGCTCGGCTGCGGCATGAGCGCTGAGGGCGGCTCTGCTATCGGTTCGCTCGCTACGCTCACTCACAGGCTCTCCACTCCGGTGGGACTGGTCACATTCTGTCCCATATCGGGCCGCAGACTGCGGCGGACATTCTCGAACCGCCGTCTGTGTTGCGGGCACGGGCCGTATTCGTCCAGTGCCGCCTGGTGCTCAGGCGTGCAGTAGCCCTTGTGAATCCCGAAACCGTACTGCGGGTACACCTGGTCCCAGTGCTCCATCACCCGGTCGCGGGTCACTTTCGCGATCACAGATGCCGCGGCGATACAAGCCGCCACGCGGTCACCCTTCCAGATCGCCAGGCCCGGTACGCCGAGACCGTCCACGCCGAAGCCGTCCGTCAGCACGTACGACGGCCGTACGTCGAGCCGGAACAGCGCGCGCCGGAGCGCCTCGACGTTCGCCACGTGCATGCCGAGGCGGTCACACTCGGTGGCCTCGATGGCGACGACCGACCAGGCCAGGGCGCGCTTGCGGATCTCGTCGTAGCAGCGCTCGCGGGCCTTGGCGGTCAGGAGCTTGGAGTCGGCGAGCTCGGGGATCTGGCCGCGCTTGCCGTCCGGCAGGATCACCGCGGCCGCGACCAGCGGGCCGGCGCAGGGTCCACGGCCGGCCTCGTCGACGCCGGCGATCGGGTCGAGGCCGACGCGGCGCAGGGCGCGCTCGTACCCGTACAAACCGGCGTCCCGCCGCACCGTGCTGCCTCGGGGCATCACACTCATGCGGCCCTCCGAACTCCACCCACAACCCCAACCCTAGGCACCCCGCGCAGACCCCGCGGCACCCGGGGTGAGTCGCACACAGCCAGGCGCCCAGCGAGCCTGTCAGCGCCCCCGACCTGGGGGCGGTTGGCGTTGGGTGAGGGGGCTGCCGGGGCCTGGGGGCGGGTGGGGGTTGGGGGCACCGGGGGGCTCGATTACTTCGGCGGTGCGGTGAGGGAGATGGAGGGTTTGTCGGGGGGTGGCTGGGTGGCCGCCGGGACCGACTTGAAGGTGTCGGGGACGCCGAGTTTGGACCAGCGGCCGGCGGGCCAGACGACCAGGACGGCGCGGCCGGTGATCTTGTCCATCGGGACGAAGGCGGCGTCGCCGGTGCTGCCGCCGTCGGCGCTGGTGTCGCTCAGGTGGACCCGGGAGTCGCCGGAGGCGGACCGGTGGTCGCCCATCACGAAGACCCGCCCGGCCGGGACGGTCACCTGGAAGTCCATCTGCGACGGCGCGTCACCCGGGTACAGGTAGGCGGTCTCGTCGAGCGGCTGGCCGTTGACCAGCAGCCGGCCCTTCTCGTCGCAGCAGGCGACCTTGTCGCCCGGCATCCCGACGAGGCGCTTGATCAGGTGGCCGTGGCTGGAGTCCGGGAGCAGGCCGACGACCTCGAAGAACCGGCCCACCGAGCCGCGCTTCTGGCCGCTCTCCTCCGGGCCGAGCCAGCCGCCCGGGTCCTCGAAGACGACCACGTCGCCGCGTTCGACGTCGGTGAGCTTCTCCACCACGACCCGGTCGCCGACCAGCAGGGTGTTCTCCATCGACTCGCTCGGGATGATGAACATCTGCCCGACGAACGCGCGCAGGATCGACGAGACGATGAGGGCCCCGACCACGATCAGGACGAACTCACGGGCGGCCGCGGCGAACCCCGAGCGGTGAGCGGGTTTCTCCGGCGTCTTCGTCGGTGTATCGGTCACTTCTTCAGCCCCGGCTTCTTGAAGGTTTCCGGAGGACGCAGCATCGTCATCCGGTCAGACGGCCAGATTACGCAACAGGCCCGGCCAACCACGTTCTCGACCGGGACGAATCCGCCGCCGGGGCCGCCCATGTGGGCGCGGGAGTCGGCGGACTCGGCGCGGTTGTCGCCCATCACCCACAGGTGACCGGCCGGCACCGCCACGTTGAACGGCGTCAACGACGGCTTGGCGTCCTGGAGCAGGTACTCGCGCTCGTCCAACGGGATGCCGTTCACGGTGATCCGCCCGGCCCGGTCGCAGCAGATCACCCGGTCGCCGCCGATGCCGATCACCCGCTTGACCAGGTGACCCTCACCGCTGCGCGGCAGGATGCCGACGAACTCACCGAGCGACCGGAACGGGCCGGGCTCGGCCTGCTCCTCGTTCAGCCAGTTGCCGGGGTCCTTGAAGACGATGATGTCGCCGCGATCGACGTCGCGGTGCATGTAGCTGATCTTCTCGGCCAGGATCCGGTCGTTGGTGGTGAGCGTGTCGTACATCGACTCCGACGGTACGTAGAACGCTTCGGCGACGAACAGGCGCAGTACGACCGTTATGACGAGCGCGAGCACGGTGACCGTGCTCATCTCGATGAGCAGGCTGAGCAGCGGATTCCGCTGCTTCATCCTGCGATGACGACCCTTGCTGCGACGTGCCCTCTTGGCTACCGGGCGAGCGCGAGTCGCAGTGCTCGGCGCCATACCTGACCGTCGTCGTGAGGCTAGCTCAGGAGGCCGGAACTTCGCGCTTCTCCTTGATCTTGGCCGCCTTGCCGCGCAGCTCGCGCAGGTAGTACAGCTTGGCCCGGCGGACGTCACCGCGGGTGACGACCTCGATCTTCTCGACGATCGGGGTGTGCAGCGGGAAGGTCCGCTCGACGCCGACGCCGAAGCTGACCTTGCGGACCGTGAAGGTCTCCTGCAGGCCACCACCCTGGCGCCGGATCACGACACCCTGGAACACCTGGACGCGGGACCGGTTGCCCTCGACGACCTTGACGTGCACCTTGACGGTGTCACCGGGGCGGAAGGAGGGGATGTCGTCGCGCTTGCTCGAGTTGTCGAGCTCGTTCAGGACGTTGCTCATCAGGTGTTCTCTTCCTCGCGCGTGCCACAGGTCACCCACGAATGTCAGTGGTGATGAAGTCATCAAAACGCTGCCGGTCGGTGGTCACCCCCTGTGGCAGGAGCACCGAAGGGCAGCAGCGAACAATCTTGCCACACCGCCCCAGCCGGGACGAAATCAGCCGGGGCCGACTGCGCCGGGTGACCAGCGCTCAGCGGCGACGGCGACGCTTCGTGAGATGGACAAGGTCGACCTTGGGAGTCTGAGCCTCTCGTCGTTGCTCTCGGTAACCGGCCTTCCGGTAGAGCGCCAGGTTGCTGGTACTCCGGTCACCGGTGCTCAGCGCGTAGTCCGTCACGTCGGCGGGGGCGAGTTGTTCGGCGGCGCGCAGCAGCCGGAGGCCGAGGCCGCGGCCTTGCCAGTCAGGAGCTACCACCAGGCGCTCTATGTGGCCCACCGAGCCGTCGACGACGAGCTGGACGGAGCCGACGATGCGGGTGCCGGCGACGGCCTTCAGGACGGTGCCACGCTCCAGCCGGGCGGCCGTGGCGCCGGGGTCGTCGGTCAGCGGAGGGATCGAGTAGTCGTCGTACAGCCGGCCCTCGGCGAGGAAGGCAGCCAGTTGGAGCGTGTGGATCTCCCCTGCGTCGGCCGCGGTGGCGGGCAGGAGCCGGACGTACGACGTCGCATCGTCCTTCCCCGCGACCACATCGCCCCACGCCGCGAGCAGATCCGGCCGGCGCTCCGCAGTACGCCGTACCGACTCCTCGTGCCGCCAGGACGCGATCAGGCCGTGGTTGCCGGACAGCAGGACATCCGGTACGTCGTGCCCGCGCCAGGTCGGCGGCTTCGTGTAGACCGGGTACTCGAGCAGCCCGTCGCCCGAGTGGGACTCCTCCGCCAGCGACTCCGGGTTGCCGATCACGCCGGGCAGCAGCCGCGCGACCGCCTCGACCATGACCAGTACGGCGACCTCACCGCCGTTCAGCACGTAGTCCCCGATGGAGACCTCGTCGACCCGCATCCGCTCCGCCGCGTACGACGCGACCCGCGCGTCGATGCCCT
The DNA here is from genome assembly GCF_040653975.1 of Kribbella sp. NPDC050820. Taxonomy (NCBI): domain Bacteria; kingdom Bacillati; phylum Actinomycetota; class Actinomycetes; order Propionibacteriales; family Kribbellaceae; genus Kribbella; species Kribbella sp. NPDC050820. The sequence goes on from NZ_JBFAHB010000025.1 coordinate 95,261, forward strand.
CGTAGCGACCGCACGCGAACGTCAGCCACGGCTCGGCGGCAAGCTCGTACGCGAGCTCCTGCGTGAACGGCCGGCCGGCCGGCGTCGGCACGATCAGCCGGGGCTGCGCAGGCCCGTCCGGAGGCGCGATGGCGTCGAGAGCCTCGCCCCAGGGCTCCGGCTTCATCACCATGCCCGCGCCACCGCCGTACGGGGTGTCGTCGACGGTCCGGTGCCGGTCGTAGGTCCACTCGCGGAGGTCGTGCAGGTTGACGTCGAGCAGGCCGCTCTTCGCCGCCTTGCCGACCAGAGACAGATCCAGTGCGGCCAGGTACTCCGGGAAGATCGTGACGACGTCGAGCCTCATCAGTCCGCGCCTGGCTCGGTCGGAACCACCTCGGCGCCCTCCGGGTCGAGCAGACCGGGCCGGTCCGCCACCACGACGTATCCCTTGTCGACGTTGAGCTCCGGGACCAGCTCCTCGACCAACGGCACCAGTACGGCGTTGCCGGCCGGCCGGCGGATCTCCAGCAGGTCCTGCGACGGCAGGTGTACGACGTCGATCACCTCACCCGCCTCGGTGCCGTCAGCCGTGCGTACGGCGAGGCCGACCAGGTCCCGGTCGTAGTACTCGTCCGGGTCCTCGGGGCGCTCGTCGCTGTCCACCTCCGACTGCACGAACAGGTTGCGCAGTTGCTCGGCCGCGGTCCGGTCCGGCACCTCGGCGAACTTCACCAGCAGCCGTCCGCTGTGCCACCGGCTGGTCTGGACGGTGAGCGTCCGGGGCGTCTTCGACGACGTGACGACGGTGGCGCCGTCGGCGAACCGCCGGTCCGGCTCGTCCGTCCGGACGTCCACGCCGACCTCGCCCCGGATCCCATGCGCCCGGCCGATCCGCCCGACTGTCACCAACACCGGTACAACCCTTCTGCCGTTCACGATTGACCTGAGGATATGGCGAAGGGCCGCACCCGGTGAGGGGAGCAGGACGATGATCACCGAGTATCAAGAGGTCGCGCGTTGCCAAGTCGAGG
>NZ_JBFAHB010000025.1:96283-101892 GCF_040653975.1 Kribbella sp. NPDC050820
TTACCCCTGAGTATAGGCCGCCGCCCCCCCCCCGCGCGGGGTGCGCCCCTTCGGAAGTGCTACGAGGTCAGCGCCGGCCACCACGCCGGTTGAGCTCGTCGACGAAGTCGATGCGCAGCGACGACTCGGCGCTGAGCGCGCCGACCACGGTGCGGATCGCGGTCGCGGTCCGGCCGTTGCGGCCGATCACCTTGCCGATGTCGTCGGGGTGCACGTGCACCTCGAGGGTGCGGCCCCGGCGCAGGTTGCGCGAGCGGACGCTGACATCGTCAGGGTTGTCCACGATGCCCCGGACCAGGTGCTCGAGCGCCTCGGTCTCCATCATGGTCAGGCCTTGGCGTCGTCGGCGGGCGCCTCGGCCGGAGCCTCGGCGGCCTCGTCAGCCTTGGGGGCCTCGTCGGCCTTGGCGGCCTCGTCAGCCTTGGGGGCCTCGTCCTTCGGCGCGTCGTCCTTCTTGTCGGCCTTCTTCGCCGCGGTCTTCTTGGCGGTGACGGCCTCGGTCTTCAGCGTGCCGTGCGCCTCGGCGAGGGCCTCGTTGAAGATCTCCTGCTTGTCCCGCTTCGGCTCCTTGACCTTCAGCGGCGCCGGAGCGTCCTCACCCTTGAACTTCTGCCAGTCACCGGAGGCCTTGAAGATCGCCTCGACGGCCTCGGTCGGCTGCGCGCCGACGCCCAGCCAGTACTGCGCCCGGTCCGACTCGACGTGGATGAACGACGGCTCGGCCTTCGGGTTGTACTTGCCGATCTCCTCGATGGCGCGGCCGTCCCGCTTGGTCCGGGCGTCCATCACGACGATGCGGTAGTGCGGCGCACGCTTCTTGCCGATGCGCTTCAAACGGATCTTGACTGCCACGTTTGTGGGGTCTCCCTCGGATTACATGTCTGGGTGAGCAGCACAGCGTCGTGGGGACAACGGGTGACCACTCGAATGGGCCGTTCCAGGCAGTGGAGTTAGAGGGCTGCACGAACCTGGACGGACTCAGCAGGCCATTGTGCCAGATCCCACGGAAAGCAACCAACCCGAGGGTCAGCTCCGGAACGGGGCCAGCTCGGGTAGCTGCTGAGCATACGCGTCCAGCAGCTTGCCCGCCGCGGTGACCGAGTCGATCAGCGGGTGCCAGGCGAAGGCTCGCAGCGCGGTGTCGCGGGAGCCGGAGGCGGCCGCCTCGATCGTGGCGCGTTCGACGGCCTTGACCGAGCAGACCAGGCCGGCCTGGTGGTCTGTGAGCTGGGACACGGTGACCGGCAGGGCGCCGTTGGCGTCCACGGTGCAGGGGATCTCGACGACCGCGTCGTCGTCCAGATGCCGCAGGACGCCCCGGTTGCGGACGTTCAGGATCAGCGACGCCCGCTCGTTGTGCGCGATCGCGCGCATCAGCGACAGCGCCACCTGCTCGTAGCCGCCCGCGGCCATGTCCCGCTCGTCCCGCTCCCCCGCGTCCGCGACCTCACGGCTCTCCACCATGTACGTCGACTCGCGCTCGGCCCGGGTCTTCTGCCACAGCTCCAGCGCCTGCTCCGGATGCCGAGCCGTCTCCGCGTAGAAGGCGGACTGCTGCGCCAGCAGGAAGGTCCCGCGGGTCTGCTGCACAGCCTGTACGGCGGCCAGCGTCTCGCGCGCGAAGTAGTAGTAATGCAGGTACTCGTTGGGGATCGCCCCGAGCGACCGCAGCCAGTCGGCGCCGAACAGCCGGCCCTCCTCGAAGGACGCCAGCGCCTCCCGCGACTCCAGCAGCGCCGGCAGCCGGTCGACCCCACCGGACCGCAGCCCGCGCAGCCACCCCAGGTGGTTCAGCCCCGCGTAGTCGTAGAACGCGGTCGACGGGTCCAAGCCGAGCGCCAGCGCGGCCCGCCGCCCCAGACCGGACGGTGAGTCGCAGATCCCGATCACCCGGTCACCCAGGTACGGGATCATCGCCTCGGTCACCATGCCCGCCGGGTTGGTGAAGTTGATGACCCACGCCTCCGGCGCCAGCGCCGCGACCCGCTGGGCGATCCCCGCCGCGACCGGCAGCGTGCGCAGCCCGTAGGCGATCCCGCCGGCGCCGACCGTCTCCTGGCCCAGGACGCCGAGGTCCAGCGCGACCCGCTCGTCGACGGTCCGGCCCTCGAGTCCACCCACGCGGATCGCGGAGAACACGAAGTCCGCTCCGCGCAGCGCCTCGTCCAGGTCGGTCGTCTCGGTCACCACCGGAGCGTCCACGACCGCGGCAGCCTGCTGCCGCAGCACCGCCCCGATCGACGACAGCCGGGTCCGGTCGGTGTCGTACAGCACCACCGACGTGATCCGGCCGTCGCCGCGGTCGCCGAGCAACGCCTGGTAGACGAGCGGCACCCGGAACCCACCGCCGCCGAGGATGGTCAGTCTCACGCCAACACCACCTGCACGCCTGCCTCCGTCAGTTGCGCCCGGGTCGCCTCGTCGGCTCCGGACTCCGTCACCACCATGGTCAGCTCACCCGGCTCGCACACGCGCGCGACACCGTGTCCGGGGAACTTCGTCGCGTCCGCCAGCAGCACCACGCGGTCGGCGGCGCGGATCATCGCCCGCTTCACCGGAACCTCGATCATCGTGCTGTCCATCACCCGCCCGTCCGGCCGCACCCCGCTGGTGCCGAGGAACAGCCAGTCCACATGGATCTGCCGCAAGCTCTCCTCGGTCAGATACCCCACCAGCGAGCGGTAACTCCGCCGGACGAACCCGCCGAGCACGATCAGCTCGATCTGCTCGTCGTTCTGCAGCTCCTCCAGGACGGCGAGGTTGCTCGTCACGACCGTCAGCGAGCGGCCGTGCAGGTGCTGCGCGACCCGCAGCGCAGTGGTCCCGATGTCGAGCAGCACCGACTCACCGTCGCTCACCAGCTCAGCGGCCAGCCGCGCGATCCGGTCCTTCTCCTCCGCGTGTACGGCGTTGACGTCCGCAAAAGGCTCGTCACCACCGTCGACGGCGAGCGCTCCGCCGTACACCCGGGTCAGCCGGCCCTCGGCGTGCAACTGCTCGAGATCGCGACGGATCGTCGCCTCGCTCACGCCCAGACGCTCGGCCAGCACTTTCACGCCCCCGGCACCGTCGGCCCGGAGCGAACGGACGATCTGATCCTGCCGCTGCTTTGGCAACACGGGGAGACCGTATCACGCAAACTCCGTCATTTTCACTCAAATCTATGATCAGGTCTTGCGCATCCTGCGCATCAGATTCAAGATTCATGCACGAGTTTGATCGAGCGTGCAGGAGTGTGGCAACGCATGGTGGAGCTGGACGTCGTGGTGTCCGGTCTGGTCTTCCAGGACCTGGTGCTCGGCCTGCCCACTGCCCCGCGTCCCGGCACCGAGGTCTGGGCCACCGACTCGCTCGAGAGCCCGGGCGGGATCGCCAACTTCGCCGTCGCGCTGTCCCGGCTCGGGCTGCGCACTGGCCTGGCCGCGGCCTTCGGCGCGGACGATCTCGGCGACCGGCTCTGGGACCGGCTCGCCGACGGCGAAGGCATCGATCTGACTCTCTCCCGCAAGCTCGCCGGCTGGCAGACCCCGCTGACGGTGGCCCTTGCCTATGACAACGACAGGGCACTGGTCACCCGGGGCACCCCTCCCCTGCTGTCGGCCGACGAGCTGATCACTGCGCCGCCGGCTGCCCGAGCTGTCGCCGCCCACATCGGCCCCTGGCCGAACGAGTGGCTGGCGAAGGCGAAGGCGGCCGGCAGCGTGGTGTTCGCCGACGTGGGCTGGGACCCGTCGGAGCAGTGGGACCCGCACGTGCTCGACCAGCTCGAGCACTGCGACGTGTTCTTGCCGAACGCCGGCGAGGCGATGAACTACACCCGGACGGACAGCCCGGAGCAGGCCCTCGACCGGCTCGCGGAGCTCGTCCCGCTCGTCGTCGTGTCGAACGGCGCCGACGGTGCGCTGGCGCTGGACGCCGCCACCGGTGAGCGCGTCGTCGTACCGGCGTACCCAGTGCAGGCGGCGGACACCACCGGGGCGGGTGATGTGTTCGCCGCCGGCTTCATCGCCGCGACCCTGTGGGACCTGCCGCTGGTGCAGCGGGTCCGGTTCGCGGCACTCGTCGCCGCGCTGTCGGTGACCCGGCTCGGCGGCGCCGACGCGGCGCCCCGCTGGGACGACCTGGTCGCGTGGCAGGCCGCCCAACCCGAAGACCACTCCCTCCAAGCGCTGATCAGCGCCCACTCAGGAAGGTAAGAACAATGGAGCTCTCACGTCGGACGCTGCTCGCTGGGGGCTTCGCAGCCGTGCTCGGCGGAACGGTCGTCGGCTGCTCGTCCGGGATGGACGCCGGTACGACGACCAAGACCAACCCCGCCACCGAGCTGGCACTGTGGTGCTGGCCCGGCGGCCTCGGCAAGTCGGTGCTGGACGAGACGATCGCGCACTTCCCCGACCCGAAGATCAAGTACTCCGAGATCGGCGGCGACTTCAAGCAGAAGCTGATCACCACTTTCAACGGTGGGACCTCGATCCCGGACATCACCGGGCTGAAGGGCGAGGACATCGCCTCGATGCTGCCGCAGGCGGAGCGGTTCGTGGACCTGAAGACGGTCGGCGCGGACTCGATCCTCGGCGACTACGTCGAGTGGAAGGTCAAGCAGGCCACCACGCTGGACGGCAAGGTGATCGGCCTGCCGATCGACATCGGGCCGACCGCGCTGTACTACCGCGAGGACGTGTTCACCAAGGGCGGCCTGCCGGCCGACCCCGCGAAGGTGGCCGAGCAGCTGAAGACCTGGGACGACTTCTTCGCCGCCGGTGTCGAGCTGAAGAAGTCGAACCCGAAGGCGCTGATCGTCTGGGACGCCACCGACCTCTACGACATCGTGGTCGGCCAGGGCACCGAGCGGTACGTCTCCAAGGACAACACCTTCATCGGCGACCAGGACCACATCCGCAAAGCCTGGGACACCGTGGTCAAGGCGATGACGCTGAAGATCGACGGCAAGACCGCGAGCGGTTCGCCGGACTGGAACGCCGGGCTCGACCAGGGCACGGTCCCGGCCCACGTCGGCGCCGCCTGGGTCGCGCTCGACATCAAGAACGCGGTCAAGACCAGTGTCGGCAAGTGGCGGCTGGCCCCGACCCCGAGCGGCCCGGCGAACTTCGGCGGCTCGTTCCTGACCATCACCAAGAACGCGGCCGACCCGGCCAAGGCGTTCGAGGTGATCAAGTACATGCTCAACCCGGACAACCAGGCCAAGGCGTTCGCCGACGCGCAGATCTTCCCGGCCACGCCGGCCGCCTACGACAAGCCGCAGCTGAAGGTGGCCGACCCGTTCTTCGGCGGCCAGGTGCCGATCGACGTGTTCGGCCCGGCGGCCAAGGCCATCCCGGTCGCCTACGAGGCGCCGGCCGACGGCGCGGTCGCGCAGCCGTTCAAGGACGAGCTGAAGACCGTGCAGTCCGGCGCCAAGACCTCCGACGCCGCCTGGACCTCCGCAGTGTCGAAGGCAAAGGCGATCGCCAAGCGCCAGGGAGTGCAGTGACGGTACTGATGCCACGCCTCCGGTCCGGTAGCCGCCGTCGGCCGGGATCCCGCCCTCGTAGACGTAGTCGCCGAGGTGCAGGACCAGGTCGAGGTCCTCGTCGGCCATGTGCCGCAGG
>NZ_JBFAHB010000026.1:0-99154 GCF_040653975.1 Kribbella sp. NPDC050820
TTGGCCTCGCCGGCCGCCGCGCTGCCGCGGCTCGGCGTGGACGCGGTCGCGTCGGTGTCAGGTGGTTGGGGGGTTGCCGGTGAGGCCGAGTTGGGTGGCTTTGGTGGCGGCTTGGATTCGGGTTCGTACGCCGAGTTTTTCGAGGATGTGCGTGACGTGCACGCTGGCGGTCTTGGGGCTCATGTAGAGCGCCTCGCCGATCTCGCGGTTCGTCCGGCCGGCTGCGACCAGGGCAAGGACCTGGAGCTCGCGCTCGGTCAGCGGTGGGTGTGAGTCGGTGGTGACCGCGCCTTGCCTATGGTGCTCGGTCACGGAGTCGTCGAGCTGGATCCGGGCGAGCTTCGCCAGCTCCTGAATGTGGCCGAGCAGGGGCGCCGCGCCGAGCCGCTCGGCGATGTGTCGCGCGGTTTCCAGCTCGCCGGCCGCCTCGGCTCGGGCGCCAGGTTGCCCGCGCTGAGCCAGCAGCGCCTCGGCCACCCGCAGCCGGGCCTGCGCCTCCCAGTACGGTCGGCCGAGTGCCGACCATTCCTGTACGACGGTGCGCCATGCGGCCGGGTCGGGCGTGCCGCGGATCCGGGAGCGTTCGCCGTCGACGATCGCAGCCAGCGCTGGGCCCTCGATTCCGGTGATGGCACGCCGCAGGAGCATCACGAGTCGATCGAAGCCGTCCGGCGACTGCGCGGCGACTGCTGCTTCGAGACCGATGCGCAGCAGCCCGCCGGCCACCAGCTCGTCTTCGGTGTCGTGGCTGATTTCGGCAGCGTCGAGTGCAAGGGTCAGGGCTTCGTGTGGACGTTGCTGCAGTAGGCGCAGCTCGGCCGTGATACCCGCGTAGTCGCGCTTCATCATGGGCTGGTCGTCGACCGCGAGCAACTCTTGTCCGCGCATCAGTTCGACGGCCTTCTCCAGGTTCCCGCGCGCGATCTCGATCAGCGCAAGCTCGGCATCCTTGTACGCCGGCCCGGACGGCGGCCGGCCTCTGCTGTCATCCCTGTTCAGCGCTTCATCCCACCGACCGACCGCGTAGAGGGTGAAGACGGCGTTGCTCTCGATGACCCCCTCGATCCAATGCTCGTCGACCATCAGCCGCCGGAGATCGGACTGGATGGCGTCCGCGACCGCCAACGCCTGGTCGGATTCGCCGCGCATCCCGTGCACAGAGGTCAGCGTCAGCGCCGCCCCTGCAATGTCCTCGGGCTCGGCGAGCTCGTGAGCGATTCCGAGCGCAGCCAGTGTCTCCTCGAGCGCCTCGTCCAGCCGGCCCTCGCTTGCGGCGACCGCTCCCAGCGCCGCCCGGGCCTGGCCGATCGTCCGTGTGTCGCCGGCTCGGGTCGCGTACTGCAGCGCCGCACGGGCTGCCTCGGCCTGCTCCGCCGAGCGCGCATAAAGGCCCACCACCTCCGCGTGCGCGATGCAGAGCTGGCCGAGCGCGCGGTCATCGTCGGCCGGCACCAGGCGCCGTGCGCGCTCAACGTCCGCCAGGGCCCCTGCGAGGTCATCGTCCAGCGAGCGCAGCTTGCCACGCATCATCAAGGCCTCGAGCGTGCCGACCTCGGCATCGGACGCAGTCACCGCCGACTCGAGCAAGGCGAGAGCTTCCGCACGTCGACCGACGCCCCCCAGCAGTGAAGCCCCACGCTCGGCGAGGACGAGGCGCGGTGGCGCCTGGTCGTCGGCTAGGTCCGATGGCTGCCAGAGGGACGCAGCAACGGAGTACCAGTGGCCGGCCTCCGCGAACGCGCACTCCTTCTCAGCGGCGCGGGCCGCCGCGAGAGCCCACGTGAATGCCGCGTCCCGGTCGCTCGCGCGGTGGTACTGCTCAGCGACCTCGGCGAGCTCCGACGCGGTCGCCGAGGGACGAACGCGGCCAGCCAAATGCTGAGCAAGGCGCGCGTGCAGGTCGCGGCGTTCTGCAGACAACAACTGGTCGTAAGCCACCTCGGCGACCACCGGGTGCCGCGCGACGCATCCGTCCGCCGGGTCCCGGATCACCAGGCCGGAGTCACAGGCCTCTCGTACGGCGTCGCCCACACCGCTGGCCGCCGCCAGCAGGTCATCGTCATCGAGAGCGCGAGCCAACGTGCCGGTGGCTGCGACGACTGGTCGGGCAGCCGCCGAGAGTGCCTGCAGACGCGCCAGCAGGAGTTGGCGCAACGATGCCGGCACGGTCAGGTCCCCGCGGACCAGTTCGACGTTCAGGTATGGGTTGCCTGCGCTGCGCGCGTACACGGCGGCGACCGTCTCCGTCGTACAGTCCGGTTGGAGATCGAGTAACTGCTGTGACGTCTCCTGCTCGGTCAGGCGACGGAGCGGCAGATCGATGACTGCAGGGGTTCGGAGCAGTTCCCCGAGCCAGGTCAGGCGGTCGGGTTCGGCAGTCTCGTCCCGCCAGGTGAGCAGGACCAGCAGCCGTCTGTCGGGCAGGTTGCGTGTCGAATGGGCCAGGAAGTCCAGCGTGGACCAGTCCGCCCAGTGAACGTCCTCGACCATGAGGACCGTGCCCTGCTCCGCGTCGCTGTCGAGCACGTCGGTGAGGATCTGCATCGACCACGCTCGAGCCGCCGCAGCCGAAGGGAACTGGCCGGCCTCCACAGATTGACTCAGCGCAGCCGTCACCGTTGCGCCGAGGCCGCTGTAGGCAGTCGCGCCGGACATCGGCGCACAGGCGCCGCGCAGGATCCGTACGCCGTTGCCGGACTGCTCGTCGAGAACCGACCGGACGAGCACTGTCTTGCCGATGCCCGCCTCACCCCGGACCACCACGACTGCCGAGCGCTTCGGCAGTTGCGCGATCATTCCGCGCAGTACCGCAGCCTCGCCCCCGCGTCCGACCATCAAGCCGGCCATGCGCCATCATCCGCCCGGATCGCCGTGTGGCCGTAGCGTGCGCATGTCGGTTACTCGTCCGGGAAACCGTTGCGGAGCGTGGTGACCACGGGCCGCGGGGCGGTGTCGACGGCCAGCCGGAAGACATCGGGGCGGTGGTAGTGGCCGACCGGGTCGAACATCCGGCGCGCGGAACGGACCTTCCCGAGATCCAGCTCGGCCACCAGGATGGTCTCCTCGTGCCGGGCCGGTCCGGCGAGGATCTCTCCGTTGGGACCCACGATCACCGTGTTGCCGGGCTCGACCCAGTCCGGGTCGTCCGGCTCGGTCCGCCACACCCGGTCCCGGTCGGGGAAGTCCACCGGGATCTGGTCGACGTGCAGGCACGGGTTCGCGCCGATCACGTAGCAGCGGCCTTCCCGGGCGATGTGCCGCATCGTCGCGACCCAGCCGTCACCTCTGGCCAGCGTCGGCGCCACCCACACGTCGACACCCTGCGAGTAGAGGTAGAACCGGGCCAGCGGCATGTAGTTCTCCCAGCAGATCAGCCCGCCGACGCGTCCGAAGGGAGTCGGGTAGGTCTCGAGCATCGAGCCGTCGCCCATCCCCCACACGGTGCGCTCCGAGCCGGTCGGCATCAGCTTGCGGTGCTTGCCAAGCAAGTTGCCATCGGCATCGAAGTACAGCAAGGTGTTGTAGATCGTGCTTCCCGTGGCCTCGCGTTCGTCGACCCCCATCACCAGGTAGACGCCGGCCTGCCGAGCCGCTGCCCCGAGCCGGTCGGTGGTTTCGCTCGGAACTACCACGGCCTGGTCGGCCAGGATCGCGAACCACTGCTCGTCACCGTCCCAGATCGGCGGCCCGTCGATCCAGATCGGGGTGCCAGGCACGAACGCCTCGGGAAACACCACCAGGTCGGCCGCCTGTACGGCGGGGTCCGCCAGCAACTTCTCCACTTTGGCAAGCGTCGCCTCGCGATCCATCAGCACGTAGGCCGCCTGCACAGCTGCAACTGTGAAAGTCGTCATCTCGCCCCCTGACTCGACCATACGCCAGGGGCGCCGCTCCGTGGGACGGAGCGGCGCCGGGGCGAGGGTGGCCGAAGTCAGTGCTCGGTGCCAGGGCGGGCCGTCTTGGGGAGCAGGAAGCCGATCACGAAGGCGAGCAGGATGCCGCCAACGGTTGCCAGGAGCGCGGTCTGGGTGCCGTCGAGGGCGGCCAGCGTCCGGGTTGCGGGCGTGGCGTGCGCGACCTTGCCCATGAAGATGGTTCCGATCACCGCGATGCCGAGCGCGATCCCGACCTGCTCGAGCGAGCCCAGCATGCCGGTGGCCGAGCCGACCTCCTGGTCCCGGACGCCGCTCAGGATGATGTCGAACAGCGGGACGAAGACCATGCCCATCCCGGCTCCGCCGATCAGGTTGGGTACGACGAGATCCCAGTGCCCGACGTTCAGCCCGGCCAGCGACAGAACGCCGTACAGGCCGACCAGGCCGACCGCCATCAGCGCGAGGCCGACGTGGAGCAGCCTGCGGCCGTACTTCTGCATCGTGATCCCGGAGACCGCCGAGCCGATCAGCGCTCCGAAGGCCCAGGGCGCCATCGCCAGGCTTGCGTGGATCGGGGGGTAGCCCAGGCCGACCTGCAGGAACATGCCCAGCACGAAGGTTCCGGCCAGCGCGCCGAAGAAGACCACCGCGAACAGCACGCCGGACAGGTACGAGCGGCTCCGCAGCAGCCCCGGCTCGATCAGCGGGGTCGCTCCGCTGCGCTGCCGGCGGGACTGGTAGACACCGAAGCCGGCCAGGATCGGCACCGAGGCGACCAGCAGCGCCTTCGACCACAGCGGCCAGCCGATCTCGTGCCCCTGCACCAGCGGGTAGACCAGGGCGACCAGACCGGCGCCGGCGATCAGCAGCCCGGGGATGTCCAGCGAGACCCGGCCGGCGGTGGGCTGGGTGTTCGGCAGGTACTTCGCCGCGACGGCGAAGGTGAAGATGCCGACCGGAATGTTCACCAGGAAGATCGCCCGCCAGCCGGTGCCCAGCAGGTCCGCGTCGAGCAGCGTGCCGCCGACGATCGGGCCGATCACCGCGGACAGGCCCATCACCGGACCGAAGAACCCGAACGCCTTGGCCCGCTCGCCCGGCTCGAACAGGTCCCGGGCCAGTCCGAAGCCCTGCGGCAGCATGATCGCGGCGAAGGCGCCCTGCGCGACGCGCGCGGCGATCAGCATCTCCGACGACACCGCGAGGCCGCAGAGGAACGACGTCACGGTGAACCCGGCGACGCCGATCAGCAGCGCCCGCTTCCGCCCGACCAGGTCACCGAGGCGCCCGCCGACCAGCAGCAGGACGGCCAGCGCCATCGTGTAGCCGGCCGCCATCCACTGCAGGCTCGCGAAGGAGCCGCCGAGGTCGGCGCGGATGGCCGGGGCGGCGACGTTCATCACGGTCGAGTCGAGCAGGTCCATCACCGACGCGGTGATGACCGCGGAGAAGGCGAGCCAGCGCCTGCGGAGCGGCTGCGCGGCGACTACTGCGCTTGCGGGAAGTTCTGCGACTGCGGTCATCATCGGCTCCAGACCCAAACGGAACGAAATGTTCTGTTCCAACTCTAGCGGAACGGAGCATTCCGTTCAAGTGCTATGCTGGAGAAATGACGACGAAAGCGCTCAGTGGCCGGCAGGCGCAGGCGGCCCGCAACGACGAAGTGATCCTGGCCGCGGCCCGGGCGGTGTTCATCGCCGATCCCGGCGCCCCGATCGCCGCGGTGGCCGAGCGCGCCGGGGTCGGGATCAGCGCCCTCTACCGGCGGTACGCGAGCAAGGAGGAGCTGCTCCGCAAGCTCTGCAGCGACGGGCTGGCCCGGTACATCGCGGAGTCGGAGAAGGCTCTGGCCGACGACCGTGAGCCATGGGTTGCGTTCGGAGCGTTCCTGCACGCGCTGGTCGACGCCGACACGAACTCACTGACCCAGCGGCTGGCGGGGACGTTCACCCCGACGCCCGACCTCTGGCAGGACGCCGCCCGCGCGGGTGAGCTGAACCAGGCCATCTACGAGCGGACGAAGGAGCACCTGCGGCCGGGGATCGTGGTCGAGGACCTCGCGGTGATCCTGGAGCAGATCACGTCGATCAAGCTCGGCGACGAGGCACGCACGAACCAGCTCCGGCACCGGTACCTCACCCTGATGCTGGAGGCGATGCGCCGGCCGGGGGAACGACCGGGCGGCGAGCCGGAGCTCCCGGGACCGCCGCCTAGCGGTGCCGAGCTGACCGACCGCTGGCGCGCCTGACCCGTGCCCGAACGCAGTACTGCCCCCTCGAAGTCTCGAGGGGGCAGCACCTTGGTCGACAGCTGTCAGTGGCGGGTCACCGCGGCGTAGGCATCGACGATGCCGTGGCCGTAGAAGCCGTTGAAGTCCCGCGTGCCCTCACAGAGCGCGTTGAACTCCTCCGGCCGCCCCTCGTTGGTGTAGGTCTGCAGCGGCGGGGTCGGGCAAGCCCGCTCCTGGGCCGTGTCCATCAGGATCTTGCCGACCTTGTCCGGGTTCATCCCGTACTCACCACGGCTCTTCTTGCCGTACTCGCTGACGATCAGCGCAGCCACGCCGCTGGCGTGCGGCGACGCCATCGACGTGCCCTGGAGCACGAAGTAGTACCCGCACTTGGTGTAGTCGGTGACGCCGGCCGGGCACTGCTTCTGCGCGCCGAGCGCCACGCCGTCCGGCGTGATGTTGCCGGCCGCGTCGACCAGCCCGTCGGCCTGCAGCGAGTTGACCGGGTACGTCGAGAGGATCAGGTTCTCGTTGGTCCGGAACTGCGGCGTCCCGAAGTAGTCACGGAACCAGCCACCCGGCGCGGAGACCTCGATCTGCTCGAGACCGTAGTTGGAGTAGTCGGCCTTCTTGGTCGACGGACCGAGTGCCGACACACCGATCACGTGCGGGCCCTCGACCGGCAGGTCGACACAGGTCGCGTTGTCGATCGGCCGCGGGTACGCCGTGCCCGGCGGGAAGTCGGGGCTGGAGATGTCGGTCCGCGGCTTGCCGAGGTCCTCGTGGTTGTTGCCGAGCGAGCCGACGAGCGTGACACCACGCTTGTGCGCGTAGTTCAGCGCCCGGTTCATCGCCCGGATGATGGTGCGCTGCTCGGCCTGCGCCTCCGGGCTGTCGGCCGGGTTGGCGATGCAGTTGTACAGCCACGGGTCGACGTAGAAGGACATGTTGACCACGTCGAGCCCGACGTCGCCGGCGTACGTCAGCGCGTCGGTGACCGGGCCGAGGAACAGGAAGCCGCTGTCCTGGCCGCCACGGATCTCGACCAGCGTCACGTTCGGCGCGACGCCGGAGACGCCGAAGCCGTTGGCCGCGGCGCCGATGGTGCCGGCCACGTGGGTGCCGTGACCGCTGTCGTCCCAGCCGACCGGGTCGACACAGCCGCGGAACTCGCACTCGCCGTCGATCTCCGGGATGTCCGGCGCGAAGTTGCGGGACAGCTTCCAGTCGAAGTTCGGCGCGATGTCCGGGTTGCGGGCATCGATCCCGGAGTCGAGCACGCCGACCTTGACCGACTTCTTGCCCGGCTGGACCATCCGCGCCAGGTCGGAGCGAACCATCCGCAGACCCCACAGCTGCGGGTCGAGCGGGTCCATCCCGACGGTCTTCTTCTTGCTCTTCGCCGCGGTCTTGCCGCTCAGGCTGTTCTCTCGCTCGACGGTGCTCCGCTTCTTCTGCTGCGGCACCGTGCCGATCGGCCGGCTGCGGGCCGCGCCCTCGACCGCGCTCGACGCGGACACGCCGGCGACGAATCCCGACGCCGCCGCCCGCACGGTCAGCGTGCCCAGGTGGGCGTTCTCCTTGACCACCTCACCGCCGGCGGCCTTGACCGCCGCGATGGCCTGGTTGCGGTCCGCGCCCTCTTCGAGCAGGACCAGGTACTCGGTGTCTCCCCCTGTCGCTCCCGTAGCCCCGGCGCCGGCGGTCACCGGTACGGCGAGCGTGGCGGCGACCAGGGCGATGGCCCCTGTCACCGCGAACATACTTCTCCGGACGTCTCTCACGAGCGGATCCCTCCCTGGAGAGTGAGTGTGACGGGCTCACGGTAGGTCGGGGTACGGCGACCGAGAAGGGTGACGACGTTGTCAGCTTCCCGATGCCCCGGTGAACGTAGGGATTTCCCTCCGGGATGCGATGCCGAGCTTGGAGTACACCTTGCGCAGGTGCCACTCGACGGTGTGCGGGCTGAGGAACAATCTGGCGCCGATGTCGGCGTTGGTGAGCCCGTCGCCGGCGAGGCGGGCGATCTGCGCCTCCTGGGCAGTGAGCGCGGTGGATGTCTCCACCGCACGCTTGCGCACCTTCGCTCCGGCGGCCTGCAGCGCGCGGCGCGCTCGTTCGGCGAAGGCGTCGGCGCCGATGCGGCTCAGCATGTCGTGGGCGATGCCCAGCTGCGTACGAGCGTCGACGCGGTGGCCCTCCCGGCGCAACCACTCGCCGTACAAGAGATGCGCGCGCGCCAGGTTGACGCGGACCCGTGTGCGGGAGAGCCGCTCGATGGCCTCGCGGTAGAGCGTGTCCGCTATGGCGCCCTCGGACAGGAGTGCGCGTGAGCGGGCCTCGACACCGAGCGCCCAGTCCGTACCGCTGGCCTGCGTGGTTTCCGTGAGTTGCTCGAACGCGTCGTACGCCGCCTTTGACGCACCACTCCGGGTCGCCGCTTCGATCAGTTCGGCCAGGGCCCACTGCGGCGCACCGAACTGCTCCTGGTGTGCCGCCGATGCTTGGGCCGCGGCCATGGCCTGCTTGTACTGCGCGAGGCCGTTGCAGAGCACAGCGTGGTGGAAGTGTGCGACGGTGACCCCGAGCCCCTGGCCGTGCTGGGTGGCGCCGCTGATCGTGCCCTCGATCAGCGTCCGCGCCTCCTCCTCGTGGCCACGCACGGCGGCCAGCGCGAGAGCGCCGAACGGCGGCTGGTTGCTGCCGATCGCCGTACTGACCGTTCTCACCTCTTCGACCATCGACGACGCCGCCGCCAGGTCGCCGGCGAAGACATGTACGACGGCGGACGAGTCGAGTGCGAGCGGGAGCTCGCTGAGCGCGCCGGCGTCGCGGATCAGCATCACGTGCCGGGACGTGACCAGGTCCCAGCGCTCGAGATCCCACAGGTCGGCCGCGATGACTCCGGCGAGCAGCAGCCACCGCATCGACTCCTGGACGGGTACGTCGTCGTCACAGAACGCCGTCAGGACTCGCTCGACCATCGGAGCCGAGGCTGCGAAGCCGTCCGTGAGACGCACGGCGAGCGCATCCAGCAGCTGGTCCGTTGCGCGCGACAGCTCCGCTGGCGGGGCCTCGCGGGCCGCTTCGCCAACCTCACGCCAACCCGGGCTGTGCGCGAGATGGCTGGCGAAGATCGCTGCCGAGACCGCTTCCAGGTAGGTCTCCCGCGCGAGGGCGACGTCGAGGGGCTCAAGCCGGCGAGCCGCGGTGAGCAGCAGTGGAGGTGCCTCGGTGCCGCGGCCCTGTGCGAAGGCGAGCCCGGCATGCAGTACGTCGATTCGCGCGCGGGTGAGCTCGTCGGGCCGTCCGGCGGTTGCCGTCGCGAGGAGAGCGGCCGCCGCCTCGAAGGCCCCGGCCTGGAACTTCGCCCCTGCCGCGGCCAGTGCGCGCTGCGATCGGCGACCGGGATCTTGGGTCAGGTCGGACGCGCGCTCGAGGAACGCGGCCACCGCTGCCAGGCCGCCACGGGCCTGGGCCCGCACCGCCGAACGCTCGAGCTCCGCGGCCACGTCCTCATCAGGGCCCGGCGCGCCCTGCGCCCGATGCCAGGCCCGGCGATCGGGCTCGACGTCGCCGTCGATCGATTCGGCCAGCGCCCGATTGGCCGTCTGCCGATCCTCGAGGGGCGTCGCCCGGTAGACCGCCGAGCGCACCAGCGGATGCCGGAACCGCACGTGCGAGTCGAGGGTCATCAGCTCGGAGGCGTCGGCCGCGGCAGTCTCCACGTCGATGCCCAACCGCTCGGCCGCCAGCCGCAGCAACCGCACGTCACCGACCGGCTCGGCGGCAGCGGTGAACATCAAGCGCCGGGTATCGATCGGGAGCGACCCGACCCGGCGGAGGAACTCCTTCTCGATCTGGCTCGACACCGGCCGGGCCTCCGGATGCCCAACCGGCTCCGCGGCGGTCCAACCGTGCGGGAGCTCGAGCAAGGCCAGTGGATTGCCACGCGACTCGGCGATGATGCGGTCGCGCACCCGCTGGTCGAGCGGACCGGTGACGACGGAGCCGAGGAGTGTTCTGGAGTCACGGTCCGACAGGCCCTTCACGGCCAACTCCGGGAGCCCGGGCAGCATCTTCACGGGTGTGGGTTCGCGGACGGCGAAGACCAGCAGCACCGATTCCGCGAGCAGTCGCCGCGCGACGAATCCCAAGGTCAACGCCGAGGCCTCATCGAGCCACTGGGCGTCGTCGACGAGGCAGACCAGTGGTTGGTTGCCGGCGGCATCAGCAAGGAGGCTCAGTACGGCGAGGCCGACGAGAAACCGGTCGGGTGCGTTCCCGGCCCGCAGACCGAACGCAGTGGCGAGCGCATCGCGTTGAGGTCCGGGAAGCTGGTCCAGACCGGTGAGCAACGGGGCGCAGAGCTGGTGCACGCCGGCGTACGAGAGCTCCATCTCGGACTGGACGCCGGCAGCCCGCAGAACGTGGTGCCCGGCTGAGCTGTCGAGAAGGTACTTCAGCAGCTCGGTCTTGCCGATGCCGGCCTCGCCGCGCAACACCAGGGCAGCGCTGTGTCCCGCCCTGGCGTCCTCCAAGAGGTCGTCGAGCGCCCGGCACTCCTCGAGCCGTCCGATCAATCCGGCGCCTGAACGGCGGGGGGTCACCGATCGAGCATACGTTGGTTGCAGCCCTGCTCTCAGGGTTTTCCCAGTGAGTTCTTAGCGTGCTCTATGGGCCGGTGGGGAAGCTCTCTCGTCTAAGTGGGTGTTGGACTCCACTACGGACGAGAGGATTGAGTGCTGTGGCAGGTTTGGGGATCGCCGAGGCGCCGGGGACCCTCCTGGCGCAGGACAAGGACGAGTTGCGGTACCCGGCGGGCTCGGTGGTGGTGCTGGCCGGGATCCCGGGAGCAGGGAAGTCGACGCTGCTGCGCCGGCTGTACCCGGTGGGTGGTGACCACCAGGGAGTGCGAGTGTTCGACTCCGAGCGACTGCGCGATCGCTGGATGCCAACGCTCGGCGCGATTCCGTACGCGTGGTGGCGGCCGCTGCTGCACCTCGCCTACTACGTGAAGGCCATCAGCGCGATGCGCAGCGGCCCGATGATCCTGCACGACTGCGCCACTCGCCCGTGGGTACGGCGCTTGATCGGTTGGCGGGCGCGTCGGTCCGGACTCCAGGTGCACCTGGTGCTGCTCGACGTACCCGGGGACGTCGCTCGGTCCGGGCAGTGGGCTCGTGGTCGGGTCGTGCGTTCCAGCAGCATGGAGACGCACCTCCGTCGCTGGCCGGACCTGTTGGCACAGGCTGTCACCGACCCGAGCCACGTAGTGCCCGGCGCCGAGTCTGCAGTGGTCCTCAGCCGCCGCCAGGCAAGCAGACTCGAGCGAATCACGTTCGACTAGCCCAGCGGTTGCCTGTTCCGCGAACGAGGCAAATACTCCTGAGTGTCAGCCGGTGGCGACACGGCTACGTGCTGCTGCCGGTCGACGTTCGAGGGACCCCGCCCAGTCGGTCCCGTGCACGCCTCAGGAGGACCCACCGTGAGGAACGAACGTACGTCACGCCGCCGGCTCGCCCAGCTGGCAGCCACAGTCAGCGCGGTCGCAGCATGCCTGTACGCCGTGCCGCCCGCAGCCGCCGAGCCGTCACCAGCCGCCAAACTCGCAGCGGCCACCGCAAAGGTCGACCAGTCCGGTGTGAAGGGCATCGCCTGGTACACCGATGCGGCTTCCGGCAAGGTTGTCGTCACCGCTGACGCCACTGTCTCGTCCGCCGACGTCGCCGCGCTGAAGCACGACGGCGTCCAGGTCAATCGCACCAACGGGGTGTTCCGGCCACTGCTGTCGGCCGGCGACGCCATCTACGGCGGCCAGTACCGCTGCTCGCTCGGCTTCAACGTCGTGCAGGGCAGCACCTACTACTTCCTCACCGCCGGACACTGCGGCAAGGTGGCGAAGACCTGGTACGCCAACTCCGCCAAGACCACGCTGATCGGCCCGACCGTCGACTACAGCTTCCCCGGCAACGACTACGCGCTCGTGCAGTACAGCAATACGTCGCTGAGCCACCCCGGTGGTTTCACTGCGGCCAACGCGTTCGTCGGTGAGAACGTCACCCGCAAGGGCTCGACCACCGGCACGCACAGCGGTCAAGTCACCGCGCTCAATGTCACCGTCCGGTACTCCGGTGGCGGAAGGGTCAGCGGCATGATCCAGACCAACGTCTGCGCAGAGCCCGGCGACTCCGGCGGTCCGCTCTACGACGGCTCCAAGGCCCTCGGCATCACCTCCGGCGGCAGCGGCGACTGCAGGTCCGGCGGTACGACGTTCTACCTACCGGTCCCCGAGGCCGCGAGCACCTACGGCGTCACGGTCTACTGATCCCGCTAAGGCCAGCGACGGCCTGGCCGTGACCACACGGCCAGGCCGTACTACTTCAGTCGTTGGCCTCGTCCGCGTCCAGCGGGCAGCTGTCCTCGACGCGCTCACCGGTGAAGTTGATATCCGGGTGCGCGGCGCTGAGCAGCGCGGCGACGTTGTTGGCTGCCTCGCCGCCGTAGTGCTGCGGGTTGTCCAGCACCTGCTGGAGAGTCGGGTTCGCGACGCCGCCCTTGGCGGTGCCGTCGACGTCGGGGTCGAACAGCGCGTTGTAGGACTGCGACATGTCGACGCCCGTCTCGGCCACCGCGCCGGGGTTGTTCTTCCAGAACCCCGGTGTGCAGAACTCGGCCCCGGGTGGCGGTGTGGTCGGCGGTGTGGTCGGCGGTGTGGTCGGTGGCGTCGTCGGCGGTGTGGTCGACGGCGGTGTGGCGGTGGTTGTGGTGGTCGTAGAGCTCGTCGTGCTCGAGGTCGCTCCGGCTTGCGAGACGAAGCCGATGCCGAGAACACTTCCGGCGGCTACCGCTGACACTGCGGCGACGACTGCGAACACCCCACGGTTGCGGCCCATTTCAGGCCCCCCTCTGTGAATAGCGCACCGCCGGGCAGGCACCTCGGCGGCACTCCCCTGTCCATCCCCCACAGACGGACATTCCGAAGGTACGACTCCGTTCCCCCGTTGACCAGAGGTCGTGGATCTCACACACTGACTCCAGCGGTCGCCGGGATGATCGCTACTGCTGCAGGGGGGACCTGTCATGCGCACTCGTGTCTCGCATGCCCGGGTGGCGATCGCCGCCGCCATCGCGCTGGGGCTCGGCCTCGCCGCCACCGCGCCCGCCACCGCGGACCCGCCGCCCACACCACCGGGGCACGACCACCACAGTCACGACCACGACCACGCTCTCGAGGACCTGGTCGGCGTTCCGATGAACGAGATCGAGCGCGCCGCGAAGGCGCGGGCCGACGAGGTCCAGCGGCAGACCGGTCAGCGGCCCGGCCGCCGCTCCCCGAAGGAGCAGGCGGAGGCCGACCGGATCGTCGCGGCCGCGGACCCGGCCGTGTCCGGGACGTGGGGCGGTGTGATCCCCACTCCCGTCGTACCGGTGTTCAGCGCCACGCTGCCGAACGGCAAGGTGCTGATGTGGGACTCCGTCGGCGAAGGGCCGGCCGAGTCGTACAGCGACCAGTCGTTCACCCGGGCCGCGGTCTGGGACCCGGTGACGAACACGAGCAAGCGGGTCGACGTCCAGGGCTACAACATCTTCTGCGCCGGGTACGCCCAGCTCTCCGACGGCACCGTGCTGGTTGCCGGCGGCAACCGGGACATGTCGCTCAACGGGATCCGCAAGACCCACCTGTTCGACTGGCGGACCGAGACCTGGCGCCGCGGCCCGGACATGGCCGCCGAGCGCTGGTACCCGTCGGTGACCGCGCTGCCGAACCAGGAGGCCCTGATCCAGGGCGGCGGTCCGGAGAACGCCGAGGTGCACCAGACGAACCAGTGGATCCGGCTGCTCACCGGTTTCACCACGCCGTCCAGTCGGCTGTACCCGCTACTCACCGTCCGGCCGGACGGCAACGTCGACATGGTCGGGACCGGGACTGTCATGCGCACGCTGCAGACGAGTGCGGCCGGCGCCCAGGTCGGTACCTCCGTCCGGGACCTGATCAACCGCGACTACGCCAGCTTCGCCACCATCCGGGTCGGCAAGACGCTCGTGGCCGGTGGCGGCGTCGTCGCCGAGGAAGGCAAGGTCAGCGTGCCGACCCGCACTGCGGTGATCGTCGACTCGAACAGTACGACGCTGGCGCTGCCGACCGGCTCGATGGCCACCGGACGGCGGCAGCACAACCTGACCGTGCTCGCCGACGGCGACGCGCTGGCGACCGGTGGCATGAATGCGGTGATGAGCGACGGCGGCGTCAACCTCGCGGCTCCGGTGTACGCCGCCGAGCTCTACGACACCGAGACGGGTGCATGGCGCACGCTCGGCGCGGCCAACCGGATCCGGCAGTACCACTCGACCGCACTGCTGCTGCCTGACGGCCGTGTCATGACCGGTGGCGGCGGCATCTGCGGTGAGTGCCAGCGGGTCGGCTATCTGGAGAAGAACATCGAGTACTTCACCCCGCCGTACCTGTACGGACCGGACGGACAGCTCGCCGCGCGACCGGCGATCACCTCGGCGCCGGCCACTGCGTCGTACGGAAGCTTCTTCTCGCTGACGTCGCCACAGGCTGCGGCGATCACCAAGGTGGGGCTGGTCGGCCTGGGGGCGCCGACCCACGGCGACGACCAGGGCCAGCGGTACGTGCCGCTCTCGTTCAGTGCCACGGGTACGACGCTGACCGTCGGCTCACCGGCCAACGTCAACCTCGCCCCGCCCGGGTACTACATGCTGTTCGTGGTCGACAGCAACGGCGTGCCGTCGGTGGCCCGGATCGTGCAGCTGACCGCCACCGCCCCGCCGGCGCCGGCGCCGATCCGGCTCACCATCAGCGGACCGGGCGACCGGTGCCTGGACATCGACCACAGCTCGGTCGTGCCGGGGACCAAGATCCAGCTGTGGGACTGCAACGGCACGCCGGCCCAGCGCTGGACGCGTCCGGCCGACGGCACGTTGCGGGCCCTCGGGGTGTGCGCGGACGTACCGGGCGGGACGCTCAAGGTGGGTGCTCCGGTGCGGACCGACATCTGCAGCAGCACCGACCCGGCCCAGAAGTGGACCATCGGCGCCGACAGCAGGATCAGGTCGACCAGCAGGCCGAAGCTCTGCTTCTCGGCGCCCGGCAAGACCAACGCCGAACAGGTGGTGCTCGCCAACTGCAACGGCTCGCCGACGCAGGTGTTCCGCTACTAGGCCGGCTGGTCCAGCCGTACCTCGGGGGCGGTGCGGCGGCGGTTGCGGAGCCAGTGGCCGAGGGTGACCAGGCCGAAGCCGACGGCGTAGATCATCGTGGTGAAGGTGAAGTAGCCGAGGGTGCCGTCGAGGAGCTGGTTCGACTCGGTCGCCGGGAACGCGGCGGTGGAGCCGTTGACCCACTCCATCACCAGGTTCGCGGTCTGGAACGTGTACACGTGGCTGAAGGCGATGGCGAAGATCAGGTAGGCGGCCAGCCGGTTGCGGACCAGCAGGCCGAGCGGCAGTGCGACCAGGACGGTCAGGATGGCGATCATGGTGTCCTCCAGGACCCGTAGAAGTTGATCACTACCGTCCTCGGCCGGCCTGGTCTGTGGCATCGAGGCCATCGCTGGATCTGGGGCCAGTGCTGGCACTGAGTCCACCCAGGGGCGAATCGGTGCACAATCTGGCCATGAGGCGCGGGCTGATGCTGGGGGCGACGGCGGTCTGCGTCGCGTCCTGGGCTGTGCTCGCCGTGGCCGCCTTCGGTCCGTCCGACGCGCGTGACGAGGTTGCCACCCTCGCCGACCTCCTGGTGCTCGTCCCACTCGGCTTGTCCTGGCTGATCGCCGTACGGGTGCCGGCCAGCCCAGTCGGACCCGCGCTGGCCTGGTTGGCCGCCTTCCTGGTCGCCACACCGGCTGTGGAGTCGTGGGGGGACATGAGCGGCGGCGTGGTCGCGGTGATCGGGGCCGGCGTCTGGGCCTGGCAGCTCGTCGGCTTCCTCATCCTGCTGCTGGTGTTCCCGGACGGGCTGCGCTGGAAGGCGCTGTTCTGGCTGGTGCCCATCGCAGCAACGATCATGACTGCCGCGTTCGTCGTGACGATGAACTACCACGACGTACCGCCGGCGCACTCGCCGGTCGCCGTACCCGAGGCACTGTGGATGCCCGTGATGCTCGGCGCCCTGGGCATCGTTCTGACAGTCAGTGTGGCGTGCATGGCCAGCGTGGTCGTCCGCTACCGGCACGGCGATCAGCGGACGAGGCAACAGTTGCGCTGGCTCATTCTGGCCGCCGGAGCCGTTGTGGTGCTGATGGTCGCGAGCTGGGTGGTGACCGCGTTCGGCTGGGTGGGGCAGGGCGCGTACGCCGGGTTCCTGCTGGGCATCGTCGTCCTCGTGCCGGCCGCGGTGACCATCGCGATCCTGCGCCACGACCTCTTCGAGATCGACCGCATCCTCAGTGACTCGGTGGCCTGGGTGGTGACCGCTGTGGTGGCCGCGCTGATGACGGCCGGTCTGGTGATCGGCATCGGCTACCTGGCCGGACGGGAGTCGGCGGCAGGACTGACTGCATCGGTGTTCCTGGTCGCGCTTGCGCTTCTTCCGCTGCACCGGTGGTTCCACAAGGCTGTCGGGCGGGTCATCGACCGGGACCGCGTCGTACTGCTGGAGCGGATCAGGCGGTTCGTCGACCAGGTCCGGGATGGTTCCGCCGAGCCTGAGACGGTCGAGCAGGTGCTGAGAGACGCGGTGGGTGATCCGCAGCTGTCACTGCTGCTGACGAGCGTCGAGGACGGACGGTACGTCGATCTGGCCGGTGAGCCAGTGCAGGTTGGGCAAGACGCCGTACAGGTGCCGTTGCGGACGACGGACACGGACATCGGGCTGGTGCTGGTCGGTGACGCGTCGGCGCGGCAGCTGCGACGTGTGCAGCTGGCTGCGTCGGCTGCGCGACTGCCGATCGAGGTCAGCCGGCTGCGGCTGGGGCTGCGCCGGGCTCTGCAGGAAGTGGACGACAGCCGAAATCGGATCGTCGCCGAGACTGTGGCTGAGCGGCACCGGTTGGAGCGAGACCTCCACGATGGCGCGCAACAACAGCTACTGGCGATCGGAATGCAGCTGCAGGCTGCCCAACGCCAGCTGCCGCCAGAGCACCCCGTGCTGAGTGAGCTGGATGTAGCCGTCGAGCGGCTCGAGCAGACCGTCCGCGAGCTGCGTCGCCTCGCGCACGGGGTCCGTCCGGCGAGTCTGGACGACGGTCTGGCCACTGCACTGCGTCGGCTGGCCCCTGACTCGCCGATCCCTATCCACTTCGCCGTACCCGACGTGGTGCCGCCCGAGCTGATCGCCACGACGGCGTACTTCGTCGTCGCCGAGGCAGTCGCCAACGTGCTCAAGCACGCGCAAGCCACGCGGATCGATGTCGTCGTGCGGGAGGCCGACAATCAGTTGCACGTGTCCGTGACTGACGACGGCGTCGGCGGTACGCCGTCCAACGGCCTCGTCACGTTGCGGGACCGAGTTGACTCCGTCGGCGGCCGCCTGACCATCTCCAGCCCAGCACAGTCCGGTACTGCGATCGAGGTGGTGCTCCCGTGCGTGTCCTGATCGCCGAGGACTCCGTGCTGTTTCGCGAAGGCCTCGTGCGCCTGCTGACCGAGTCAGGGCATGAGGTGGTCGAGACGACGGCGACTGCGGACGGTCTGCCCGAGCTGGTCGACGTACTCAGGCCGGACATCGCCGTGATCGACGTGCGCATGCCGCCGACGATGACCGACGACGGAGCCCGGGCAGCCCACCTCATCAGGGAGGCTGCACCCGACCAGCCCATGTTGCTGCTGTCGCAGCACGTCGAGACCAGGCACTCGGTGCATCTGGTGTCGACCGGCGCCTTCGGCTATCTGCTGAAGGACCGCGTGCTTCGAGTGACCGACTTCCTCGACGCCCTGGAACGCGTGGCCGCCGGCGGCTCCGCTCTGGACCCAGATGTCGTCGCAGCCTTGCTGGCGTCCGATGACGGAGGACTTGGCAAGCTGTCGGCCCGCGAGCGCGAGGTGCTGGCGCTCGCCGCCGAGGGCCACTCGAACGCGGCCATCGCAGCCCGTCTCGTCATCACCGAGCGAACCGTGGAAACCCACGTCCGTTCCGTCTTCCAGAAACTCGACATCCACGAATCAGCCCTGAGCCATCGCCGGGTCCTCGCCGTCCTGGCCTACCTGCGATCCGGAATTGTCGGTGGCGGGTGATTGGCTCGAAGCTCTCGATGGGGAGGAGTGGGCATGAAGGTTCGGGTCGGGCGTGAGGTGCTGGCCGAGGCGATCGGCTGGGTGGCGAAGGGGCTGCCCAGCCGGCCGAGTGTGCCGATCCTGGCCGGGATGCTGGTGGAGGCGGGTGACGGGCAGCTGACGCTGTCCGGGTTCGACTACGAGAGCTCGGGGCAGGTGACCGTGCCGGCCGAGGTGGCCGACGAGGGGCGGTATCTGGTGTCCGGCCGGTTGCTGGCCGACATCTGCCGCAGCATGCCGCGCGACTCCGTGGAGCTGAGCGGCGACGCCGCTCGGCTGCAGGTGAGCAGCGGGAGCTCGCGGTTCGTGCTGCATACCTTGCCGTTGGGTGAGTATCCGGCGCTGCCGGAGTTGCCTGCGGCGACCGGGGTGGTGAGCGGGGAGGCGTTCTCGCGCGCCGTTCACCAGGTGGTGAGCGCGGCCGGGCGGGACGACACGTTGCCGGTGTTCACCGGGATCCGGCTGGAGATCCGCGGGCCGAGGATCGAGCTCCTGGCCACCGACCGGTACCGGCTCGCCGTGCGGACGGTCGAGTGGGAGCCGGTCGACCCGGGGGTCGAGGCCAATGCGCTGGTGCCGGCCAAGCTGCTCGCCGACGTGTCCAAGGCGATGGCCGGTCACGACGTCACGCTCGCGCTCGGTTCGACCCGCACAGGGGACGGGTTGATCGGGTTCGGGGGCGCCGGCCGCCGGGCGACGAGCCGGCTGATCGACGGCGAGTTCCCGAAGGTCCGCAGCCTGATCCCGGCGCCGGCCGCGATCACCAGCACGGTCCGGGTGGAGACCGCCGTGCTGGTCGAGGCGGCGAAACGGGTCGCGCTGGTGGCGGAGCGGACGACGCCGGTCCGGCTCACGGTCGCGGACGGCACGGCGACCTTGGACGCCGGCAGCGGGGACGAGGCCCAGGCGTCGGAGTCCGTCGAGGTCACGCTGACCGGCGAGCCGGTGTCGACCGGCTTCAACGCCGGCTACCTGCTCGACGGCCTGGCCTCGATCGGCGCCCCGGTCGCGCACTTCGCCTTCACCCAGCCCACCAAGCCCGCGAACCTCACCGGCCTCCGCTCCCCCGACGACGCCCCGCCCACCGACTCCGCCTACATCCTGATGCCCATGCGCCTGCCAAGCTGACTAGGGTGAGTGATGGCTGAAGAGGTGATCGCGCGGTATCTGGCGCGGCGGGACCGGCTCGGGTCGGCTGATCGGATCGTGTTGATGGGCTCCGCTGTTCTGGAGTCGGTCGAGACCGCGGCCGACCTGTACCACCGACAGCTCGCCCCGCAGCTCCTGATCAGCGGCGGCATCGGCCACTCGACCCACTACCTCGAGGAAGCAGTCCGACGACGCGGACTCGACGTCGCCGCCACCGATCGCCCCGAGTCCCACGTCTTCCGGGACCTGCTTGTCACCAGGTACGGCGTGCCGTCCGACGCCATCGCGGTCGAGGACGAGTCGACCAACTGTGGCGAGAACGCGCGTCTGACCCGCCAGCTCGTCGATCGTCCGGAGACGCTCCTGCTGATCCAGGATCCGACCATGCAACGCCGGACGCACGCCTGCTTCGAGCGATCGTTCAGCGACCTGCCCGGGACGACGTTGATCAGCCACGCCCCGCTCATCCCGTGGATCGAGCCGGCCCACGTCAGCGCCGGCCCCAACCTCCCCGAGATCTGGAGCCGGCGCCGATTCACCGAGCTCGTCCTCGGCGAGATCCGGCGGCTGCGCGACGACGCCGACGGCTACGGCCCCCGCGGCCGGAACTTCGTCGACCACGTGGACATCCCACCGGAGGTTATTGCCGCGTACAACGATCTCGTCGCCGAGCACCCGGACCTCATCCGCAGGTAGCACGCCGGGATCACGCCGTGGTTTGACGATGTCGACGTCGTCTACTGGACGCTGTGGGCCGGCCTGTTGCCCTCCGCAACCGATCTGGTCCTGAACACCCAGTTCTCGCACTACTTCATCGCCGGTATGGCGCTCTGCCTGATCCACCGGTACGGCGCCAAACCGCAGTACCTCCTGATCGTCGCCGTTGCACTGGGCAACGCGATCTTCCGCGGCATCGGGTTCGCCGAGCGGGTCGGCGCCCGCTACGGCACCGAGATCCACCGCCCGGTCGTGATCGCCGTCATTGTGGTGATCTTCGCGGTCATGCTCGCGATCGCGACGCGGCTCACGCAGCACCTCGGCCGCCCGTGGTTCGCGGTCCTCGGCGCACTCACCTACCCGCTGTACTTGATCCACGCGCACGTCGGCTTCATCATCTTCGAGCGGCTCGGCGACCAGGTGAATCACGTCCTCCTGGTCGCCGCCACGATGATCCTGATGATCGCCGCAGCCGCCGCCCTGCACTACTGCGACGAGCGACCACTGGCACCGCGCCTCAAAAGCCTCCTTGCCGGCAGACGTCAGCTAGCGCTGAAGTAGCCGGTCAGGACAGCAGCCAGCGTCTCCGGCGGGAGCGTGTGGAACGTCCCGCCGTGCCCCTCCGCCGTACCGTTCGGCAGCGCGGCCACAGCCTCCTGCGCGGCCCGCTGCATCCACTCCGGGCTCGCGTTGCTGTACAGCCCGAGCACCGGCGTGGAGATGGACGACAGCAACGACACGGGTACGGCGCTGTCCCGCATCTGCAAGCCGTCGTACACGAGGGTGTGCGCCATCGCCTCCAGCCCGGCCCACATCGGCGTCTCCCGGATCTGGTCCACGACCTCTTTCGGCTGACCAACCGCCTCCACCATGAACAGCTCGGCCGCACCGCCCGGGTTTCCGGCGTCGACGTACTCCTGCAGCCGCTCCAGGTACCGCTCTGGCGCCGGCGGCGCGCCCTCGACGCGGAACGGCGGCTCCATGATCGCCACCTTCTCGAACGGCAAACCGGCCTGCAGCAGCACCATCACCCCGGAGGAGAACGCGCAGGCGTACCGCGCCCCGGTCGCCGTCCGCACGGCGTCCAGGTCCTCCCACTCCCGCTCCACCGCGTACGGCGTCGTGTCGCCGGAGTCACCGCGGCCGCGCCGGTCGTAGTTCACCACCGTGAACGAGCCGGACAACGCCTCGGCGTACGACGCGAAGAACGACCGGTCGGTGAACGCGCCGGCGATCAGCACAAGGCCCGGACCGCTGCCGACAGCGTCGTACGCGATCTCGGTGCCGTCCTTCGAGACAACTTTCTCCATCACCTGCTCCTTAGCAAACGGGACTCCCTACCCATCCGTCGAACGACCCAGTCCCGATGAGACTAGGTCCAATGTGATCCACATCACACGACACCGCCGCGACCCGCAGGACCTTCCCGGAGCCAAGCCACGTCACTACAGTTGGATTATGTATACAGACGACTGGTATGCGGTCCACCGGCGGGCCGGGTCCTGATGCTGCTCCGCCAGCTGGAGTACCTCGTCGCCCTGGCCCGGGAGAAGCACTTCGCCCGCGCCGCGGACGCCTGCTACGTGTCCCAGCCGTCGCTGTCCGCCGCGATCCGCAAGCTCGAGCAGGAGCTCGACGTGCCGATCGTCCGCCGCGGCCGCCGATTCGAGGGCCTCACCCCCGAGGGTGAGCGGGTGCTGCTCTGGGCGCAGCGGATCCTGGCCGAGCAGGACGCGCTGCGGCACGAACTGTCGGTGATGCGCGGCGGCCTGACCGGAACGCTCCGGCTCGGCGCGATCCCGACCGCGATGCCCGTCGTCTCGTTGCTCACCACCCCGTTCTGCGAACGGCACACGAACGCGAAGGTCACCATCGAGTCGCTGTCGTCGCGCGACATCACCCAGAAGCTCGCCGAGTTCGACCTGGACGTCGCGATGACCTACCTCGACGACGACACGCTCGGCCACGTCCGCAAGACGCCGCTGTACGAGGAGCGCTACCTGCTGCTCACCCCACAGCACACCAAGCTCGCCGAGTTGCCGATGGCCACGTGGGCGCAGGTCGCCGAGCTGCCGCTGTGCCTGCTCTCCCCGGACATGCGCAACCGCCGGATCATGAACGGCTACTTCACCGACGACGGCGTCACCGCGGCGCCGTCGATCGAGAGCGACACGGTCTCCGGTCTCTACAGCCATCTGCACGGCAACCACTGGTCGACCGTGATCTCGCACGCGTGGCTGCACATGTTCGGGGTGCCTGACGGCATGCGCGTAGTACCGCTCAAGGGCCCCGCGCACGGGCCGCGGGTCGGCCTGGTGATCGCGGCTCGCAGCCCCGAGCCGGTGCTCGCCCGCGCGCTCCTCGACGTCGCGCGACAGGCCGGCGTCCACAACGCGCTGGACGCGCTGCTCGACGTGCACCTCATGGGTTCCGGCTATCTCGACATAGCAAGCAAGTCTTTGACCGCCGGCCAGTGACCGGGCGACCGTAGAAATGCCCTCAACCCCCGCTGAGCGGGGTGTGTAAGCGGGATCACGTCGTACGTAACCGGGATCACGTGAGACATGGGCATAACCGGCTAGTACGGCTGGTTGAATGTATACAGAAGGCAGAATTCAAGCACGCTCCCACGAGGAGCAGGAAGGTACACAATGATCTTCACGCGTAGGTTCGGCGCTCTGGCGGCTCGCCCGCAGTTCCCGGATGCCCCGGAGCTGCAGCAGGAGCTGAACACCCCGGTCGACCTGGACGCCGAGCTGGCCCGGCTGACCGGCGACGACGTCCGGCTCGCCTCCGGCGACGACGACCGCCGCCGGGCGGACGAGTCGGCCGCCTGACCGGCACCCGGAATCCCGGGGCCGAAAAGCATATGTTCGGTCATGGCACTTGGTAGACTGTCTACCAAGTGCCATCCTAATCCCTTCAGCGCTTGTTCCGGGAAGGACCTCATGACGACCATCAGCACGGGTACCAGCGATCCCGTCTCCCCCGGTGTCCGGCACGTCAAGCGCCCGACGCCGTTGCGGGAGTCCGTCTACGAGGCCCTGACCGAGATGATCATCGACGGCACCCTCGAGCGCGGCCGGCACCTCGTCGAGGTCGAGCTGGCCGGCATGCTCGGGGTGTCCCGGCAGCCGGTCCGCGAGGCCCTCCAGCGGCTCAACAACGAGGGCTGGGTGGACCTGCGGCCGGGCTTCGGCGCGATGGTGCACGTCCCCGCCGAGGACGAGGTCGACCAACTGCTGGCGGCCCGTGCGGCGCTGGAGTCGGAGTCCGCCCGGCTCGCGGCCCGGCACGCCACGAAGGACGACGTGGCCAAGCTCAAGGAGCTCTGCAAGGTCGGCACGGCGTACCACGAGTCCGGTGACATCGACGGCGCCGTACGGACGAACGGCGAGCTGCACAGCCTGATCACGCAGATGTCCGGCAACAGGTTCCTGGTGGACTTCGCGGCCCAGGTGGACCGCCGGGTCCGGTGGTACTACACACCGGTCGCGCCCGTGCGTGGCGCCGCGTCGTGGCGGGAGCACAACCGGCTGGTGAAGGCGATCAGCGAGGGTGACGAGGACAAGGCCGCGCAGGCCATGCGCGAGCACACCGAGCACACTCGCAAGGCCTACCACGACCTCCAGGCCGCCAACGGCTCCGACGAAGCGGCTCCCGAGACCGAGGCAACTCCCCGGCGCCGCCGCCGTACGATCACAAGCTGAGCACAAGCGGTCGCCCGCAACCAGAAGGCTGCGGGCGACCGGCAGGGGATCAGGCGACACGCTTCTTGCGGCCGCGGCCGGTGGCGGCCTTGCGGGCCTCCAAGGCGGCGGCGAGGTGCGCGTACTGCTCCACGGTTCGCCTGGCGTAGATGTTGCGATCCAGGATGCGCGGCCACCAGTGGCGGCCGAGTTGCTCGTGCATCCAGAGGAAGCCGATCGCGAAGCCCATGCTCACCAGGGCACGGAAGGCGAGGAACTTCCACGGCTCGGGCGGCAGGCCCGGCGAGCCGGCCACCACCCACTCGGTCACCACCGAATGCACCAGCAGGGCGAGCGGGAAGCCGATCACCCAGTAGACCGCCGCCGGCGCGAACACACCGGCGGGGACTTTGCCCAGCGCGACCAGTACGGCGTACCCCGCGCCGAACAGGACCAGCGGGACGCCGAGACCGAGGCCGGTCGCGACCGCCCAGCCGAAGGGCTGGCCGACGAACGCGGCCAACCCTCCGGCGATGACTCCGGCCGAGGCGCCGACCGCGGCGGCCGGGACCGAGAACTCCGCGAGCTGCTTCAGGTCCGCCATGATCAGCCCACCGCCACACCGAAGCGGATCAGGCAGTAGAACAGCAGGCCGAGGTAGAACACCGCGCCGAACCCGATGATCAGGTTCCGCACCGGACCCGGCCGGATCGGCTTGGGCAGCAGCATGTTGTTCACCAGCAGCAACACGATGCAGTAGGCGCCCATCGCGAACGTGGACAGGAACGCGAGGATGTCCAGGATGCCCGCCGGACCGTCGGCCGGCCCGAACAGCAGGATCAGGATGCCGAAGGTGATCACGCCCCAGAGGAACCCGGCGTACAGCCTCGACATCGAGAACCGCTTGGCCCCCGGCACGAAGTAGTACGTCATGTCCGCCTGGCCGCGGGAGAACGAGTCGAACAGACCGAGGGTCGCGTTCAGCCCGATCAGCGCGATGAAGCCGAAGAACAGCGTGCCGAGGATCGGGCTGCCGGCCGACGCGAACGCATCCGACATGGCCTTCAGCGCCGCCTCCCGGTCACCGCCCTCGATCAGGCCGGCCACGTTCGGGTTGGTCCGGGCCGCCGACATCGCCAGCACGGTGAACGAGACCGTCACCAGCATGGTGATACCCCAGAAGAGCAGCAGCGCGTCGAAGGTGACCCACTTGCGCCAGCCCTTCCACTTCTGCATCTCGGCCGGGTCCTCGGTGTCGAACATGAAGCCCCGCGACGGCATCGACTCGGCCTCGCCGGCCGACCGCAGACCGCGGATCTTCGGGATGTGCGACCCCATCGCGGCGCCGCTGTCGCGCAACTGCAGGGTGTACCACATCTGCTGCATGCCGGACGGGCCGGCGAACGCGATCGAGCCGACCACGATCGGGAACCACGCGTCGGTCAGCGCCTTGTCCGGGAAGTACCCGAACGCGAACATGCCGGACACAGTGTTGGCCAGGTCGTCCCAGCTGCCCACGATCGCCGCGATCACCGACGTGCCGACCACCAGTAGGCCGATCAGCAGGCCGAGCAGCTTCTCGAGGAAGTTGTAGATCACCGAGAGCAGGCTGAACAGCACCCCGACG
Source organism: Kribbella sp. NPDC050820 (assembly GCF_040653975.1). Lineage (NCBI taxonomy): Bacteria > Bacillati > Actinomycetota > Actinomycetes > Propionibacteriales > Kribbellaceae > Kribbella > Kribbella sp. NPDC050820. The sequence continues at coordinate 25,528 of NZ_JBFAHB010000026.1, forward strand.
AAGATCAGCGCGACGCAGGCTGTCACCTGCCAGGGTATGCCGCTGATCTCCTCGAACGCGGCGGCGCCGGCCGACAGGTGGCCGGGCCACATGTAGATCAGGATCGCCGCGACGTAGAAGAACCACATCATCGGTTTGAAGATGCGGGCCGCGCCGAAGAAGATGCTCTCGCCGGTGGCCATCGCGTACCGGGCCATCTCCAGCAGCACGAACGCCTGCAGGGTGACGCCGACCATGAACAGCCAGCGGATGTCCGGCCCGAACACCAGGACGAGCCGGGGCCACATGTAGGACTCGCCCATCCCGACGCCGAGCGCGACCAGGAACACGGTCGGACCCAGGATGTGCAGCGAGGGCGGTGCGTCCGGAAGCTTCCGGATCGGCATCGGTTCGAGCCTGCCCGCTTTCCAGACCTTCTCGGTCACAGCTGCCGCGGCGGGCCCTTCGGGTACTTCTGAGGTGTTGCTTGTGACGTCCAAGGCGGACTCCTTAGATCGACGCCAACTAGCGGATCAACGCTCCCCCGCGCGCTCCCTTCCTCCAATCAGTCAGCCGAGCGGGCCGGCGTTGCGGGCCCAGCGGTATTTGGCACCGAGCACCTGGACCGGGGTCTCGGTGGTGTACGGGTAGGCGACCACACCGTGGTCGAACAGGTACTGACTGGCTTCCTCGACCTCGACGTCGCCGGACAGCGAGGCCACCACCGGCTTGTCGATGCCCTTCGCCCGGTACTCCTCGACCACCTCGGCGACCAGCTTCGCGAACACCATCGGCGGTGTCACGATGGTGTGCCAGTAGCCCAGGATCAAGGCGTGGATCCGCTCGTCGGACAGCCCGAGCGCGATCGTGTTCCGGTACGTCGACGGCGGCTCACCGCCGGTGATGTCCACCGGGTTGCCGGAGGCCCCGAACGGCGGGATGAACTTCTTGAACGCCTCGTCCAGGTCGGCCGGCATCGACATCAACTGCAGGCCGTTGTCCACGCAGGCGTCCGACAGCAGGACGCCGGAGCCGCCCGCGCCGGTGATGATGACGACGTTCTCGCCCTTCGGCGTCGGCAGCAGCGGGATGCCGCGGGCGAACTGGAGCATCTCGTTCAGACCCGGCGCCCGGACCACACCGCTCTGCCGCAGGATGTCGTCGTACACCTTGTCGTTGCCGGCCAGGGCGCCGGTGTGCGAGCTGGCCGCCCGCGCGCCCATGTCGGTACGGCCGGCCTTCAGCACGACGACCGGCTTCTTCTTCGACACCCGGGCCGCCGTCTCGGCGAACGCCCGGCCGTCCTTCAGGTCCTCCAGGTGCATGGCGATCAGGTTGGTGTCGTCGTCGTTCTCGAAGAACGTCAGGAGGTCATCCTCGTCGATGTCGGCCTTGTTGCCTACTCCAACGATCGCGGAGACGCCCATCCGGCTGGACCGGCTGAAGCCGAGGATCGCCATCCCGATGCCTCCGCTCTGTGACGAGAGCGCGACACTGCCCTTGACGTCGTACGGCGTGCAGAACGTCGCGCACAGGCTCTCCGGCAGGTAGTAGTAGCCGTAGATGTTCGGCCCGAGGATGCGCACGCCGTGCTTGCGCGCGATCGCCACCACCTCGTCCTGGAGTTCCTGCTCACCGGTCTCGGCGAACCCGGACGGGATCAGGATCGCCCCGGCCACGCCCTTCTCGCCGCACTGCTCGAGCGCCCCGCCGACGAACTTGGCCGGTACGGCGAACACCGCGACGTCCACATCCCCCGGGACGTCCAGGATGCTCGGGAACGCCTTCAGCCCGAGCACCTCGCCGCCCTTGGGGTTGATCGGGTAGATGTCGCCCTGGTAACCGCCGTTGACCAGGTTCTTCATCACCGAGTTGCCGATCTTGCCGGTCTCGTTCGAGGCTCCGATCACCGCGACCGCGCGCGGTTTCATGATCCGGGTCATCGCGGTCAGGATCTCGTCCTGGCTGTACCGCTCGACCGGCTTGCCGGCCTCGGCGTCGACGATGATCCGGAAGTCCACCGCGGTGGCGCCGTCCGGCCCGGCGAGCACCGGGTTGAGGTCCACCTCGGCGAACTGCGGGAAGTCGGTGACCAGGTCGGACAGCCGCTTGACCAGGTCGGCGACGGCCTCCTTGTCCACCGGCTTGGCGCCCCGGACGCCGTCCAGCATCTCGTGCGCGCCGATCCCGTCGATCATCGAGCGGGCCTCGTCGCCGGACAGCGGGGCCAGCCGGAAGGTGACGTCCTTCAGCACCTCGACCAGGACGCCACCCAGCCCGAACGCGACCACCTTGCCGAACGTCTGGTCGGTGACGGCGCCGACGATGACCTCCTGCACGTCGCCGCCGGTGACCAGCATCTTCTGCACCTGGACCCCGGTGATGTCCGCGTCGGCGTTGTAGGCTTTCGCATTGTCGACAATCTTCCGGAACGCCTCCTTCGCGGCGTCCTCGGAGTCGACCCCGACCACCACCCCGCCGGCGTCGGTCTTGTGCAGGATGTCCGGCGAGACGATCTTCAGCACGACGGGGAAGCCGATCTCGGCCGCCAGGCCGGCCGCTCCCTCGGCAGTCGTGGCCAGCCCCTCACCCGGCGTCGGGATGCCGTACGCGTCCGCGACCTGCTTGGCCTCGGGCGCGCTCAGCGAGGTGCGGCCGTCCGCCAGAGCCTGGTCGAGGATGGTCCGGACTGCTGCCTTGTCATAGGTCATGCCATTAGCTCCAATTCGCGAAGAGGTCAGACGACGCCGGCGGCTTTGAGTTCCTCGAGCTCGGCGGTGTCGATCCCGAGCCCGCCGTAGATGACGGAGTTGTGCTCGCCGAGACCGGGTGAGGTCTCGACCTGGACCGGGGAGTCGGACAGCTTGATCGGGCAGCCGACGGTCTTGAAGCTGCCGCGTTCGGCGTGCTTCACCTCGACCACGGCGCCGAGCTCGGCCAGCGTCTCGTCCTCGATCAGCTCGCGCGTGGACATGATCGGGCCGCAGGGCACGTTCAGCGCGTTGAGCCGGTCCATCACCTCGAACTTGGTGTGCTGCTCGGTCCACTGCTCGATCAGCGCGAACATCTTGTCCAGCTTGCCGAGCCGGGCTGCCGGGGTGGACCAGTCCGGGTCGTCGGCCAGCTCGGGCTTGCCGATCAGGTTCGCGATCGGGGCCCAGCCGGGCGGCTGGACGATCACGTAGATGTAGTCGTTCGGGCCGCCCGGAGCGCAGCGCAGCGCCCAGCCGGGCTGGCCACCGCCGGAGGCGTTGCCGGACCGGGGCACCTCGTCACCGAAGTGCTCGTTCGGGTACTCGCGCAGCGGCCCGTGCGCCAGCCGCTGCTGGTCGCGCAGCTTGACCCGGGTCAGGTTCAGCACGGCTTCCTGCATGGCCACGCTGACCCGCTGGCCCTTGCCGCTGTGCGTCCGCTGGTAGAGCGCCGCAAGGATGCCGGCGACCAGGTGGATCCCGGTGCCGGAGTCACCGATCTGGGCGCCGATCGCGGTCGGCGGCCCGTCCTCGAACCCGGTCGTGCTCATCGCGCCGCCCATCGCCTGGGCGACCACCTCGTAGGCCTTGAAGTCCTCGTAGCGGCCCGGGCCGAAGCCCTTGATCGAGGCGAAGATCAGTTGCGGGTTGATCAGCTGCAGCCGCTCCCAGGTGAAGCCCATCCGGTCGATCGCGCCGGGAGCGAAGTTCTCCACCAGGATGTCGACGTCCTTCACCAGGTCGGTGAAGATCTCCTTGCCCCGGTCGGACTTCAGGTTCAGCGTGATGCTGCGCTTGTTGCAGTTCAGCATCGTGAAGTAGAGGCTGTCGACGTCCGGGATGTCGCGCAGCTGCTGGCGGGTGATGTCACCGGTGGGCGCCTCGAGCTTGATCACATCGGCGCCGAGCCAGGCGAGAATCTGCGTGCAGGACGGTCCGGACTGCACGTGGGTCATGTCGAGAACACGGACACCTTCGAGGGCCTTTGTCATGCTGGGTCCCCTTACTTGTACATCGTCTGGTTCATGGTTCCGGGGGCGTACGCGTCCGGGTCGACCCAGACGTTGATCAGCGACGGCAGCCCGGACTCGCGGGCGCGCTGCATGGCCGGCCCGATGTCCTTGGGGTCGCGGACCTCCTCGCCGTACCCGCCGAGCATCTTGGCGAACTCGTCGTACCGGACGTCGCCGAGGGTGTTGCCGACCCGGCCGCGGGCCTGGCCGTACTTGACCTCCTGGCCGTAGCGGATCTGGTTCATCGAGGAGTTGTTGCCGACGACACCGATGAACGGGAGGTTGAAGCGGACCAGGGTCTCGAAGTCCCAGCCGGTCAGCGAGAACGCGCCGTCGCCGAACAGCGCCACCACTTCCTTGTCGGGCCTCGCGTACTTGGCCGCCATCACGAACGGGATGCCGACGCCGATGGTGCCGAGCGGGCCCGGGTCCATCCAGTGGCCGGGCGACTTCGGCTGCACCACGCCGCCGGAGAAGGTGACGATGTCGCCGCCGTCGCCGATGTAGATCGAGTCCTCGGTGAGGAACTCGTTGATCTCGTGCGCCAGCCGCAGCGGGTGGATCGGGTTCGCGTCCGACAGCTGCTTCGGCAGCCGCTTCTGGTACGCCGCGTCCTCCTGGGCACGGAGCTCGGCGAACCAGGCCTTCCGGTCGCCCGCTTTCTGGATCCGGCCCGAGGCCGCCTGGGTGACCGCGGCCAGGATCGCGCCCGGGTCGCCGACCAGGCCGAGGTCGATGTCGCGGTTCTTGCCGACGGTGCGGTAGTCCATGTCGATCTGCACCACGGTCGCGCCCTTCGGCAGCCGGCGCCCGTAGCCCATCCGGAAGTCGAACGGCGTGCCGACGATCAGGATCAGGTCGGCGTTGTTGAACCCGTACCGGCGGGACAGGTGGAAGTGGTGCGGGTCGCCGGGCGGCAGCGAGCCACGGGCGGAGCCGTTCATGTACGCCGGGATGTTCAGCTTCCGGGCGAACTCGACCGCGGCGTCGGTGCCGCGTGAGGTCCACACCTGGGTGCCGAGCAGCACCACTGGCTTCTCGGCCCGGACCAGCAGGTCGGCCAGCGCCTCGATGTTGGCCGGGTCGCCGATGCTCTTGGTCGAGGCCCGGTACCGGCCGGGCTCGGGGACCGTCGCGGACTCGACCGGGACCGAGTTGTCCAGGATGTCGCGCGGGATCTCCAGGAAGGACGGGCCGGGGGCGCCGTTGAAGCACTCGCGGAACGCCATCGACACCATGTCGGCGACCCGCGCGGTGTGCGGCACGGTCGCGGCGAACTTGGTGATCGGCGTCATCATGTCGACGTGCGGCAGGTCCTGCAGGGACCCCATCTTGTGCTGGTTCAGCGCGCCCTGGCCGCCGATCAGCAGCATCGGGCTCTCGGCCCGGAACGCGTTCGCGACGCCGGTGACGGCGTCCGTCGTCCCAGGGCCGGCGGTGACGACCGCGCAGCCGGGCTTGCCGGTCATCCGGGCGTAGCCGTCGGCCGCGTGCGCGGCGACCTGCTCGTGCCGTACGTCGACCACCGCGATGCCCTCGTCGACACAGCCGTCGTAGATGTCGATGATGTGGCCGCCGCAGAGGGTGAAGATCACGTCGATCCCCTCGGCCTTGAGCGCCTTGGCGACCAGGTGACCACCTGAGATCGTCGCCGGCTGTGACTCCTCGGGCCCCTTCACCTCAGCAGCTGGTTGGGTCTCCGACACTGTCTGCGCCATCTGCAGTCATCTCCTCGGAAGGGCCGGTGGTACGGCTTGAATGTAGATTGCATACCGTATGGTGTAGTCGTAGTCTTATCGCACGCCGTGGTGGTTGTCCAGAGTTCGAAGCGGTGTCCTGTGGCGGGCGTCATTCGAGCGATTCCGGTGTCCAGGTGCGTGCATCGCGGTGCTCGAGAAGTGGCCTCGATGCGGAGCATCGTGGGCGCTGCTCGAGTGCCGTGAGGTGCGTGCATGGGCGCCGGAAGCGCCGAAGGACGCCCGCCACAGGACACAACGGAGGCTGCGATGACGATTCACGAACATCTCGACCGGACCCGCGAGGCCGTGCAGGCGTTGGAGAAATCCCTTCTGGCGTTGAGGAATCAGCTCGGTCCGCATCTCGACGTACTGCGGTTGATGGACGATCTGCAACGGTGTGCGGCGGACCTGGAGCGCCTCGAGCAGCAGGTCCGCGCACCCCGCAGGCGCGAACTGGTGGTGATCCCGGACGGCGACTACGACCACGGCTTCTGGGCGGACGTCGAACACGAAGGCCTGGGAGCACCTGGTCGCCGGGCACCGTGAGCGGCCAGACATTGCTTCAGTAACTGCCTCAGACGTACGTCGCGGTCACCGTTCGAGAGCCGGGCGGTGACCGCGACTGCTTCTGCGGCGTGCTCGGTGGCGACGAAGGTCCGGTAGAACGGCTCGCTCCAGCCGAACCGGCCGAGCAGCGGCAGCCACCAGCGAGCCGCTCCCCCGGGTTCCTCGCGCCCGCTCATCAGGTGGATCGCGGTCTGGTGCGCGTTCGCCAACCGGACGCGTTCGTCCTTCGTGAGCTCGCCGCCCGCGAGCGCTGTCGACACACACAGCGCGACAACGCGGGCGGACGGTTCGAAGCCGGTCTGCGCCGTACCGAGGAAGCTCGGCGCCAGCGGGAGCAGGGCCTTGCGGCCGGCGGAGCTGCTGTGGTCGTGCACCGCTCTGGCCACCGCGCTCAGGGTGGGATGCACGCAGGTCGGGCGATCGGTCCACGGTTCCCGGGCCAGCTTCGACACCAGCTCCATCACGCACGGATCGGGCCGTGCAACCCGGCCGTAGCCGTTCACTCGCCCGACCCGGCGACCGGTGTACCCAACTGCGGGCGAACCGGCAACGCCGGCCGACCTGGTTGTTTCAGGAACCGCACGATCAGCGCCGTCAGCACGCCGAGCAACCCGGCACCGAGGAACAGCGGCCGATACCCGACGGACGCCACCACCGACGCGGCGACACCGACGCCGACGAGTCCGCCGGCAGCCTTCGCGGAGTACAGGATCGCCTGGTTCTGCAGCAGGCTGTTCTCGCCGAAGAACTCCACCACCAGATTCGCCATGATCGCGTAGAACGCACCGCCACCCAGCCCGGCGAACATGGCGCACAGCACGAACACCCAGCCCGCACCCGCCTCCCCCGCGATCACGAGCCCGACGTGTGTGAACCCTTCGACCATCAGTACGGCGGCCAGCACCCGACGCCGGCCGAACCGGTCCGAGAGGTGCCCGGCCAGCGATCGGCCAAGACCGTTGACTGCGGCAAGCATTCCGGCCACGAACCCGGCGACCGCGACGCCCAGCTCCGCGGTGACGGCGTAGCTCACGACGAAGGCGATGCCGAAGAGGGAGAGCGCCGTACTCAGAGCGAGTGTCAGCCACATCAGTGGGAGGGCGCCGGTGCGCATCGCCTCGGCCGGGCGGTAGTGGCGGACCGCGGGCGCGTTGTGCGGGATGTTCCGGTTGAGCTTGCGGTCGATCGCCCACACCTGCGCGTCGATGTGGGCGGGCCACCAGTGCCGCGGCGGGTCCTTGAGCACGCCGCCGGCGATCAGCACGATCACGACGGCGACCAGCGCGGTCAGGTCGAAGACGATCCGCTGTCCGGTTGTCGACTGGAAGATTGTCAACAATGCGATGCTCGGCACCGCGCCCACCGCGAACCCTCCGGTGACGAAACCGATCGTGGCGGTGCGGCGATCGGGGAACCATCGTGCGGCCGTAGTGATGCAGGCCGCGTACACGAGCCCGGCGCCGGCGCCGCCGACCACCGCGTAGCCGAGGACGACGAACGGATAGCTGTCCGCATGCGCGAGGGTCACCAGCCCGATCGCGCCGAGCAGACCGCCGACGACAACGAGCTGGGTCGGCGTCGCCCGCCGTACTCGCTGGGCCCAGGCGGCCGGGATCGCGATCAGTGCTTGGCAGGCGACGAAGACGGCGAGCAGCCACATGGTCGCGACGGCGTCCCAGCCACGTCCGTCCTGCAAGCCGATCGCGGCGGATCCGAAGGAGTACTGCAGTGGGCTGATGGCGACCATGCAGGCCCAGGTCGCCCACAGTTGCCATCGACGGGAGTGTCCGGTCAGTTCCTCGGCGTCCTCGCCGATGCGGTACTGCCGTCCGTAGACGTCACGCACGTCCCGGGGCTGTACCTTCACTGTCCCCACCCCGCCACCCCGGTCTGGATACATGGCGTGATTCATATCGCCTCCTGACTACTGCATACCGTATGAGATCTGTGGTACGCCTCCCCGGCGCGGCTGTCCAGACCTGGGGCGTTCCAACCCCCGCCCTTGTGACCAGATTGCATATCGCATACAGTCGTCTGAACACAGCTACGAGCCGGGAGGCTGACGTGGACCTGATGGAGTACCAAGCCAAGGAACTGTTCGCCCGGCACGGCGTCCCGGTGACGCTCGGCCGGGTGGTCGAGGACCCGGCGGACGCTGCCGCGGCCGCCGCGGAGCTCGGCGGCCGGGTGGTGGTGAAGGCGCAGGTGAAGACCGGCGGCCGCGGAAAGGCCGGCGGCGTGAAGCTGGCCGGCTCCCCCGACGAGGCCGTGGCCAGGGCCGGCGAGATCCTCGGCATGGACATCAAGGGCCACACCGTCCGCCGGGTGCTGCTCGCGCCGGCCGCAGACATCGCCGAGGAGTACTACTTCTCCTTCCTGGTCGACCGGGCCAACCGCGACTATCTCTGCATCGCCAGCACCGAGGGCGGTGTCGAGATCGAGGAGGTCGCGCACACCAAGCCGGACGCGATCGCCAAGGTCGCGATCGACCCGGCCGTCGGCGTGGACGAGGCCAAGGCCGCCGAAATCGTCGCGGCCGCAGGCTTCCCGGCCGGCGCGGGGGACGTCGTCCGGAAGCTCTGGGACGTGTTCATCACCGAGGACGCATCCCTGGTCGAGGTGAATCCGCTGGTCAAGCTGGCCGACGGATCGCTCGAAGCCCTCGACGGCAAGGTGACTCTCGACGAGAACGCGGCGTACCGGCACGCCGACCACGCGAACTTCGAGGACAAGGCGGCCGCGGACCCGCTGGAGGCCGCGGCCCAGGAGAAGGGCCTGAACTACGTCAAGCTGGACGGCTCGGTCGGCATCATCGGCAACGGCGCCGGCCTGGTCATGTCCACCCTCGACGTGGTCGCCTACGCCGGTGAGCCGTACGGCGTGAAACCCGCCAACTTCCTCGACATCGGGGGTGGCGCGTCGGCGGAGGTGATGGCGAACGGACTCGGCATCATCCTCGGCGACGCCCAGGTCCGCAGTGTGTTCGTGAACGTGTTCGGCGGCATCACCGCCTGCGACGCGGTGTCGAACGGGATCGTCCAGGCGCTCGCGCTGCTCGGCGACCAGGCCGACAAGCCGCTGGTGGTCCGGCTGGACGGCAACAACGTCGACGAGGGCCGCCGGATCCTTGCCCAGGCCAACCATCCGCTGGTCACCGTGGTGGACACGATGGACGGCGCCGCCACCCGTGCCGCCGAACTGGCAGCGCAGAACTGAGAGGCATGTGAGATGGCGATTTTCCTGACCGAGCAGAGCCGGGTCGTCGTGCAGGGCATGACCGGGTCCGAAGGACAGAAGCACACCAGCCGGATGCTTGCCGCGGGCACCAACGTGGTCGGCGGCGTGACTCCGGGCAAGGGCGGCCAGTCGGTCGACTTCGCGAAGCGGTCGATCCCGGTCTACGGCTCCTGCGCCGACGCGGTGAAGTCGGCCGGCGCGGACGTGTCGGTGGTCTTCGTACCGCCGAAGTTCACCAAGGGCGCGGTGATCGAGGCGGTCGACGCGGGCATCCCGCTGGTGGTGGTGATCACCGAGGGCGTGCCGGTGCACGACACCGCCGCGTTCTTCGCCCACGCGCAGGCGTCCGGCACCACCCGGATCATCGGGCCGAACTGCCCCGGAATCATCAGCCCCGGCCAGTCCAACGCGGGCATCATTCCCGCCGACATCGCGGGTCCGGGCCGGATCGGGCTGGTCAGCAAGTCCGGCACGCTGACGTACCAGATGATGTACGAGCTGCGGGACTTCGGGTTCTCCACCGCGATCGGGATCGGCGGTGACCCGATCATCGGGACCACCCACATCGACGCGCTGCAGGCGTTCCAGGACGACCCGGACACCGACGCGATCGTGATGATCGGCGAGATCGGCGGCGACGCCGAGGAGCGCGCGGCGGCGTTCATCAAGGACAACGTCACCAAGCCGGTCGTCGGCTACGTGGCCGGCTTCACCGCCCCCGAGGGCAAGACCATGGGCCACGCCGGCGCCATCGTCTCCGGCTCCTCCGGCACCGCAGCCGCCAAGCAGGAGGCCCTCGAGGCCGTCGGCGTCAAGGTCGGCAAAACCCCCACCGAGACCGCCAATCTCATGCGAGCCGTGATGGCCGTCGAGGAGGTCGCGGTATGACCACGATTGGTTTCATCGGGCTCGGGATCATGGGTTCGCACATGGCGGCGAATTTGGTCCGGGCCGGACACACTGTGACTGGGTACGACGTCGTACCGGCGGCCGTGGATCGGTTGGCGCAGGCCGGTGGGAAGCCGGCCGCGGACATCGCCGACGCCCTCAACGGTGCCGAGGTGGTCATCACGATGCTGCCGGACTCGCCACAGGTCGCCGAGGTCGTCCTCGGATCGGGTGGCGTGCTCGCTGCCGTGCAACCCGGCGTACTGCTCATCGACATGAGCTCGATCGCGCCGGAGACCTCGCGCGAGGTCGCCACGGCCGGGGCCGAGCGCGGCGTACGAGTGCTCGATGCGCCGGTGAGCGGCGGCGAGCAGGGCGCGATCAAGGCGTCGCTGTCGATCATGGTCGGCGGCGACGCGGCGGACTTCGCGGCGGCCAAGCCGATCTTCGAGGATCTCGGTCGGACCATCGTGCACGTCGGCGGCCACGGCGCCGGCCAGACCGTGAAGGCGGCGAACCAGCTCCTGGTGGCCGGCATCATCAGCCTGGTCAGCGAGGCGATCGTGCTGCTGGAGGCCTCTGGAGTGGACGGCGAACGCGGCCTCGAGGTGCTCGCCGGCGGGCTGGCCGGCAACCGGATCCTCGACCTCAAGGCCGGCACGATGCTGGCCCGTCAGTTCGAGCCCGGCTTCCGGATCGACCTGCACCACAAGGACATTGGCATCGCCCTCGCCTCCGCCCGGTCGGCCGGCGTCGCCCTGCCCGTCACCGGCGTGGTCGCCCAGCTCGTCGCCGCAGCCCGCGCCCAAGGCCACGGCTCCCTCGACCACTCCGCCCTGCTGAAGGTCGTCGAGCAGCTGTCAGCTCGCTGACTTGCGGGGCGGCGCCGTACTGCTCCGGACCACCAGTTTGGTCGGTACGGCGACCGGGTCGTGGTGGTGTTCGCCGGCCTGGATCTCGCGGATGAGCGCGTCGACGCTGAGCCGGCCGACCTCGGCGAAGTTCTGCCGGATCGTGGTCAGCGGCGGCCAGAAGTGCGCCGCCTCCTCCATGTCGTCGAAGCCGATCACGCTGATGTCGTGCGGCACCACCCGGCCCCGCTCGTGCAGCGCCCGCAGCAACCCGAGCGCCATCTGGTCGTTCGCGGCGAACACGGCCGTGACGTCCGGATTCGCGGCCAGCTCGCGGCCGGCCTCGTACCCGGAGCCCGGTGTCCAGTCGCCGTCCAGGACCGGCGGGACCTCGCGACCGCGCTGCTTCAGCGTCAGCTCCCACGAGCGCCGGCGCCGGTCCGCGGCGAACGACGTCGGCGGGCCGCCGAGGTGCCACACGGTCTCGTGCCCGAGGTCCAGCAGGTGCTCGGTGGCCAGCCGGGCGCCCTGGGCCTGGTTCGTGTCCACGATCGGGTAGTCGTAGTGTGCGCTCGAGTCGACCACCACGACCGGCAGCCCCTCGGGCAGCAGTACGCCGGCCTCGTCCAGCGTGTGCGCCTCGATCAGGATGATCACCCCGTCGACGGCCTGCTCCCCCAGCCGGCTGAACGCATTCGTCACCGCGCTCTGGTTCACGTCGAGCACGGGCAGCAGGTTGATCGCGTAGCCGCTGATGGTGGCCGCCGCGGCGACCGCGTCCAGCGTCCGCGTCGTACCGAAGCTGTGCAGCTCGAAGACGATCACGCCGATACTGCGGAACTGCCCGTTGCGCAGCGCCCGGGCGGCGCTGTTCGGGCGGTAGCCGAGCTCGCGCATGGCGGCCTGGACCCGGTCCCGGGTGGCCGCGTCGACGTTGTGCCGGTCGTTCGCGACCCGGGACACCGTCTGCCCGGACACGCCGGCCAGCCGGGCCACGTCGGCCATCGACGGACCGCGCCGCCGCCGGACCGCAGGCTCCTCCGCTGACATCGTCACCCCTCCTCGCTTGTGCCCGCAGTGTAGACATGTTGACGTAAACACGCTACCGTCTCGGCGATCGATGTTGACGTCAACATCGCGTGTCGGCGACAAGTCACGAAGGAGGCCGGCGGGCGCATGAGTCAGTCCGTAGCACTACGCCGGAGGCGTGGGAGGTTCGGTCAGGACGGGAAGGGATGGGTCTTCGTCGGCCCGTTCCTGGCCGTGTTCGCGCTGACCTTCCTGGCCCCGATCGGGTACGCGATCTACCTGAGCCTGTTCCGCGACCAGGCCTTCTTCGGCGGCACCGTGTTCGTCGGCCTGGACAACTACACCGAGGCGCTGCAGGACCCGAAGTTCTGGGAGGCGTTCGGCCGGGTCGCGGTGTTCCTGGTCGTCCAGGTGCCGGTGATGCTGGGGCTGGCGCTGCTGGCCGCGCTGGCCATCGACAGCGCCCGACTGCACGGCGCGAGCTTCTTCCGGATCGTGATCTTCCTGCCGTACGCGGTGCCGGGCGTGGTCGCGGTGCTGATGTGGGGCTACATCTACGGCGACAACTTCGGCCTGGCCGCGAACCTGAACGACCTGTTCGGTACCACCGCGATCCAGCCGCTGAGCGGGAGCTGGATGCTGCCGTCGATCGCCAACATCGTCACCTGGGAGTTCGTCGGCTACAACATGCTGATCTTCTACTCGGCGCTGCGCACGGTCCCCGGTGAGCTGTACGAGGCGGCCGCGATCGACGGCGCCGGCACCTTCCGGACGATCCGGGCGGTGAAGCTGCCCGCGCTGCGCGGCGCGATCGTGATCGCGACCATCTTCTCGATCATCGGCAGCTTCCAGCTGTTCAACGAGCCGAACATCCTGCGGACCCTGGCGCCGAACGTGATCACCACGTACTACACGCCGAACATGTACGCCTACAACCTGTCCTTCGCCGGGCAGCAGTTCAACTACTCCGCCACCGTCGCGATCGTGATGGGCGTCATCACCGCGATCATCGCGTACGTCGTCCAGCTGCGCGGCTCCCGGGAGGCCCTCTGATGAGCACCTCGACCACCACCGTGGACGCTCCGCGGGCCGTGCGTACGGCGCCTCGCGCCAACAAGAAGGCCACGTCGCCACTAAGGCCGCGGAAGTCGCCGCTGCTGACCGGTCTGATGGTCCTGTACCTGATCTACACGCTGGTCCCGCTGGCGTGGTTGCTGATCAGCTCGACCAAGACCCAGGCCGACCTGCTGTCGACGCCGGGCCTGTGGTTCGGCAAGAGCTTCGCCCTGTTCGACAACATCAAGGACACGCTGACCTACAACGACGGCATCTTCCTGCAGTGGCTCGGCAACACGCTGCTGTACGTCGTCGTGGGGGCCGGCGGTGCGACCCTGCTCGCGACCGCGGCCGGCTACGGCCTGGCGAAGTACAAGTTCGCCGGCCGCCGGGCCGTGTTCGCGGTGCTGCTCGGAGCGGTCGCCGTACCGGGGACGGCGCTCGCGGTGCCGACGTTCCTGATGTTCTCGAACCTCGGCCTGACCAACACGGTGTGGGCGATCATCATCCCGTCGCTGGTCAGCCCGTTCGGGCTGTACCTGATGTGGGTGTACTCGACCGAGGCGGTGCCGCCGGAGCTGCTCGAGGCGGCCCGGATCGACGGCGCCGGCGAGGTGCGGATCTTCTTCACCGTCGCGCTCCGGTTGCTGGCCCCGGGCATCGTCACCACCCTGCTGTTCGCGGTGGTGTCGACCTGGAACAACTACTTCCTCCCGCTGATCATGCTCAGCAAACCCAACCTCTACCCGCTCACGGTCGGGCTCACCCAGTGGAGCAACCAGGCGACCGGCGTGGGTGCCCGCCCCATCTACAACCTGGTGATCACCGGCTCGCTGCTGACCATCGTGCCCCTGGTGATCGCCTTCCTGCTCCTTCAGCGCTTCTGGCAGTCGGGCCTGAGCGCGGGCAGCGTCAAGTGAAAGGAACACCGATGAAGTCACATTGGCGTGGCCTCCGGCAACTGGTGGTTGCCGGAGCCGCTCTCACCGCCCTCGCGGTCGTGGCTGCGTGCGGCGGCGGGTCGGACACCTCCGGCAGCGGCAGCCAGACCACGGGCTCGCCCGACGCCGTCGACGCCGCGCTGAAGGCCGGCGGCACGATCACCTACTGGAGCTGGACGCCGTCGGCCGAGGCCCAGGTGAAGGCGTTCATGGCGCAGTACCCGAACGTGAAGGTGAACTACGTCAACGCCGGCACCGGCAACGACCACTACACCAAGCTGCAGAACGCGATCAAGGCCGGCTCGGGCGCCCCGGACGTGGCGCAGATCGAGTACCAGGCGCTGCCGCAGTTCGCGCTGCCCGGCTCGCTGGTCGACCTGAACCAGTACGGCTTCAACCAGTACGAGTCGGCCTACACCGCCTCGACCTGGGCCGCCGTGCACGCCGGCGGCGGGCTCTACGGCCTGCCGCAGGACTCCGGGCCGATGGCGCTGTTCTACAACAAGGAGGTCTTCGACAAGTACGGCATCGCCGTGCCGAAGACCTGGGACGAGTACGTCGCCGCCGCGAAGAAGCTGCACGCGGCCAACCCGAAGGCCTGGATCACCAACGACTCCGGTGACGCGGGCTTCACCACCAGCATGATCTGGCAGGCCGGCGGCCAGCCGTTCAAGACCGACGGCAAGAACATCACCATCAACCTGCAGGACGAGGGCTCCAAGAAGTGGACCTCGACCTGGAACCAGCTGGTCGAGGGTGGTCTGGTGTCGCAGATCCCCGGCTGGACCGACGAGTGGTTCAAGGCGCTCGGTGACGGCACCATCGCCACGCTGCCGACCGGCGCGTGGATGCCCGGTGTGATGGAGGCGTCGGTCAAGGCCGGCGCGGGCAAGTGGGCGGTCGCCCCGATGCCGACGTACGACGGCCAGCCGGCCACCGCGGAGAACGGCGGCAGCACCGAGTCCGTGCTGAAGCAGAGCGCCAACCCGGCGCTGGCGGCGGCGTTCGTGCGCTGGCTGAACCACGACGAGGGCGTCAAGCCTTTCCTCGCCAGCGGCGGCTTCCCGGCCACGACCAAGGATCTGAAGGACCCGGCGTTCGTGGACAAGACGAGCGCGTACTTCGGTGGCCAGCAGATCAACCAGGTGCTCACCGGCGCGGCCGACAACGTCGTGAAGGGCTGGAGCTACCTGCCGTACGAGCTGTACGCGAACAGCATCTACGGCGACACGGTCGGCAAGTCGTACCAGTCCAAGTCCGACCTGAACACCGGCCTGCAGGCCTGGCAGGACGCGCTGGTGGCCTACGGCAACCAGCAGGGCTTCCAGGTGAACGGCTAGCCGGTGTCCCAGTTCGCGATCGGTGAGTCCGACTTCCTCCTCGACGGCCGGCCCTTCCGGATCCTGTCCGGTGCGCTGCACTACTTCCGGGTGCACCCGGACAGCTGGGCCGACCGGATCGAGAAGGCCCGCCTGATGGGGCTCAACACCATCGAGACGTACGTGCCGTGGAACGCGCACAGCCCGGCTCCCGGTGTCTTCGACACCTCCGGGATGCTCGACCTCGAGCGGTTCCTGCGGGAGATCGCCGACGCCGGGCTGTACGCGATCGTCCGCCCCGGCCCGTACATCTGCGCGGAGTGGGACAACGGCGGGCTCCCTGCCTGGCTCTTCCGGGAGCCGGGCATGGGGGTCCGGCGGTACGAGCCGAAGTTCATGGCCGCGGTCGAGGAGTACCTGCGCAACGTGCTGCGGATCGTGCAGCCGCTCCAGGTCGGCCGGGGCGGCCCGGTCCTGCTGGTCCAGGTCGAGAACGAGTACGGCGCTTTCGGCGACGACCCGACGTACCTGAAGTCGATCGCCGAGATCATCCGGAACGCCGGCACCACGGTGCCGCTGGTGACCGTCGACCAGCCGGTCGACGCGATGCTGGCGGCGGGCGGGCTGGACGGCGTGCTGCGGACCGGTTCGTTCGGGTCGCGGGCCGACGAGCGGCTCGCGACTCTGCGCAGGCACCAGCCGACCGGGCCGCTGATGTGCATGGAGTTCTGGGACGGCTGGTTCGATCACTGGGGTGGGCCGCACCACACGACCGGTGTCGACGAGGCAGCCGCCGAGCTGGACGCGCTGCTCGCGGCGGGCGCGTCTGTCAACATCTACATGCTCCACGGCGGCACGAACTTCGGGCTGACCAGTGGGGCGAACGACAAGGGCGTCTACCGGCCGACCATCACGTCGTACGACTACGACGCCCCGTTGGACGAGGCGGGGAACCCGACCGCGAAGTTCCACGCCTTCCGGGACGTCATCTCCCGGTACGCGCCCGTCCCCGACGTTGTCCCGGCGTCGGGGCCGGCCGCACCGGAGACATCCGCGGCGCTGGGCTCGCCGATCCGGCTGCTCGCCGACCCGTCGGTCTGGGGTACGGCGTCGCAGTACGACGTGATGCCGACGCTCGACGAGTTGGACGCCCAACTGGCGCTGTTCGCGACGTCCATCGACATCGATCAGCCGATGCTGCTCAGCGTCGACGAGGTGCGGGACCGGGCGTATGTATTCCTCGACGGGGCTCCGGTGGGCGTCCTGGATCGGGAACGGCACGATCGGGCTCTGATGTTGCCGGCCGGCCGCGGGCGGCTCGAGATCGTGGTCGAGGATCAGGGCCGGGTGAACTACGGGAAGCGGATCGGGGAGCCGAAGGGGCTGATCGGTCCTGTGCATCTGGGATCCACCGAGCTGACTGACTGGACGGCCCGCGTGATCGACCTGGACGCCGTACCGGGGCTTTGGGACTCCGTGGGCCAGACGCCGGATGCCCCCGGGGTTGGGCCTACGGCTTGGCGGGCCGGGTTCGAGGTCGCTGAGCCGGTCGACCACTTTCTCTCCACGGTTGCCTGGGGCAAGGGCATCGCGTGGGTCAACGGGTTCTGCCTCGGGCGGTACTGGCGGCGGGGGCCGCAGGAGACGCTGTACGTTCCGGGTCCGGTACTGCGGCCCGGGCGCAACGAACTCGTCGTACTCGAGCTCGACGTGATGGCCGAGCCCGTCGCGCACTTCGTGTCTGGTCTCTCGTTAGGGCCGACCGAATTGTAATCAGGTTGGAACTCCCTGATCACTGCTTCTTTCTTTGGTCTTTGGTTGGTACAGGTGGGTCCGACGTCGCTGTGGCCGGACCCACCTGGCTTCAGGAAGGCACGCCCACCTTCGTGGCGAGGAGATCCGCGACGGCGTGCACCGCGCGCAGCGTCGGCGCCTTGGTGCCGGTGAGGTCGGCCAGCTCGACGACCGCGGCGAGGATCACGTCGAGCTCGAGCGGCTTGTCCTTCTCCAGGTCCTGGAGCATCGACGTCTTGTGCTCGCCGACCCGCTCGGCGCCGTTGATCCGCTTGTCCACCGAGATCTCCGGATGGCAGCCGACCGCGGCCGCGATCTCCAGCGACTCCTCCATCATCAGCCGGACCATCGCCCGGGTGCCCTGGTGGGTGGCGATCTCGACCATCGTCGCCCGGGCCAGCGCGCTGATCGGGTTGAACGCCGCGTTGCCGAGCAACTTGATCCAGATGTCCTTGCGGACGTCCTCCTCGACCGGGCACTTCAGTCCGCCGGCGATCATCGCCGTGCTGAACGCCTCGCACCGCGGCGACAGCCCGCCCGCGGGTTCGCCGATGGAGAACCGGGTGCCTTCCAGGTGGCGTACGACGCCGGGCGCCTCGAGCTCGGTCGAGCAGTACACGACGCAGCCCACGGCGCGGTCGAGCCGGATGACCTCGGTCACCGCGCCACCGGGGTCGACCGACTCGATCCGGCGGCCTTCGTACGGGCCCTTGAGGCCGTGGAAGTACCACCACGGGATGCCGTTCTGCGCGGCGACGACGACGGTCTCGTCGTGCAGGAGCGGCTCGAGCAGCGGGCCGGCGGTGGCGTAGGAGTTCGCTTTGAGGCCGAGGAAGACGTAGTCGACCGGGCCGACCTCGGCCGGGTCGTCGGTGGCCGGTGTCCGGGCCTCGAAGTCGCCGCGCGGGCTGAGCACCCGCACGCCGTCGGACCGGATCGCCGCCAGGTTGGCGCCGCGGGCGATCAGGTGGACCTCGGTCCCGCCGCGGTGCAGGGCCGCGCCGACGTAGGCGCCGATCGCCCCGGCGCCGAGAACAGCAACCTTCATCAGTCCCTCCTCAGACCGGACAGCGTCGGCACCGGGTTCGTCACGCCGGCGAGCTCCTCGAACTCCACCACGTTGTCGATCTCGGTGCCCATGGCAACGTTCGTGACACGTTCCAGGATCACCTCGACGACGACCGGGACCTGGAACTCGAGCAGCAGCTTCTTCGCCTCGTCGAGGGCAGGCAGGATGCCGTCGGGTTCGAGCACCCGCAGCGCCTTGCAGCCGAGGCCTTCGGCGACCTTCACGTGGTCGACGCCGTATCCCTCGACCTCGGGGCTGTTGATGTTGTCGAAGGCGAGCTGGACGCAGTAGTCCATGTCCAGGTTGCGCTGCGCCTGCCGGATCAGCCCGAGGTAGGAGTTGTTCACCACGACGTGGATGTAGGGGATGTTGAACTGCGCGCCGACAGCGAGCTCCTCGATCAGGAACTGGAAGTCGTAGTCACCCGACAGCGCGACGACGGTCGCGTCCGGGTCCGCCACCGCGACACCCAGGGCGGCCGGGCCGGTCCAGCCGAGCGGTCCGGCCTGGCCGGCGTTGATCCAGTGCCGCGGGCGGTAGACGTGCAGCATCTGGGCGGCCTGGATTTGCGACAATCCGATTGTCGACACGTACCGGGTCTCGGGTCCGAAGGCATTGTTCATCTCCTGGTAGACCCGCTGCGGTTTCACCGGCACGTTGTCGAAGTCCGTACGGCGAAGCAGCGTCTTCTTGCGGTCGCGGCAGGCGGCCGCCCACTCCGAGCGATCGGGGAGCGGCACCTGCTGCCGGGCGACGTGGAGCAGCGTCTCCAACGCGGCCTTGGCGTCCGAGACGATGCCCAGGTCCGGCGCAAAGACCCGGCCGATCTGGGTCGGCTCGACGTCGATGTGGACGAACTTCCGGTCCTTCGTGTACGTCGGGATCGAGCCGGTGTGCCGGTTCGCCCAGCGGTTGCCGATGCCGATCACCAGGTCGGAGGCGAGCAGCGTCTCGTTGCCGTACCGGTGGGAGGTCTGCAGCCCGACCATGCCGGCCATCAGCCGGTGGTCGTCCGGGATGGTCCCCCAGCCCATCAGCGTCGGGACGACCGGGACGCCGGTCAGCTCGGCGAACTCGACCAGGAGGTCGGCCGCGTCCGCATTGATGATCCCGCCGCCGGCGACGATCAGCGGGCGTTCGGCCTCTGCGAGCAGCCTGAGGACCGACTCGGCCTGCGCGACGGTGGCGCGCGGAGTCGCGATCGGGAGCGGCGCGTAGAGGTCGGGATCGAAGTCGATCTCGGCAAGCTGGACGTCCAGCGGCAGGTCGATCAGGACCGGGCCGGGACGCCCCTCGCGCATCAGCTTGAACGCCTTCTGGAAGGTGCCCGGCACCTGGGCCGGCTCCAGCACGGTGACCGCCCACTTGGCCACCGGCCTGGCGATGTCGGCGATGTTGATCGCCTGGAAGTCCTCCTTGTGCAGCTTGGCCACCGGGGCCTGGCCGGTGATGCACAGGATCGGGATCGAGTCGGCGCTCGCGGAGTACAGCCCGGTGATCATGTCGGTGCCGGCCGGTCCCGACGTACCGACGCAGACGCCGATGTTGCCGGGGGCGGCCCGGGTGTAGCCCTCGGCCATGTGGGAGGCGCCCTCGACGTGCCGGGCGAGCACGTGCTGGAGCTCGCCCTGGGCGCGGACGGCGGCGTAGAACGGGTTGATGGCCGCGCCGGGCAGGCCGAACAGGTGGGAGATGCCTTCACGGCGAAGGATCTCCACCGCGGCGCGGGCGGCGGTCATTCGGGGCATGCCAGCTGCCTTTCAGTCGGAGGGTGAGATCCAGTCGAAGCTCTCGGCCGTCATACTGGACGGCTTGTACTCCAGCCCGATCCAGCCGGCGTACCCGGCGGCCCGGAGCTCGCCGAGATGCTGGTCGACCGGGATCTTCCCGGTGCCGGGTTCGTTCCGGCCGGGCGCGTCGGCGAGCTGGACGTGCGCGATCCGGTCCGCGTACGTCGAGATCGCCGCCGTCACGTCGTCCCCGTTGACGGTCAGGTGGTAGAGGTCGGCGAGCAGTCCGATGGCGGTGACGCCGGACTCGGCCTGGACGCGGTCGATCACCTCGACCGCGTCGGCCGCCGTACGGAGGGGGTAGCGGTCGGCGCCACTGACCGGCTCGACCAGTACGACGCCGCCGAACGAGCCGGCCGCGGTGGCGGCGAGGGCGAGGTTCTCGGCGGCCAGGTCGTCCTGGGCCTCCGGGCGGACGCCGTCGACGCGGTTGCCGTAGAGCGCGTTGAAGGCACGGCAGCCGAGGCGTTCGCCGATGCCGAGAGTGACCGGGATGTTGTCCCGGAACTCCAGTGATCGCTGCGGCCAGGAGACCAGGCCGCGGTCGCCGCCGGGCATGTCGCCGGCCGCGAAGTTCAGCCCGACGAGCTGAACCCCGGCGTCGGTGACGGCGCGTGCGAACGCGTCCACCTCCGCGTCGCCGGGCAGAGGGGTGTCGAACGGCCACCAGAACTCGACCGCCTCGAACCCGGCCTGCCGGGCGGCCGCCGGTCTGTCGAGCAACGGGAGTTCGGTGAACAGGATCGAGCAGTTGACCGCGAAAAGGGCAGAGTCCATGGTCCCACCTTCCGGAGGGGCTCGGTATACGGGATACAGTAGGCGGGAGCCTGAATGCGGTCAAGATCACACCCCCCGGCAAGCGCTCGCCCGTTTCCCGGCGGGGACGCGACGGATGGCCGGGGGTCTGCTAGGGTTGCCTGCGGTTGCAGTTTTGCAGTTCCACGTTCGTGTTTCAGCGCCCGCGGATTTGTGATCCGCAGGGCGTTTTCTCATCTCAGGCCTGGTCTGTTGTGGGAGGGCTCAAACGGCAACCCGAGAACCGGCACCGGGCCGGGGCTCGTACCGGCCCTAACGCGAGGAGCAGAACATGGCCAGCGGAACAGTGAAGTGGTTCAACGGTGAAAAGGGCTTCGGCTTCATCACCCAGGACGAGGGCGGCGCCGACGTGTTCGTCCACTACTCGGCCATCCAGACGAGCGGCTTCCGTTCGCTCGAGGAGAACCAGAAGGTGGAGTACGAGGTAGCCCAGGGCCCGAAGGGCCTGCAGGCGGAGAACGTCCGCCCGCTCTGAGCTGAGCAGCACAGCAGGCCCAGTCGCATCGCGGCTGGGCCTGCTGTCATGTTGTCCAGAGGTACTCGCCGTCGTCGACCTGATCCGTGCGCGTGAGACCGGCGGCAGCGGTGACGGCCGCTGAGGCGGCGTGATCGGGGTGGACGTGGGCGACGATCCGCTCGACGCCGTGGGCACCCAGCCAGTCGACCAGGCCCCGGGCGGCCTCCTTGGCGTAGCCACGGCCCTGCCAAGCGGTCCCGATGACCCAGGCGATCTCCGCCGTACGGCCGGTGACTGTCGCCTGCACGCAGCCGACGAGCTGGGAGTCGTACTGGACTACCCAGTTGAGCCAGTACTCGTTCTCGCGGCCCGGTCCGGCCAACTGACGGCGGTAGCGGTTCTCCAGGGCCTCCACGGTCGGCGGCTCGCCGCCGGTGAACGTGTAGAGGTCCGGGTCGGAGAGCACCTCCGCCATCTCCCCGGCGTACTCCACCTGCAGCGGCAGCATGACCAGCCGGGCGGTGTGGAAGCTGGTGGCTATCACCACTCCACGCTACGGCTCGGGGGTGGCACCGGACGACTCGGCCGCTCCCTCCTCGGCCGACCCGCCCTGCGCCACCATCCGCATCCGGGCATTCGTGTGCAGATCGAACTGCGGACTCCGCTGATCCCCCACCCCGTACGGCGCGACCCGCTCCTCGTAATGCAGGTGCGGGCCGGCCGCGACCCCCAGCAGGTCCCCGGTCTCCACGGTCTCCCCCTGGCTGACCGTGAGCTCGGACAGGTGGTCGTAGACGTGCCAGATCGCGTTCGACTCGACCACGACCCGACCCGGCTCCACCCGGACCACCACACCGGCCAGCGCAGCCCTGACGGGCGTGCCTGGTTCGGAGCGGTAGTCCCGACCGGTGTGCCCCGCGCGGTCGTATTCGCGGACCACCACTGGGTTGTGCACCGGCGCTGCCATGGTCAGATGGTGCGGCCGTACCTTCAGATAGTCTTAAAGCCGGGCCGGCACCGCCGGATAGGGGGCCGGCTCGACCTCCAGCTCACCCATCCGCTGCACGTAGGTGCGGTAGGCCCGGCGTGCTTCGCCGTGCGCACCGCTGGCCTGGAACGCCCCGACCAGGCCTAGGTGAGCGCGCTCGTCGTACTGGTCCCGCTGCAGGATCCGGAGCAGGTACCCGGCCGCGGCGTCGGGGTCACGCCGGCCCCGCTCGGCCAGCACGCGCGCCACCCGGACGTACAGCGCCCGGGCCTCCTCCCGCATCCCGGCGGCCCAGTCGGCGTACACGTCCTCCTCCAGGAAGTCCCCGCTGTACGCCGCCTCTGCCGCCCGCAGCAACCGCAGGTCGCTGGTCGTGAGTCCCTCCCGGGCGTCGTGGAGGAAGTGCTCCACGTCGACGGCGGCCTGCTCACCATCCAGCCAGATGGTGGCCCGGTCGGCGCCAACGAACCGGTCTGGCGGGTACCGCTTCTCCGGGTCGAGCACGGACCGCACAGTCGACAGGGCGACGGACAGCCTGGGCGATGCGACCGACTCGTCCTGCTCCGGCCAGAGCAGGTCCAGCAGCTGCACGCGGGCGACCGGACGGCAGCGGCGGGCGACCAGGATCTTCAGCAGGTCGCGCGCCTTCTTAGACGGCCACTCCCCCAGCTGGACTGCCTTGCCATCCCGCAGCACCCGGAATCCGCCGAGACACTCGATCCGCACGGCCGCCGGACCGGTCTCCTCGCTCGCTTCCAGAGCAGCAGCCGCGTAGCGGGTCGCTCCGGCAGCCAGGAACTGCTGGTGAGCGCGCAGTGCGAGCTCACGGCCGTCCGGACCGCTGGTGCGCTTGGCAAGCATCAGCTCGGCCCGCGCCTCGCCCAGCTGGTCGCCCAGCTCGCTGCGGATGTTCAGCACCTCGTGCAGGACCTCACCGCCGCCTGCTGCCGCGTACAACTCGAGCGCGTCGGCCAGGCCGGCCCGGTCCCGTCGCTTGCGGCACAGCGCGGCCGCTTCCTCCGCAGTCGCCGCGGCCTCGGTCTCGTTGCCGGCGTGCAGCGTGACCCAGCCCAGCGCGACCAGTGCACCGGACAGGCCGAGGACGGGGCCGTAGGCAACTGCCTGCCGAGCCAGTGCGGCCAGCTCGGCAGCCCGCTGCGGCTCCTCGACCGCGAGCACCCGGGCCAGGCCGGCCAGGGCCGGGACCAGGGACTGCATGTCCTTGGTCTCCTCGGCGATCGGGATGGCCTCCTCGAAGCAGGCTCTGGCCATCGCACGATCACCCCGCTCGCGGTAGACCTCCCCGAGTACGGACAGCGGCTGTGCCACCCGCTTCGAGTCCAGCTTCTGGTAGAGCGCTCGCGACGCCTCCAGTTCGCCGATGGCCTCGTCCAGCCGACCGAGCCGGAGCAGAGCCTCTCCACGGTTGTTCAGCGCCAGCGCACGGAACACGGCGAAGCCTGCCCGGTCCGCAAGCTCCAGAGCGATGTCCAACTCCTTCAGCCCGAGCGCGTAGCCGCCCTCGGCGATGTGGTGCGAAGACCGGTTCACCCGGATCCGGATCGACTGCAGCAGATCGCCGGCGCGCTCGGCATGCTCGAGCGCTCGCACGTAGTTGGTGTAGTTGCCGTGCGGGTCGCTGTCGACCGCAGCCAGCATGGCGAGCACGGTGTAGGAGATGGCCAGCGCCCCGTCGTCACCGGAGACCTTTGCAGTCTCATGCGCGGCGGCGACCAGCGCACGGCACTCGTCGAACTCGCCACGCAGCCAGTGCGCTCCGGCCCACCATGCCTGCAGCAACGCCTCGTCCGTCGGGTGCTGCCCATCGATGCGTCCGCGCCGGTACGTCGCGATCGCCACATCGGTCTGGCCGCGCAGGTGGTGGATCAGTCCGAGCCGCCAGGCGATGGCAACCGGGATCTCACCCTCCGGCCCGATGATCCGGTCGAAGCACTCCTTCGCGCCTTGCCAGTCGCCGAGCACCTGCCGGGCTTCGCCCTCCAACTGGTCCATGCCGGCGTCACGTAGGTCCGCAGGCAGTGCGGCGACCGCAGCGACCACGATCTCGGCCAGCCCACCGCTGACCATCGCGTGGCCGCGCTCAGCCAGCATGCGCGCCGCAGCAGCCGGCTCGACGGCTTGGTAGCAGGCCAGCGCGTCGCGGTGCTCACCGGTCGACTCGAACCACCTGCCGGCCTCCAGGGACAGCTCTGCCATCTCCTGCTCGTCCACAGCCAGCCGGTCCTTGGCGAAGTTCTTCACCAGCGGGTTCAGCTCGTAGCCGTCCGCCTCACCGGCCGAGACGAGCAGTCCGCGTGTCCGCAGCTGCTGGAGCGTTTCGGCGCTGTCTGTCAGTCCTATTGCCTTGCACAGCTCCGACCCGAACCGCGGCAACACAGCTACGCCTGCGACCAAGCGCCGTACCGCTGGGGGCTCGGCTGCGAAGACCTCCTCGGCCAGGTAGTCGTACAGCGGACCGTCTGACCGCAGAGCACGCTGCAGCCGGCTGGTGCGCTCCGCCGGCGGTGCTGTCCGGAGGGCTTCCACAGCAAGACGTACGGCGGCTGGCCAGCCCTGGACTGCGGTCTGCAGCGACTCGGCCAGGTCGTCCGTGCCCTCACCGAGCACCTTCTGCAGTACGGCGAGGGTCTCGGGCACTGTGAACGCGAGAGCGGGCGCGTCGATCTCCAGGACCTGCCCACGGCCGCGCAGGCGGTCGATGCCGAACGGCATGTGGGTGCGAGAGGCAACGACCAGGTGCAGGTGCGGCGGTGCGGTGCGGACCAGTCCCTCGATCAGCCTGGTGGCCGGAGCCAGTGGGTCCAGCTCGTGCAGGTCGTCCAGGACCAGAACCAGGTCGTTGCTGAGGTTCTGCTCCAGGCCGTCGGCGAGCAGGGCGGCATAGGCGAGCGCACGGGTCTGTTGCTCCGCGTCGGCGTCCGGGCCGCGCGGACTCTGCAACTCGGCCGGGATCGCCTCGAGCGCAGGCACTTGACGGCGTAGCGCCTCGACCAGGCCGGAGACCATGGCTGCGAGCGATGCGTCCTCTGCCCGGACCGTGTGCCACGCGCAGGGACGCCCGGCGGCCCACGAGCTGAGCAGTGTCGACTTCCCGAACCCCGCATCCGCCACCACGGTCAGCAGCCGTCGCTGGGCACCTTCGTCCAGCAACGTCGCCAACCGGGGGCGCGCCACCGTCCCCGCCACGGAATCCACCGGCGCCCCACCTCCTCCCCAGACAGTGCCTAGGACAGCACCCCGGATCACCGCGCCGCAACAGTGCTAGCCCTGATCTCCTGGTTGAACGTCACAATCTCCCGGTCCGGGCGGGATCGGCGTCCCGGCCGATCCGGAACGCCGGGGAGCCGAAATGAGTGTTGCCGAAATGGCAACTGTTCATCGGATTCCGGCCGTCGCGGCGGAGACTTGGCTCATGGTGGAGATCGAATGGGGTGAATGGGCCGGGCACCTGCGGGAGTCGGCCGCGAACGAGGCCGACTGGAACGCCGCGGTGGCCGCCGGACTCGTGCGGGACAGCGACAAGGTGGCCGTCGACGTCGGCTGCGGAGGCGGCGGGATGGCGAAGGCGCTCGCCGCGGCCATGCCGTCCGGTACGACGGTGGTCGCGATCGACGCGGATCCCGACGTACTCGAGCAGGCGCGCGAGCACACCGCCGGCGCCGTCCGGTGCGAGCTGGCCTCGATGGACGACGGCGCCGAACCGTTGCGCAAGGCAATCGACGCGCCGGCCGACCTGATCTGGGCGTCGGCCTCGGTGCACCACGCGGCCGACCAGCAAGCAGCGATCGACGCGCTGGCGTCGCTACTCGCTCCAGGTGGGCGCCTGGCGCTCGCGGAGAGCGGTCTGCCGGCAAGGAGCCTGCCGTGGGACCTGGGCATCGGCGAGCCCGGTCTGGAGCTGCGGCTGGACCTGGCGCAGGACAAGTGGTTCGCGGCGATGCGTGACTCGCTTCCGGGGACGGTGCCGATGCCGTACGGGTGGACCGACGCGCTGACGCGGGCCGGACTGGTCGAGGTCGGGACGCGGAGCATCCTGACCGAGTCGTCACCGCCGCTGGCGGCCGAGCAGCAGGAGCGGGTCGTCACGCAGTTCCAGCATCGCGTCGAGCGGCTCAAGCCGGAGAGCGGTGGGAACGGTCATGGGCATGGTCATGGCCATGGGCACGGCCACGTCGAGTATCAGGAGTGGCTGTCCGCTGAGGACCTCGCAGTGTGGGAGCAGTTGCTGGATCCGGACAGTTCGCACTACCTCGGGCGGCGCACGGACCTCGCCGTACTGTCGGTGCGCAGCATACACATCGGGCACGCACCACGCTGACCGGCCTGGCGAACGCGACGGTGTCGGCGCCTCACCGTAGGGTGGGTGCCCATGAACGACCGGCTGGTGTGGATCGACTGCGAGATGACCGGCCTCGATCTGGCGGCAGACGCCCTGATCGAGGTCGCAGTACTCGTCACCGACTACGAACTGAACGTGCTCGGTGACGGGATCGACCTGGTCATCGCGCCGCCTCCTGCCGCCCTCGAGCAGATGGGCGACTTCGTCCGCGACATGCACACCGCCTCCGGCCTGCTCGACGAGCTCGCCACCGGGATCCCGCTCGCCGACGCCGAGCAGCAGGTGCTCGACTTCATCTCCGGGTACGTCAAGGAGCCCCGCAAGGCCGCCCTGGCCGGCAACTCCGTCGGCACCGACCGCACCTTCCTGGTCCGCGACATGCCCCGCGTCGAAGCGCACCTGCACTACCGCAACGTCGACGTCAGCTCCATCAAGGAGCTCGTCCGGCGCTGGTACCCGCGGGTCTACTACGCCACCCCGGCCAAGACCGGCAACCACCGTGCGCTCGCAGACATCACCGAGAGCATCGCCGAGCTCCGCTACTACCGCGAAACCGTGTTCGTGCCGCAGCCCGGGCCGGACTCCGACACCGCCCGGGCGGCTGCCAGCCTGGTCGCCGACGGTGTCAACGGAGCCCCTGCCGACCCGATTTCTGGTAATCGGCCATCATCGCTATGATTGCTCAGCCGTCGCAGTCCGGACGGCAATGGTGGGTGTAGCTCAGCTGGTAGAGCACCTGGTTGTGGTCCAGGTGGTCGCGGGTTCGAGTCCCGTCACTCACCCGAAGGCGAGGGCGACTCGTGTCCGCGGAGAGCGCGGAGCGGGTCGCCTTCTCCATTTCGTGCGCCGTCGCTTCGCTCGGCGCGGGCGGGGGCTTCGCCACCCGCACCCCCTTGCGCCTTCGCTTCGCTCGGCTCCGTGGCTGGGGTTGTCGGTCGGGGTTGCGCCTTCGCCTTCGCTCGGCTCCGCGGCTGGGGATGTCGGTCGGCTTACTTCGGTGGCTGCGGTTGTCTGCTGGAAGGATGTGCGGGTGAAATCTTCTGGGAGCTTGTGGTTGGGGTACGGGGCTGTGGTCGTCGTCACGTTCGTGGTCGGGTTTCTTGCTTTTGCTGTGTGGGTGCTGTCGAAAGTCTTCTGATCTGGGTGTGACCTGCCTTGTGGATGGATGCGTCATCTAGGCAGGAGCGTCGATCGAAGGGCTGCGATGAGGGGTTCTGATGAGTTTGAGGAGTTTGCGCGGGCTCGGATTCCGCAGTTGTACCGGACTGCTTGGTTGCTGACCGGGGATCGGCATCATGCCGAGGATCTGGTGCAGGACACGCTCGCGAACATGCTCAAGGCTTGGCCTCGCATCGACAGTCCTATCGCTTATGCGCGGACTGCGTTGGTTCGGACGTTTGTGTCTCAGCGGCGGCGGCGTAGCTGGTCCGAGCGGCCTACTGCTGAGGTGCCGGAGCGGGTTGAGCGGGGTGGGGATCTCGCGTTGCGGGTGGCGTTGCAGGCGGCCTTGGCTGAGCTGGCGCCGTTGGATCGGGCGGTGCTGGTGCTGCGGTTCTTCGAAGATCGCAGCGTCGAGCAGGTGGCGCTCGATCTTGGCAAGAACGCCAGCGCGATCACGACTCGGACGTCGCGGGCCTTGGAGCGGCTTCGGGCCGTCCTCGGTGACGACGCGGCTCAGTTGATCGTGCACTGAACTCACCGGGAGAACTCATGAACAACCTGAACGACACGCTGCCTGCGCTGATGCAGCGGGCTACTGAGAATCTCGAGCCGGTCTCCAACGATCTGCTCGAGCGGAGTCTGCACGAGGGGCTTCGGCTGCGGCGACGCCGTACTGCGCTCCTCAGCGTCGCCGGCGCTAGTGCCGTGCTGGCAACGGCGGGGTTGGTGGTCAGCGCGACGCAACTCGTTGGCGGACCGTCCGACGTGGCAGTGAGCGGCATTACGACCGCGCCGTCGGCGACGCCGATTGCGCCCAAGGCGACGCCGGTGACGTCGCAGGAGGGGCTGGCC
Organism: Kribbella sp. NPDC050820; assembly: GCF_040653975.1. NCBI lineage: Bacteria > Bacillati > Actinomycetota > Actinomycetes > Propionibacteriales > Kribbellaceae > Kribbella > Kribbella sp. NPDC050820. The sequence continues at coordinate 54,406 of NZ_JBFAHB010000026.1, forward strand.
ACGCTGCGGGCGCTCGTGCAGGCGCCGGGGCGGACGCTGTCTGCGCCGCAGGCTTGGGGTGACAAGGGAGCGATTGGCGCCTCGTACGTGGTCGATGACGGGCAGGGGGCGTCGCGGGTGGAGGTGCTGTTGACCGGCGGTGGCGAGGAGAACCGGTGTGCTGCGGCCGGTAGCGGCTGTACCACGCTTCCGGATGGGTCGAAGGTGTTCAGTCTGATGGAGGTGCCTTCGTACGCCGGGTCGCGCAACGTCGACGGCGTGGTGTCCAACTACGTGGCACGGTATTTGCCTGACGGGCGCTTCATGAGCCTGACGAGCTACAACGGTCCGGCCGAGAAGGGGACGCCACACACCCGCACCAAGCCGCTTCTCACCGTTGCGCAACTGACCGAGCTGGTGCAGAGCCCGCAGTGGAAGCTGCCTGACCGCAGTGTCGTGAAGCCGTCCAAGGGGACCACGCCGGCCACCAAGACCAAGTAGGCACCTGCAACATACTGGCGGTCGACGCCTCCCTCGCGTACGGCGGAGATTGCGGGTGCGACCGGGGTGTTCCAGGGCGCGCGGCTCGGTGCGTCGATGGTGAGTCAGGCGGTGGCCGACGGCACGGTGTTCTCGGGGTGGATGGTGTTCGGCGACGTGATGTACAAGGTCGGCTACCCGGCCGACGCCGACCGCAAGCTCGTCCCGGGGACGCTGGTGAAGCAGCGGGTCGGCGCCGGCTGGAGCGGGTTCAGCACCATCGAGACCTCCCGGTACTACGACGCCACCGCCGCCTACCGCCGTACGAACCAGTACGCTCTCCGCTCCGACGGTGTCCTGTTCCGCTGGACCATGTCCGGCGACACCTGGACCAAGCCGGTCAGTGCTACCGGGTTCTCATCGCTGCGCACGATGGCGCTGATCAGCCAGACCCGGACGTACGACACCTTCCTGGCCACCACCCGGGGCTGCGCGCTCTACACGGTCCGGCTGCCGGTCACCGCGCCGCTGAAGCCGGTGGTGAAGCTGGTCCGGGCGGCGGGCAGCGGTGGGAGCCGTACCAGAACCTGATCGCCGAGAAGTGCGGCCAGTACGGCACTCTGCTGCTCGCCATCGACCGCAACGGCCAGCACGCGCAGATGTTCGCGATCGGCCACGCCAACGGGACCGCGACCGTCATCCAGGAGTTCCACTGGGTGCAGGCCGAGTTCCCGGACCCGGTCTACTTCCGCTGGACCGTCCCGCCGGCGCCGGGCTCCAACCTCAACGGCGAGTAGGCCTCACGCGGGCGGCCGGATGATCCGCTGCTCGATGGCCCGGGCCACGGCCGCGGCCCGGGTGTCCACCTCGAGCTTGGTGTAGATGTGCGAGAGGTGGGACTTGATGGTCGCCTCACTGACGAACAGCCGCTTGGCGAGCTCGCGGTTGGACTGGCCGGTCGCGAGCAGGCCGAGGATCTCGACTTCGCGATCGGTAAGGCTCGGGCCGGTCCGTCGTACCAGTCGGGCGGCGACTGCCGGCGCCAGGACCACCTCGCCGCGGGCAGTGCCGCGGATGGCTCGGAACAGGTCCTCCGGCGGCGCGTCCTTCAGCAGGTAGCCGGACGCGCCCGCGTCGATCGCGCTCAGGATGTCGGCCTCGGTGTCGTACGTCGTCAGCACCAGGACCTGCGGCGCCTCCGGCAGTGCACGCAGCCGTGCGGTCACCTCGGCCCCACCTGGCCCGCTGCCGAGGTTCAGGTCCATCAGTACGACGTCTGGCCGGACAGCCGCGACCAGTTGCTCGGCACTGTGCGCGTCGGACGCCTCACCGACCACAGTCAGGTCGTCTTGTCCCTCCACGAGCGCACGCATCCCCGCGCGCACCACAGGGTGGTCATCGACCAGCGCTACCCGGATCACGACTGCTCCAGCGGTACCGATGCGGCCAGCGCCGTACCCTCACCTGGCTCGCTCTCCAGCACCAGCGTGCCCCCGAGCGCCTGGAGTCGCTCGCGGATGCCGGCCAGGCCGCGGCCACGGTCCGGGTCGGAGCTACCGACGCCCAGACCACGGCCGTCGTCGCGGACGTCCAGTACGACGGCATCCGGCTGGTAGGTCAGTGTGACGACCGCAGTGGTCGCGGCAGCGTGTTCGAGCACGTTAGCCAGTGCACCACGCGCCGTACGCAGTAGTGCGGTTTCCACGTCCGGCCGGAGTGCCACCGGCGTGCCATGCACCTGGACCTGCACATCGACTCCGCTGTGCTCGGCCAGTCGCTCGCATGTCTGCCGCAAGACGTCCGGCAGCGAGCCGCTCACCAGATCCGCAGGCGCTAGGTCACGGACGACCCGCCGTACCTCATCTAGGCCGTCGCGAGCAGTCGCCGCCGCCTGCGACGCGTGCTGGCGAGCAGCGCCTGGCCGGTCGTCCCACTCGCGTTCGGCCGCCTGCAGCAGCAGGTTGATGCTGGACAGCCCCTGCGCCACGCTGTCGTGGATCTCCCGCGAGAGCCGCGCCCGCTCGGCCAGTACGCCGGCCTGGTGCTGAGCGTCTGCCAGGTCGCCTTGCGCCGCGTGCAGGTCGTCCAGCAGCGCCTGCCGCGCGAGTGCATCCCGCTCCAACGCCCGGTAGGCGCTGACAGCCAGTACGGCGACGCACACCGGCCCCAGCACGATGGTCGGGTCCAGACGGTCGGTCATCCGGGTCCACGTGACCACAGTGGTCGCGACCATGCCGGCCACCACCACACAGGCCGGCCAGAACGGCAGCACGCGCAGCGCCACGAACGACAGCGGTACGGCGCACCACGCGAACGACGGCGCCAGCAGCACCAGCCCGAACCACACCGCCACCACAAGCCCCAGCCACACCCGCCCAGGCAGCACCCGGTACGCCGCGTAGGTCGCCAGCAGCACACCGGCTCCGGCAAGCACCCACGGCGCCCGGTCGCCGAATCCGTGCCCGGTCAGGTACCGCACCGTGGAAGCCAGCACGAGGACGACGAACGCCGTGTGCAGCGCCGTCACCAGCCCGTCGGCGCGGGCGAGGATCCCGGTCACCCACGGTAGCTGCGTTCGTGAAGTGGTCATGTCGAGCCGATGGTAGGCCCGAACCACGCCCGGGAAAATCATCCGTTCGGCTATCCGATCGTCCCCGAACGCCCGTCGTACCCCAGCCGCCCACGGAGCAGGCTTGAGACATCCACCCCTTCTCGAAGCGAGGTACTCATGTCCGTCCGCTCCCTGTCCGCCACGCTGGCGCTGTCCGCCGCACTGCTCGGCGCAGGTGCTCCTGCTGCGTTCGCATCCGCCCGGCCCGCCAGCTACGAGCTGCCCGGTGACGCGGGCGGGTCCAAGTACGAGGGCATCGGGTACGACGTACGCACGCAGCGGTTCTACGTGTCGGAGACGACCGGCGGTGAGATCCACCGTGGCGACCTGCGCTCCCCCGGCGCGACGGAGTGGTTGCGCGGCGACGGCACTGACGGCCGCTGGACCGCCCGCGGCGTCACCGTCGACTCGGAGGGCCGGGTGTACGTCGCCGGCGGTCCGAACGGCATCGACCACCCGGGCGCACCCGACCTGTGGGTGTACGACCGGGCCGGTCGACTGCTGGCCGCCCTGCGCACCGGCGTGCCGAACGCGTTCCTGAACGACGTTGTGATCGGGCCGGACGGAGCGGCGTACTTCACCAACTCCAACGTGCCGCAGGTGTTCCGTGTAGCCGAGCGGCACGGCGACTGGACCGTGCGGACCTGGGCGGACGCCACTGCGACGATCCCGACGCAGGCCGGCTTCAACCTCGGCGGCATCGTGCTGTCGCCGGACCGCCGCGCACTGGTCGTCGCCCAGGGCAACGTCGGCAAGCTGTGGCGCTTCGACCTGCGCAGCGGCAAGGTATCGGCTGTGGACACCGGTACGGCGGACCTGGTCAACGCGGACGGTCTCGTGCGGGACGGCAATGCGCTGTGGGTCGTGCGGAACTTCTCGCGGGTGCTGAGCACCCTGCAGCTGTCGCAGGACGGCCGTACGGCGACTCTGGTCTCGGCAACTCCGACCGACCCGACCCGGGTGTTCACCACTGCCAAGCTCGCCCAGGGCAGGCTGCTGCTGGTGGACAGCAAGTTCGACGAGCAGGTCGCCGTACCGCCGTACCAGGTCGTCGCCTTGACCCCGCCACGCTGATGAACAGAGTTGTCGCCATGGCTGCCGTCGTCCTGATGGCGGCAGCCTGCTCCCCCGCTGAGCCGCCGCCCGCTCCGACCCCGAGGACGTCCACTGTGCGATCACTGGACCAGCAACTCATCGACGCCGCCTGGAAGAACGACGTCCGCACGGCAGGTCGGCTGATCACGGCAGGCGCCGATGTGAACGCGGTCGACGACACCGTGCAGAGCGCGTTCCTGATCGCGGCCAGCGAGGGCTACCTCGAACTGCTCGAGCTAACCCTGCAGCATGGCGCCGACGTGCGCAGCCTGGACAGCTACCGCGGTACGGCGCTCATCCGCGCCGCCGAGCGTGGTCACGCCGCCGTCGTCGGCCGCCTGCTCCGCGCAGGTGTCGCCGTCGACCACGTGAACCGGCTCAACTGGACCGCACTGCATGAGGCGGTGCAGTTGGGCGACGGCAGCCCGCGGTACGTCGACACCGTCCGGCTGCTCATCGCCGCGGGCGCGGACCGCAACCCTGCGGGCACCACTCCGGTTCCTGCTGGCGATGGTGCCGTTGCGGCCGCGCTAGGCACCAAACCGCCGGCGCGCGACGACGCCACGGATGCATTGCTCGAAGCAGCCGAAGCAGGGGACGCCAACCGGGCAGCGGCGGCACTCGGGGCCGGCGCCGAGCTGGAGTCTCGTGATGCACACCGCCGTACTGCGCTGCTGCTCGCCTCACTGCACGACCGCGTCGACGTCGCCCGGCTGCTGGTGACGCTCGGCGCAGACCCGGACGCGCAGGACGACCGGCAGGACTCCGCCTGGCTGGTCACCGGCGTCACCGGCAGCGTGGCCATGCTGGAGACGCTGCTGCCGGCCGACCCCGACCTCACCCTGCGCAACCGGTACGGCGGCATCTCCGTCATCCCGGCCAGCGAACGCGGCCACGTCGACTACGTCCGTCGCGTGGTCAAGACCCCGATCAACGTCAACCACGTCAACAACCTCGGCTGGACCGCCCTGCTGGAAGCCATCATCCTCGGCAAAGGCACCGAGCCCTGGCAGCAGATCGTCGGCATTCTGCTGGCCGCCGGCGCCCACCCGTCGCTCGCCGACGCAGACGGCGTCACCCCACTCCAGCACGCCACCAACCGCGGGTACGACGAGATCGCCGACCTTCTGCGCGACGCCGGAGCGCGCTAGACCCAGATAGCGGCCGTCACGCCCTCGCCGAGGACCTCAGGAGGATCCGGGTAGGCAACCGCCTTGCCCTCGGCGTACCGCCCGGTCGTCCACGCCACCGCGGCCGCATCGAGCACGTCGTCGACGGCTCCATACTCACCAGCCGCGCCGATGTCGGCGGGCATCAGCAGACCAACGCTCGCCAGCAGGCGCCTGCGCTCCTCGATGCCCGCCCAGGTCGACTTCGGATGCTCCAGCGAGTGGCCCGCCATCGTCGCGAAGCAGACCTCCGGATGCACCTCGATCACCGGACAGCCCGCGGTCGGCGCCCAGGCGTCCACCTCCAGGATCCGCTGCGCCAACGCATAGGACTGCCTGCTGATCCCCTTCCCGGTCAGCCGCAGACTGACCTCCAACGCCTCCGCGTACGTGGCCGCCGCGACCGCATCCCGCACCGGCGTGGAGAACACCGACGACGCTCGCCGTCCAACCATCCGCCGGGCCAGCACGTCGGCCTGCCGCGCTCCAGTCGCGGGCATGCCGACCGGGATGTCGATCCCGACCACGTCCAGGGACCCGTCCTGCGCCGCCGCCGCGACCACCTCGTCGATGGTCCGGCCGAAGTACCCGCGCAGCTCCCCCGAGACCCCGACCCACCCCTTCTTGCACGCATCGACTCCAAGCACCATGGCTCACAGCCTTCCACGGCGGGCGTGACACGATGGCTGGGTGCTGGTGATCGGTGGCGGGGTAGACGACGCGGCGGTTGAGTTGGCGGTTGGACATGCGCTGGTACGGCGGGTGTCGGCCGGCGAGGTGACGGAGGCGTTGCGCGTCTACCGGCCTGCGTCGCCGGTCGTGGTGTTCGGACGACGGGACACGCGGCTGCCCGGGTTCGCGGCTGCTGCGCAGGCTGCTCGGGCCGCTGGGTTCGAGCCGCTGGTGCGGGCAGTGGGCGGGCGTCCGGTGGCCTACACGACCGAGGCGCTGGTGGTGGACCACGTCAAGCATGAGCAACTCGCACCGGACGGCCTGGAGACCCGGTTCAAGGAGTACGGCTTGCTGTACGCCGACGTACTGCAAGCTCTCGGGATCGACGCGCGGGTGGGGGCAGTGCCTGGTGAGTACTGTCCGGGTGCACACAGCATCAACGCGCGCGGTGTGGTGAAGCTGGTCGGCACCGGGCAGCGCGTCGTCCGTAACGGCTGGCTGTTCAGCGCACTGGTCGTGGTGGGTGACGACGAGCGGCTCCGGGCCGTGCTGACGGACGTCTACCGGCATCTGGAGTTGCCGTTCGACCCGGTGTCGGTCGGCTCGCTGTCGACGGAGGTGCCCGGCCTGACCGTCGACATGGTCCAGGGCCAGCTTCTTGACGCGTACGGCGCGCCCAGCCCGGTCACCCTGGACGACGCAACGCTCGAGCTCGCGGTGTCTCTCGCGGCCGATCACCGGGTCGACGCATGATCCGGGAGATCGCTGAAGGAGTACGCTCCGGGCGGCTGGATCCCGTCGTACTGGTCGAAGAGGCGCTTCGGCGTGCCGACGAGAGTCAGCACCTCAACGCTGTGGTGCATCTCGACGCGCCGGGTGCGCGGAAGGCGGCTGCTGACCATCCGCGCTCGGGCGCGTTGGCCGGCGTACCCGTGCTGGTGAAGGAGATCATCGAGGTCGAGGGCCTGCCGTTCCGCTGTGGGTCGGCCGGGATGGACGAGGTTGGCCGGCGGGATGCCGAGGTGGTCGCGCGGCTGCGGGCGGCCGGGGCGATCGTGATCGGGCTGAGTCATACCCACGAGTTCGCCTACGGCTGCACCGGTACGTCGAACCGCGTCGGGCCGTGCCGCAACCCGCACGACCCGAGCCGGATGACCGGCGGGTCGAGCTCCGGCGCCGGCGCGGCCGTTGCCGCGGGCATCGTTCCGCTGGCGCTCGGGACGGACACCGCGGGCTCGGTGCGGATCCCGGCCGCGTTGTGTGGCGTGGTCGGCTTCAAGCCCGCCGACGGGACGCTGCCCGTCGACGGCGTGTTCCCGCTCGCGATCAGCCTCGACCATGTCGGCGTCCTCACCACAACCGTCGCCGACGCGGCGTACGCCGTCGCTGCGCTGACCGACCTGCCCGTTGGCGCCGGGCGGGAGCCTGAGCGGCTGGGTGTCGTGGTGAACGAGGAGTACCTGAACTACACGCCGGAGGTCGGCGCCGCCTGGTCCGACGCGATCAGTGGATTGTCGACAATCGACGTGCGCCTCCCCGACTGGGCCGAGAGCTTCCAGACGGCCGCCGACCTGCAGGGCCCGGAAGCAGCCGCCAACCACGCCGGCCGAGACACCTCCCGCTACCAACCCGACGTCCAGGAACGACTCCGCGAAGCCGCCGCCGTCCCCCGTTCCCGGTACGACGCCGCCCGCACCGAGGCCGTCGAGATCACCGCTGCTCTGGACGAGCTACTCCACGAGCACGATGCGATCCTCACGCCGACTGTTCTCAGCACAGCGCCACCCATCGACGCCGTGGACACCCCGTCCGGCGCCGTCGCCGTACGCACGTCACTCCTGAGCAACACCCGCCTGGCCAACCTCACCCGGCACCCCGCGATCACCATTCCCCTGCCCACAACAGGTCTCCCCATCGGCCTCCAGGTCATTGCCAAGGACAACGACCAGACAATCGCAACCGCCCACTGGTTGGAGCAGCGACTGCGCTAGGACATCCGTAACGTGGTCAGGTCGGGGTTGTAGCGAGCGGCCAGGTAGTAGGGCCGGGCGATGCTTTCCAGGGCGTCAGGCGAGTCGATCGCGCGGTCGAGCAACGTCAAGTCGAAGGGCGCTGTGGACTGGTGGTTCCTTCGAGCACGGTCTCGACCAGCAGCGTCTTCCCGATGCCCGCCTCGCCCCGGACGAGCACAGCCGCCGACGAGGTCGGCAGCGTGGCAGTAAGCCCCCTGAGAAACCCGACCTCATCCCCTCGACCCACCAGCTCGGTGGCCACCTGCCCATCATGCGTCACCCAAGGCAGTTGGTGTAGCCGTACCTGCTGGTGCAGGTACGGCTACTGGTCAGGCGGTGTGGACGCGGCGGCGCTGGACGAGCCACATTGTGGCGAGTGCGATGGCGGCGCCGCCGATCGCTGAAGCGCCTGCTTGAAGGGCCTCGGTGCCGGTGTCGTCGACGGCGGTCAGGGCCGTGCTGGTGTCGGGCACCCCGGCCGGCTCCTCCGGGTACTCGGGGTAGTTCGGCGGACCAGCCGGGACGGCCTCGGTGACCCTAGGACTCGGTTCGTCCGGGGGCATCGCCGATGCCGCCGTCGCGCCGATCATCGTGGTGCCGGCTGCGAAGGCGAGCGCGGCGAGGATGGACAACGGGTGCTTCATGGCCAACTCCTTGCGGTGAGAATTGCTTGCATCACCACAGTCGTCGCGCAGCCCCGCTGCCCACATCGGGCATCTGCCCACACCTCGCCACCCGATGTCCTTAGGCAGCTCCCGAAACGCCTCAGGTCCGGTTGCTCAGGCAGCGGGCGGGAAGGTCGAACCAGCGGAGGTGGTCGAAGTCGGCGTTGACCTCGCCGTCGTGGTCGGGGGTGCCTGGGCAGGTCGAGAGCAGGTCGCGGGCCTCGGCCAGGTAGTCCTCGAGGGCCGACTCGGGGGCGGTGTGGTCGTGGTGCGGATACCGGAGCGTGCCGTCGGCGTCGTACCCGACCTGGGACAGCCGCATCGGGGGCTCGATCGGGCCGCGGTGGTGCCGCCACAGGCCGTTGGCCGGGTCGAAGCGGTAGTCGCCGAGCAGCCGCCACCCGTCGCGGGCGACCAGCTTGACCGCCTCGACGACGTACGTGAGGGCGGCCTCGGAGATGAAGTAGTTGAAGTTGACCCGCACCCAGCCCGGCTTGATCCCCTCGCAGCCGTGCAGGATCTCCGCGGCGAACTCGTGCGACCGCTCGAGGTCGATCCCGAGCAGCGTGTGCCCGTACGGGCCCGCGCACGAGCACCCGCCGCGCGACTGGATCCCGAACAGGTCGTTCAGCAGCGCGACCACGTAGTTGTGGTGCAGGTACCGTCCGGACGGCGCCTTCACCACGAACGACACGATCGACAGCCGCTCGGCGTCCAGGTTGCCGAGGATCTGGATGTTCGGCTCCTGCTGCCAGGCCTCGACCGCGCGCCGCAGGTAGGCGTCCTCGTGCGCGCGGATCACGTCGATCCCGACCGCCTGCTTGAGCTGGAAGGCCAGCCCGGCCCGGATCGACCCGATGATGTTCGGCGTGCCGCCCTCCTCCCGATGCACCGGATCCTCGAGGTAGCGGTGCTCCAGCGGGTTCACGTACGCGACCGTCCCACCGCCAGGCACGTCGGGCACCCGGTTGCGGATCAGCTCCCGGCGGGCAACCAGTACGCCGGGAGTCCCCGGCCCGCCGATGAGTTTGTGCGGACTCAGGAAGATCGCGTCCTTGTACTCCAGCGGGTCGTCGCCGTACATGTCGATCTCCACGTACGGCGCCGCCGCGGCACAGTCCCAGAACGACAGAGCGCCGTACCGGTGCAGGAGCTTGGAGAGCCGGCGCGTGTTGCTGACGATCCCGGTCACGTTGCTGGCCGCGGAGAACGAGCCGATCTTCAGCGGGCGGTCCGCGTACTGCACGAGCCGCGACTCGAGCTGGTCGATGTCGATGTGGCCGTCGTGGTCCTGGCTGATCACGACCACGTCGGCGATCGACTCGCGCCACGGCAGCTCGTTGGAGTGGTGCTCGTACGGCCCGATGAACACGACCGGGCGCTGCTCCGGCGGGATCTGGTCGGTGAAGTGGTAGGTGTCGTCGAGCTCGGCCGGGATCCGCAGTCCCAGGATGCCGATCAGCTTGTCGATCGCGCCGGTCGCACCGGAGCCGCAGAAGATCACCGCGGTCTCGTCGTCGCCGCCGACGCTGTCGCGGATGATCCGGCGGGCGTCCTCGCGCAGCCGGGTGGTCTGCAGGCCGGTCCCGCTGGACTCGGTGTGGGTGTTCGCGTATCGCGGCAGCACCTCGGCGCGGATGAAGTCCTCGAGGAAGGTCAGGGCGCGTCCGGAGGCGGTGTAGTCGGCGTACGTCACCCGGCGCGGCCCGTACGGCCCGTACATGACCTGGTCGTCGCCGATCACCGAGGCCCGGATCCGGCGCAGCAAGGGGGTGTCGGGCGGCATACCGGCCGTCACGTCAACCCGCTCCCCCTGGATGGTCATGGCGCCAGGGTAGAGCGCGCGAGTGACTTTCGTCTCGTGCTGTCGTGCCGCGTTGTGGATAAGGTCGTCGCAGTCGACGGCGAGGGAGTTGGGGATGACGTTTTCCACCGAGCTGTGGGACCGCGGTGGGGCGCCCGTGTACGACGAGATCGTCCGGCATCCGTTCATCACCGGGCTGACCGACGGCACGCTGGACCACGACGCGTTCCGTTACTTCATCGTTCAGGACAGTCACTACCTGCGCTCGTACTCGCGTGCCCTGACCCTGGTCGCCGGCCGCGCGGTCGACGAGGACGCGGTCAGCATGTTCGCCCTGCACGCGGCCAACGCGATCGCGGTCGAGCGGGAGCTGCACGCGTCGCTGCTCGGTTCGCTGGGTCTGACGTCGGCGGATGTCGACACAGCCGGGTCCGGGCCGACGACGACGGCGTACATGTCCTATCTGACCGCAGTGTGCGCGACGGGCACGTACGCCGAGGCCGTGGCCGCCGTACTGCCGTGCTACTGGATCTACCGCGACGTGGGTCGCGAGCTGCTGAAGCGGTCGTCACCGGACCCGCTGTACCGGCAGTGGATCGAGACGTACGGCTCGGAAGAGTTCGACGCTGTCGTCGAGTCGGTGCTTGCGGTGACCGACGGGCTGGACGTGAGCGCGTCGGAGCGGGAGCGTTGTCACCAGCACTTCAGTACGACGTGCCGCTACGAGTGGATGTTCTGGGACGCCGCGTACCACAAGCTGGATTGGCCGGTCGGATGAAGGATTTCTACGACGCCGTGATCGTCGGCGGCGGGCACAACGGCCTCGTCGCCGCCACGTACCTGGCCCAGGCCGGGATGTCCACGCTGGTCCTGGAGCAGCAGCGCCATACCGGCGGCGCCGCGGTCAGCCAGCAGGTGTTCGCCGGGGTCGACGCCCGGCTGTCGCGGTACTCGTACCTGGTCAGCCTGTTTCCGGACAAGATCGTCGCGGACCTGGGCCTGTCGCTGGACCTCCGGTCGCGCGCGGTGGCGTCGTACACCCCGGTACGGCGCTCCGGCCGCGACGTCGGCCTCCTCGTCGAGCGACCGGAGGGTGCGGGCACGCGTGCGTCCTTCGAGGCGCTGACTGGGAGCGATGCGGAGTACTCGGCCTGGTCCGAGTTCTACGGCGCGGTCGGGTCATTGGCCGAGGTGATCGCGCCGACCCTGCTCGAGCCGTTGGAGCCGGCCGCCTCGATGCGCTCGCGGATCGACCCGGCCCTGTGGGACGAGATCATCGAGCGTCCGCTCGGCGAGACCATCGAACGGCGGTTCGCCGACGACACCGTGCGCGGCGTGGTGGCGACGGACGGGGTGATTGGCACGTTCGCCGGCCTGCACGACGAGTCACTGATCCAGAACCGGTGCTTCCTCTACCACCTGATCGGCAACGGCACCGGCGAGTGGCGGGTGCCGGTTGGCGGGATGGGCGCGGTCACGGACGCCTTGGCGGCCGCGGCTCGGCGGGCGGGCGCCGTACTGGTCACCAACGCCTCGGTGACGTCCGTCGAGGCGGACGGCGTCGGCGCGTCGGTGACGTGGCTCGGTGGGGACGGCGAGCGGTCGGTCGACTGCTCCTACGTGCTGTCGAACGTCGCGCCGACCACGCTGGACGCGCTGCGTGACCGGCCGGTCGGCGTGAAGCCTGAGGGGTCGCAGCTGAAGATCAATCTGTTGCTGTCCCGGCTGCCTGTGCTGAAGTCCGGGGACGACCCGCGGCGTGCGTTTGCGGGCACGTTCCACATCGATGAGGACTACAGTCAGTTGGAGTCCGCGTACCGATCGGCTGCGTCCGGCGAACTGCCCGCCGTACCTCCGTCGGAGGTGTACTGCCACTCGCTGACCGACCCGTCGATCCTGTCCCCGTCGCTGGTTGCCTCCGGCCACCACACGCTGACCGTGTTCGGCGTGCACTTCCCGGCCCGGTTGTTTGCCTCCGACAACGACGCGGCCCGGGAGGAGTCGACCCGCCGGGTGCTGGCCGGGCTGGCGTCGTACCTGGCCGAACCGCTCGAGGACTGCATCGCCCGGGACCCGGACGGCAACCTGTGCGTCGAGGCCAAGACGCCGTACGACATCGAGGAGTCGGTCGGCATGCCCGGCGGCCACATCTTCCACGGCGACCTGCAGTGGCCCTGGGCCGCCGACGACACCGACACCGGCCGCTGGGGCACCGAGACCGACGTCGCCAACCTCCTGATCTGCGGCTCCGGCGCCCGCCGCGGCGGCGCCGTCTCCGGCATCGGCGGCCACAACGCAGCCATGTCCCTCCTCACCCGCTAACCGATTTCGCATCTCCCATCCACCCCTGCTACGATCCTCATCGTTCGACCGCAAGACACAACACAACACAGGCGCCGCTAGCTCAATTGGCAGAGCAGCTGACTCTTAATCAGCGGGTTCGGGGTTCGAGTCCCTGGCGGCGCACAAACACCCAGGTCACGCAGGTGCCCTGGGTTTCTTGATGTCCGCGACGCACTCAATACGCACTCATATGCCGCGCGCCGACTCCGAGCCGATCCGCACACCGCCGCCTCGTGCACCACCCGCGGCCGCCGGATCGCGGTTCATCTGATCGTGACTGTGCGTCACATCACATCGCTTCGCAGCGTTGCCGACTTCTCCGATTCGGCGCCGTCCCCAGCGTTGAGCTTCCAACCATCAGACAGGTTGGAGGCTTGACATGGCGAAGCCGCCGATCCCTCTCGGCTCTTGGGGCGAGATCTCGACCTGGGTCACAGCGACCGACGGCAAGGGCAAGCCGATCAAGTACAAGTCGCAGGCCAAGTTCCGCGACCACGACGGCCACGTCCGCCAGGTGTCGGCCTACAGCAAGACCAAGACAGCGTCCGAGCGCGCCCTGCTGAAGAAGCTCCAGGACCGCGCCAAGACCAACCAGTCAGGCGAGCTGACCGCGCTGCACAAGCTCAACCACCTGTTCGACCTCTGGGAGAAGAGATTCGAGGCACTGGTCGCCGACGGCACCCGCTCACCAACCTCCCTCGACACGTACCGCCGAGCTCTCAAGAACCACGTCCGCCCCGCCCTCGGCGAACTCCGCATCGGCGAAGCCACCACGCCTCGCATCGACACCGTTCTCACCAAGGTCAAGACCACGGCGGGCGGGCCCACCGCCAAGACGTGCCGCGCCATCATTTCCGGTGCCATGAAACTTGCCGTCCGCTTCGGCGCCCTCTCGGTCAACCCCGTCCGTGAGGTCGACTCCATCGAAGCCGCGCCCAAGGCTCCGCCTCGTGCCCTGACCAGCGAAGAAGTCACGCTGCTTCGCAGGAGCCTGGCAGCTGACGAACGCGCCGTCGAGGCCGACCTGCCTGACCTGGTGACATTCATGCTCGGCACCGGCGTACGCATCGGCGAAGCCCTCGCCGTCCTCTGGCACCAAGTCGACCTCGAAGCCGGCACCGTCGAGATCACCCACACCATCGCCCGCGTCAAAGGCGAAGGCCTGATCCGCAAGCCCACGAAGTCGAAGGCCGGCGAACGCCTCCTCCACCTCCCCAACTGGGCCATCGCCATGCTCCGCACCCGCCACGCCGCAGGCATCCGCCTCGACAGCCCGGTCTTCCCCGACACCCTCGGCGGCTACCGCGACCCCTCCAACACCCGCCGCCACCTCCGCACAGCCCTCTCCCCCGTCGCCAACACCGCCCGCCGCGACCTAGGCCTCACCCTCCGAGCCCTCCGCCGCGAAGCACACCTCACCCGCAAGCAAGTCGCCGAAGCCCTCACCCGGGCCCAAACCAGAATCGAACTCATCGAAACCGGCCGCATCAAAGTCGACCGTCGACTGATCACTGACCTGATCGGGACCTACGGCCTTGAACTCGAGAACCTGCCCGCCCTAGCCACTGCGGTCGACAGAGCGACCCAACCGACCGAGTCCGACAAACTCGCCTGGATCCGCTCCCACGCCCTCCGCAAGACCACCGCCACCGCCCTGGACGAAGCCGGCCATACCGCTCGCCAAATCGCGGACCAACTAGGCCAGGCCAGGTCTCCATCACCCAGGACATCTACCTGGCCCGCCGCGTGGCGAACCCTGCCGCGGCCGAGGCTCTCGAACGAGCCTTCGACGACCCCGACTTACCCCGACTAGAACATATGTTCGAATCCAGGTTACGCTGGGGGCATGCTTGGGCGGTTCACGGTGCGGCGTCTGTTGGTCGAGTCAACGCCTTCGGCGGCGTTAGTGTCGCGTCGGTGTCGACGACGCTTGAAAACGAGGCCATAGCGACGTTGGGCGAAGACGTACTTGGCAATGATTGAGAGGGCCGACAACGCTGTCGCGGCGTCTCGGCCGACACGAACTTGGTCATACCTCGCTGCACAGGTATCAGATCGTCGGTGTTGAACAGAACCAGCGCCATTAGGTACTCGTTCCAGACCGGCAGGGCCTTGATCACCGCCACCGCCGCGAGGCACGGCCTCGCGAGTGGCAGCATGATCCGCCAGAACGTACCGACCGGCCAGCAGCTGTCCAGAACTCGAAGTGATCCCACGAGACGATGGTGATCTCCAGCTAGCGCCCCTGCTCCACATTTGTGGAGAACTGGGACGAGTTGTGCATGCCAGTACACCGTGGAACCGTGACCTGGTACCTGCTCAGATTGCAGAGAACTTCCGGATCCGCGGCCCGACGCGTACCTTGGCTTTCCGGCCCCGGGCGGTCAGAGGTGGGCGTCGCGGGCTAGGGCGGCGGCTTCTCCGCGGGAGCGGACGCCGAGTTTGGCCAGGATGCTCGCGACGTGGAATTTCGCCGTGTGTTCGGTGATGTGCAGCCGGGTTGCGATCTCCCGATTGCGTCTGCCTGCGGCGAGTTCGGTCAGCACCTCGAGTTCGCGAGGGCTGAGGACGCCCAGCGCGTCCGGGCCAGGTACGGGTGGCAGCGCGAGCGGGATGCGGGCCGTGACGGCGGTTCCCCAGCCGGGTACGGCGTCTACTGCGAAGTCGCCACCCAGCGCGATCACCCGCTCCCGGAGCCGGTACTCGGCCAGTTCCTGCGGGAACAAGGCGCCGTTGCCGTTGTCGCGCACACTGATCGTCAGATCCGCGTCGTTCACCTCCCAGCCGACCCGGATCCGGCGGGGGTCGGTGTGTTCCACCATGGTCAGAACACATCCCCGCGCGACAGTTCCGGCGGCAGCGGCGACAGCGGGTGCGAGCAGCCGGTCGCCCCGCTCGGGTGGCACCAGTTCGAGGTCGAAGCCGCTGTACCCGGACAGCGACCGCAGCCCTGCGCTCATGGCAGCGAACGCCTCGGCGGCGGTCCGTTCGCCAGCCGCAGGGCGAGCGCGGAGTCCGGTCAACGCCATGGAGGCGAGCGAGATGGCGGCCTGCCGGGCCGCACTGTCTTCGAGCCGGCGCGAACGCAGCGCTCCCAGTAGTGCGGTCAGCGTGGCCGAGTGTGCGTCTTTCAAAGCAGTCAGGGCTTTGGCGTGTTCGCCGGCGGCGGCTCGGCCGGCAGCCAGGTACAGCGGCGGATCGAGCGCGCCGAGCGACATGAGCATCCTCAGCCGTACCACCGCGACTTCCCAGAGGCGCTGCACCAGGTCACGTGCCGTGGCGTTGCCTCGGCCGCCGACCAGAACCAGCACGCTGCCCGCCGCGGCAGGCTCGGTGGACGCCACCGCGAGCACCTGCCGTGCGGACCCGCCGACAACCGCGCGCCCGGACCACGTCGTACCGGGCGGGACGCGTTGGATCAGTTCGGCCAGCTCAGTGACCACTGGTGCGGCCGCGCCGAGCTCGAGGCCTGTGCTGTGTACGGCGTCGTCGATGAGGGCTGCGGCCCAGTCGTGTGGCACGTCGCCGGCGAGTTCGGCCGACAACCGCGCCAAGATCACCGCGTCGGGCGACCGCAGCACTGCCAGCACGGCATCCAGCGTCGCCTCGTCGATCGGTCTCCACTCCTTCGGCCAGCTGATCCTGCTCTAAAGAGTAGCCGGGTAGCTCATCGACCGGTGCAAGCCTGGAATCAGCACTGCCGGACGAGAGGAAGAAACATGAGCATCAGCGTCCTGCCGAAGATCGCGCTCGAAGAGGCGTACGCGCATCCGGACGACGTTTCGCGGATTCTGGCCAGCGACGAGGAACTGGCCAGAATGTCCGACGGCGGCGGAGTGATGCCGTCGTACTACCGGCCGGTGCTGGAGAAACTCGGCGAGTTCGACGACATCCGCCTGAACGCGATGGACGCCGCCGGCATCGAGCACGTCGTACTGTCACTGACCGCTCCCGGCATCCAGGCGATTACCGATCCGTCCCAGGCCACCGCGGAAGCCCGCCGGCAGAACGATTTCCTGGCCGAGCAGGTCGCGAGGCACCCCGACCGCTACTCCGGCTTTGCCGCCGTTGCCCTGCAGCAGCCCGACCGCGCGGTCGAGGAGATACGCCGCGCCATCACCGAGCTCGGGTTCAAGGGCGTCCTGGTCAACGGCTACACCAATGTCGGGGACAACGACCACGGCCTTTACCTCGACGATCCGGCGTACTACCCCTTCTGGGAAGCCCTGACCGAACTCGATGTTCCGCTCTACCTGCATCCCCGCCCCGCGCTACCCGGTGGGTTGATCCCGTACGACGGGCATCCCGAGATGAAGGGCGCCACTTGGGGCTTCGGGACCGAGACGGCTTCTCACACCGTACGGCTCCTGCTCGGCGGACACTTCGACCGTTTCCCGGACGCCCAGTTGATTCTGGGCCACCTGGGCGAGGCGCTGCCGGCCCTGCTCTGGCGAACACAGCACATGTTCGACCTCAACCCGTTCGCCCAGAAGATCAACAAGACACTGCCGGAGTACTTCGCCGACAACATCTGGATCACCACCAGCGGCGCATTCTCCGACCACGCCCTGACGAACGCCATCCTGACCGTCGGCGCCGACCACATTCTGTTCTCCGTCGACTACCCCTACTCTACGAACGCCGAAGCCTCGGCCTGGATCGATCAGGCCCCCATCAGCGAGCTCGACCGCCGAAAGATTGCGCACAGCAACAGCCGCAACCTCCTCAGCCTGGGCTGAGGACAACACCGTCATCATCGCACCGACAGGAGAAAGCTCATGGAGTGGAAGATCGACCCAGCACACTCATCCGTCGACCTCTCCGTTCGTTACCTCGTATCCACCATTCACGGCCGATTCAACGGCCTCCGTGGCCCGGTCCAGCTCGGCGACGGGCCGGACGGTGAAGTGCCGGAGCTCGTTTCGTTCGACGCGAACTTCGACCTGGACAGCTTCGATTCAGGTGTGCCGACCCGCGATCACCACATCAAGGGCGAGGACTTCCTTGACGTCGGTGTCCACCCGGAGGCCAAGGTCAGGCTGGCGTCGCTGACCAAGGATGTGCTGTCCACCTACCTGATGACGGTGGAGCTGACACTGCACGGCGTGACGCGGGCGGTCGACCTTGTCGCCGACACCGCAGGACCGGTGACCGACGGCTTCGGCATCCAGCGCGTCGGCGCCCGCGCCACCGGCCGCCTCCGGCGCAGTGAATTCGGCATATCGGCCTTCCGCGGCCTGATCTCCGACATTGTCGAGTTCACCGTCAACGTGCAGGCCGTGCCCACATCAGTGCCGGACGACAAGCTCCCCCCGGCCAAGTGAGGTTTCGGTTCAAGAGGCGAGGCGATCTTCTCGGCCGCAGCGACGCGACTCGGTATCTGCGACGGTCATTCAGTGGTCGGTTGCGGCTAGGCGTGGCGGAAGGCCGAATCTCGGGAACAGGCTTGGGTCGACGAAGCCGGTGACGGCGCAGATCAGTCCGTTGTCGATGGTGAGCACCATGAGGGCGAAGGGCTGATACCCATCGGGTTCGCGGTCCGCGGGCGCGTAGACGGCCAGCGCGGGCTGACGGTTGGCTGCCGTCGGTACCAGGCGCAGGCTCCTGCCCAACGCGCTGCCGAACAGCTTCCGCAGGTAGACCTCGATGTTGTCGCTCCCGTCGTACCACGACCTGCTCGGCGGCATCGCCATCTGGGCGTCGGCGCGCAACAATGCGACCAGGGCGGCCAGGTCGGCCGCATGCCAGGCCCGCGCGTACTTCCTCGCCAGCTCGATCTGGTCCGCCGGCGGTGTCTGGTCGCCACTGCCGGGCAGCCGGGCATCGAGGCCACGGCGGGCTTGCTGCAGGGCACTGTTGACCGAGGCGGCCGATACTTCGAGGATCGCAGCGGTGTCCGCCGCGGACCAGCCGAGGACGTCGCGCAACACCAGCACCGCACGTTGCCTCGGAGCCAGGTACTGGATGGCTGCGATGAAGGCCAACTCGATGTGCTCGCGGCGAACCACCACGGCGGCCGGGTCGGCCCTTGGGTCTGGGTCGGTCACGTCCAGCAGCGCATCCGGATACGGCTGAAGCCACGGTAACTCGGGGTCGTCCGGTTCAGGGGGAATCCGGGGGTCAGCGGGGTCGGCGATCGCGGTCGGAAGCACTCGCCGGGCGCGGTAGTCGAGAGCATCCAGGCACGTATTGGTGGCGATCCGGTACAGCCAGGCCCGCAGCGACGAGCGCCCCTGAAACCCCGCCAGTCGCCGCCACGCCTTCAGCATTGCCTCCTGAACGGCATCCTCCGCGTCGTCCACCGAACCGAGCATCCGATAGCAGTGCACCAGCAATTCGCGTCGGTGCGGTGCGGTCAAGAGCTGGAACGCCTCCGCATCACCACCTACCGCAGCCGCCAGCAGAGCTGGCGCATCCGCAGGCGCAACGAATCCGTCAGTCGTCGCCACGCGCCCAGGCTACGACTCACGCGCGATGAATTCGCGGCCTGGTTGCCGTCACAACTGGTGAAGCCGTCTCACCACGAAAGGACCCGACCGATGCCCACGATCACCAACACCATCGACATCTCGGCCGGCCCCGACGACGTCTGGGCCGTTCTGGCCGATCTGCCCACTACTCGGCAATGGCTGCCACGAGTGGTCTCCGCGCGGGTAGACGGGGACCTGCGGGTGTGCCAGATGGCCGACGGACAGGAGGTACACGAGCGGATCAGCGAACTGTCGCCCGCGCACCACAGCCTCCGGTTCGAGCACGTCCAGGTGCCGTTGCCGGTGCGTCACTCCCGCGGGACCTTCACAGTCACGCAAGGCGCTACCGCCGATTCCGCCACCGTCACCCTGCACTCCACGTTCGAGCAGCTCGATTCCGCGGACGCCGACCGGCTCTCCGACATGATTCGTGGCGCATACCAGCAATCGCTGGAATCCCTGCGACGCTTCATCGAGGACAACCTCACATGGGACGCCCGCTGACCGGAGCGCGGTAGCGATGTCCGCGATGCGGCCGCGGCGATCAGCCCCTCCACGGACGCCAACTTGTCGGTCAGGTTGGCGCGAGGGGCAGGTCGCCTGCCGCTATGATCCCGACCTCGGACATGGCGCACAGCACCTCAGCGACCCTCGGCTCAGCGGCCGCCTGGCCACCAGGACCGGATCGCGGTGACGATCTCGTCCGGAGCGTCTTCCTGGATGTAGTGCGACGCGCCCCTGAGGATCTCGGTCCGGTGGTTCGGGAATGTCCGTTCCCAGCGGAGCCGGTGCGGCGTCTTGAATCCCGGATCCTTGTCACCCCATACCACCAGCGCAGGCTTCCCGGCGACCCGCGCGAGCCCATTTTCGACCTCTGCCAGGAACTCGCCGGCTGCCAGGATCTCACGCGGCATCACGTGCACCGGGACCCTCGACTGGCGAGTCGGATGGGGGCGCTTGTACATGAACCGCTCATCGATGGTGAGCTTCTTTCGCCGGATACCGCCGCGCATGAACACTTCGGTGAAGACGTCCGCGCGCTCCACCAGGAACCCACCGACGATCGGCCCGCCAAGGGTCTTGGAGAAGGTCTTGGTCGCCCTGTCCGCCATCGGCCACGCCCAGGTGTTGCCGATCACGAACGCCCGGAAGCGCTCAGGGTGACGGCCGGCCACCCAGAACCCGATCGGACCACCCCAGTCCTGCACCATCAACGTGATGTCACGCAGGTCCAGCTGCTCGACGAACGCCTCCACCACCGCGGCGTGCTCGCTGACCGTGTAGCCATACCCAGCCGGAGCGGAAGACAAGCCGAACCCCGGGTAGTCGAGCGCGATACACCGGAACCGATCCTTCAACCCCTGCACGATGTGCCGGTACAGGAACGACCAGGTCGGATTCCCGTGCAAGCCCAGGAACACTGGGCCGTCACCCTCGTCGATGTAGCGAACCCGGGCACCGGCCACATCGGCGTACCGGCTCTCGAACGGGAACAACTCGTCGTTGACCCACCCTGGACGTGTCACTATCTTCGCCTCCTCGACCACCGTAACTCCGCACCGACACCGACCAGGAAAGTGCGCGTCGGGTCTGTCGAAAGCAGTGCGTAACCCGCTTCCTTCCCTTGTCCCTCCAGCCGGGCTCTTCGAGGTTGGCCAGGAACGTCTCCGGAGGCATGGGGCACCAGACCGCAGGCGGAGTCTCCCGATCGCCGGCCTTCCAAGCGTCGGTGATTCGGTCCATGTCGGCGCCGTACTCGATCCAGCCGCCCCACGGATCGCGGATGTAGTGGAAGAGGTTCGAGCCCAGGGTGTGCCGGCCGAGACCCCATCCCTCCTCGTGGCCCTTGTCGTGCATGGTCCCGGCGCCGACGGCCAGCTGGTCGAAGTTCGTCACTTCCCAGCTGGAGTGGTGCAGGCCGCGATGGGTGCTCTGGATGAACCCGAAGACGTGGTGGTCGCCCGGCCCGGAGTTGAGGAATGTCGCCATGCCGCGGATCCGGTCGGACAGCCGAAGGCCGAGCAGCGAGGTGTAGAAATGCTCCGATCTCGCCAGATCGGTCACGAAGATCAGCATGTGGCTGAGCCTGCGAGGGGATGCCGGGGCGTCAGCCCTGAGCCAGCGAGCCTGGTCCACCCTAAATCTCGTCACCAAAGTTGAACATCGACTCCTCGGGAGCGGCCTTGCGCCAGGGGACGACATCGTCCTCCCGCAGGTTGACATGAACCCCGTCGGGGTCGGTGAACCACAGGCCTCCCTGCGCGGACTGGACCGGCGCGTCCACGAGCGACGTCCCCGCAGACTCCAGCCTGCGCTGCCACTCGGGTAGGGATCCGGCTTCTACCGCGAAGCTGACGAACTGCAGCTGCTTGCGGGAGCCCTCGGTCAACAGGGCCTGGTCCATCTCCCGACCGTCACACCGCACGGCCAAAGCGCACCCCCGCTCGGCGACCTGTAGGCCGAAGTCGGTGTAGAACACACGGCCGACCTCCAGGGAGGGCACTTGGAGGCCGTACTGCAGCAGACCCTTGACGTGCATCGGTTTCCTCACTCCAATCAGCCGTCGCTGGCGCTCGGGTAGACATGCAAGCAGCAGGGCCTTCTCTGCCGAGGAGATCAACGCCCCGGGCTGCGCATTCGCCATCTGGCTCAGCCCTCGGTCACCAAGGCCACTCGGCCGACGTTCAGGTCGTCCTCCAGGTACCGGTGCGCCGCCGCGGCCTCCTGCAGTGGGAACGTCGCCGCGACAGGCGGGCGGAATCCTCGCTCCACCTCTTCCCACACCCGGCGGCTGCTCTCCTTGTTGCCGGTTCGCAGACCGAGGACGCTCTGACCCATCGAGTACAGGCGCTGCAGGTCCAGGGGAACCTCCGACCCGCGGAATGCTCCACTGGTGACCAGCGTGCCGCCCCGGCCGAGGACGGCCTGGCTGTTGCGCCAGAGCTTGAGGTCGCCGATGTTGTCAACGACGATGTCGGCGCCGGCTCCGCCGGTCAGCTCGTGAACCTTGTCGGGGAACTCCGCGGCCGTTCCGTCGAGCACGTGCTCGAAGCCGAGCTCACTGAGCTGCGTTCGCTTGTCCGCGACGCGGGAGGTGACGACGACGTTCGCGCCGAGGTGCCTGGCGAGAGCAGCGGTGATACTACCCAGCGCGGACGGCGCCGCCTGGACCACGACCCAGTCGCCCCGCTGCATGCCTGCACGGGTGAGTTGGTTCATCGCCGTGGCCGCTCCGAGCACGAGAGCGCAGGCGTCGACGGGGTCGATACCGTGCGGTACGGGATGCGCGTTGACGGCCGGCACGGCGACGTAGTCGGCATAGGCGCCGGGCCGGTCGGTGCCGATGATCTGCAGGTTCGGACAGAGCTCGTCGTGCCCGGCGAGACACGTGGCACATATCCCGCAGGTCACGACCGGAAACGTCGCCACCCGCTGGCCGAGCCCCAGCCCGGTCACCTCACTCCCGATCGCCGCCACCACGCCGGCGTGGTCGGCGCCGAGGATGTGCGGGAAGGTGAAGCGCGCGTACGGGTGGGTGCCGGCGCGGGCCGCCAAGTCCAGCAGGCGTCCGACGCTCACCGCCGCAACCTGGACGAGCACCTCGTCAGGACCGAGCTCGGGAACCGGGACCGGCTCTGAGTGCAGTACGTCCGGCCCTCCGAACTCGCGGAAGGTCACAGCGGTCATGGTCGTGCCCGGCGTACGGCGGACCGGCCAATCGGTCCGTGAAGCCACCGCTGCCCCCTGCGTCCTCACGCTTCCGCCATGTGTCGAGTGACCTTGCCGTTGGCAAGAACCCCTAGCTCTGATCCCTTTGCCCCGTTGGCGTCGTACTGGACCAGCGACCATCGTTGCGTTGCCATCGGAACCCTTTCTGGTTTGGAAATGCGTGCACCTCGGTGGTGCTGAAGCCACGTCGCCGGTGTGCTCGGGGGACGGAACTTCGAGAGGATGACGTCAGGAGTGCGACGAGTCCGCGACCACCGCGTCAGGCTCGACGGTCTTACCGCCAAGGCGGGTCGCGAGGGTGCCACCCGCGGCTATCAGCGCCAGCGCGACGGCACCCAGTCCCCAGGCCGTGCCGTGGTAAGCGATTCCGAACAGCGCGTCGACCGAGATGTCCCCCGGGCCGGTGAACGCCACGGCGAGCGCACCAAGGCAGAGCGCCAGCGGGAACTCGATGCCCCCAGTGTTGGCGAAGAATCCGCGCTTGCCGGCCACGCTGGCCATGGCGACGATCATGGTTCCGGCCATCACCGCCGCGCCGAGCGGGGTGAGAAGGCCGAGCGCAACGAGGAGACCCCCGCCGAACTCGGAGAGTCCGGCTGCGATGGCGTGCAGCTTCGCGGGGCGGAACCCGTGCCCGCGCAAGTACTGCGCGGTGCCGCCGACTCCGGGTCCGCCGAACCAGCCGAACAGCTTCTGCAGGCCGTGCGGTGCCAGCACGGCACCGACCCCCAACCGGACGAGTAGCAGCCCGACATCCATACCGTCCATGACGATGCTCCTTTCGAGAGATCTTGCGAGATCGATCGGGTACGGCGCTCAGGCAGCGCCGGCGTTCCGGGCCTTCAAGGCGTGATAGCGGGGCACGACCTCGTCGATGAACAGCGTGAGGGACCGGTCTGCGGTCTCGGCGCTCATGAAGCCCCAGCTGAACCACAGCATCAGGTGACCGAGCCCGATCTCGGCATAGTCGGCGACTTGACGCGCGACGGTTTCAGGCCCGCCGATGATGATCGCGCGTTCCAGGTAGTCGGCCTTCACGTGCGCCTCTGACGCACCAACCCCAGCGCTCATCGCGGCCTCGGCGTTGTCCGCTGACCGCGAGCGGTTCGCGGCGGCGATATAGGCGTCGACGATCGGCTCGGCCTGATCTCGTGCGCTCGCGTCGTCCTCGCCGACGACGATCATCTTCGCCAGGCCGGACCAGTGCATGAGGTGCTCGATCCGCGCTTTCGTGTGTCCCGCCTCTTCCAGCGACTCGCGATAGATGTTGAGCTGCTGCGCGGCTCGCTCGGGTCCGAAGCGTCCCATCAGCAGGGCCAGCCCTTCCTGTCCGGCCGCGCGGGTGCTCTCGTCGGACAGACAGGCGCGTGCCAGCAGCGGGCCAGTCGGACCGAACGGCGCCGGCATCACCCGGCCGCGGACCTGGCCCGACGAGTGCCCGCTGCTCCAGGTCAGGCTGCCCTGCCGGTCAGGTAGAGCCCATGCCCGGCGGGCCAGCTCGAGGTGCCTGTCGAGCAGATCGCGGCGCTCTTCGATGTCGACGCCCATGCCCTCGAACTCGAGGTTGGACCCGCCAACGCCGATCCCGACGAACAGCCTGCCGCGGGTCAGTTGGTCCAGCAGGTTGACCTGCTCCGCGAACCGCATGGGGTGGTGCAGCGGGACGGTCGCGACGGTCAGCCCGAGCCACGCGTTCCGGAGCCGGCCGGCGAGGAACGCCCCGTACACGAACGGGTCGGCGTAGGTGTTGTAGTCGTTGAAGTGATGCTCGGTCAGGCAGATCGATCGGAAGCCTGCGACGTCGGCGCGAAGGGCCGAGGAGGTCACGTGCTCGATGACTTGCCGGTCCTCGGCCGCCCCCCTGGTCTGGGGGTTGAGATAGAGCGAGAAGTCCATGGTCATCCCCTTGTCGTGGGTTCGTCTGCGGCCAGGTGCGGCGTCGCCTCCGCGATGACGTCGGGCACGCCGTACCACAGGGCCAGAAGATCGGCGGCGCTGACGGTCGTGTAGCGGTAGCTGCGACCGGCTGGGATGAACAACACGCTGTCCGGACCCAGCCGCGTCCCCGCGTTGCCGGCGTCGTCGTACCACTCGATCTCCCCGGACAGGACCAACTCGAGGTGGTCGCTGGTGTGGCGACGCCAGGGAGTCACCTCCCCGATCGGCCGTTGGAACAGGTACAGCCAGGGCGGCCCGGCGTCTACGCCTGAGCCCGATCCGAGGAACTTGGTGTGACCGAGCGGCAGGTGGGCAGGGATGCGCCCCATACCGGGCATCTCGTAGAGACCGTCCGGACCGACATCGCGTGGCACCTCATCGAGGTCCGTCCAGTTGGACAACGTGAAGCTGCGCTGTGTGCTCATCATGGCCTGCCGGTCCATCAGGAGGGCTCGGGAGCGGCGCTCGACCGAAGGTCGTCGAAGCTGGGCTTGTCCTTGATCTGACCAACCGTCTCTGCCATCGTCCAGAAGGCTTCGACGCCGGCGATGTCGGCGTCGACGAGTGACCCGAACCGGAGGTCAGCGTGCTGCCACCACCATTGCAGGTAGTCGGCCGTCGCGGCGTTCCCCTGAGCTGCCTCCTTGGCCACCTCTGCCTTGTGGTCTCGCGCGTAGGCCACGCTGGCAGCCAGCGCGCTGCTCACCTCGGCGAGCGCGTCGCGCTTGACGTCCTCGACGTCAGGGTAGGTAACCAGAACCGTCTGCGTTGCCGAGGCGTGGGTGATCGCGCTTGCTTCCTTGCTGACTTCGAGTGCGACGCGCAGGGAGGGGTCCTTGCCGGCAAGGTACGAAGCCCGGTTGAGCATCACCGCACCGTCGAATTGCCCCTGCTTCAGGAGCGTGAACACGCTGTCGGGCGACGCAGGCTGCAAAACCACGTCACCGCCCTTGAGGCTCGTGTCGAGCCCGTAGTCCTCCTGGAGCACGAAGCGCAGCTCCTGGGTCGAGCTCCCACCGAGCGAACCGATCGCGATGCGGGCTCCCTTGAAGTCGCTGCCGCCTCGAATCGCCGAGTTGCTGCGGACGTAGACGACCGTTCCGGTTCGGTTCAGGACGCCGGCGGAGACGATCCGAGTCTGGAAACCGGATGCCGCGGATGCGGCGACGGACACCGGCGACGCTTCGATCAGGTCGTACTGGCGGGTCTGGAACGCCTGGGTGGCGGTCTCGTTCGGGAGGTAGGCCACTTCGACGTCGATGCCACCGGTGTCGACCTTCCCGTGCTCCAGTGCCCACAGTGCCATGTGCCTGGTGGGGTCGTCGCTGACCGCGAGCTTGATCGTCTTGGCTTCGGCCGCCGACGGCCCTGCGCCGAACGCGCAACCGGCGAGAGCAACGAGGCACCAGAGCGCGAGGATGACGACGGCGGTCCGACGCGTTCGACTGGTGGAGCCCTGCTGTGGTGGGGTTGTGGACACGATTGACCTTTCGCGTTGATAAGCCAGAGCGTTGGTGCTGACGAGGTGGCGCGGGTCCCGGGCATTCACTGACGTGTCAGGGGGACTCGCCGGTAGCGCAGGAGACGTCGCTCGACGGGTCCGAAGACCGCTTTGTCGACAGCGTGGACGATGAGAATGATCGTGAAGATGGTCGCGAAGAGCGTCGTGGAGTCGAACTGCTCGCGCGAGTAGTTGAGCAGGTAGCCGAGCCCGTCGCTGGCGCCGAAGATCTCAGCCAGGAGAGCCACTTTCCAGGCCGTTCCGAAGGAGATCCGCAGCGCCGAGAACAGGTACGGCACCAGGAACGGAGCGACGACTATCCGCAGCACCCGCATGCGGCTGCGGGTGAAGCTGTGCGCCATCTCCATGGTCTCCGGGTCCAGCGATTTCAGCCCTTCCCAGACGGTGATGAGGGTGAAGGGAAGGATGATCGCGACCTCGACGAACAGCACCGCCTGCGTCGAAACGCCGAACCAGTACAGACCTGCGATGGCCCACCCGATGCTGGGAAACGCGTTGACGAACGGGCTGAACCTGTCGATCAGGAGCCCACGCAGCGGCGGCACGTACCGGGCTGCCACCGCCACCGTAGTGCCGACGACCAGTGCGATCGTCACCGCTGTGGCGACACGAACCGCCGAGACGTAGGTGTGGTGGAAGGCGTCGGCATCCGCTCCAAGGAGGTCCCAGGTCCTAACGACCACCTCGATCGGATCCGGCAGCACGTAAGCCGGAAGGCGTTGAGAGAAGTACCACCACAAGACGATGAGCAGGAGCGGGACTCCGTCGGTGAGAGTCCTGGAGAGCAACCAGCCCGACCTTGAGGCTTCCGACCGCCGGCGCCGTACCCGCCCGGCCTTACTCCTGGAATCGACGGCGGGTGAGGTCGTCGTGCCGCCCCGGCTCGAACCGCGCGTCATGCCGTCACCTCCTCGGCGGCCGCATGGCCGAGCTCGCTCCGCCGATCAGCGGGGTCGTCCGACTCACTCGCGTCCTGGAACAGCTGGTGGAGCTGCTTGCGGAGCAGCTGCAGCTCGGGATCCTGGTCGAGGTCGCGGGGACGAGGCGCCTCGACGGCCACCTGGCGCAGGATGCGCGTTGGTTTGTTCGAGAAGACGATCACCTTGTCGGCCAGGAAGAGCGCCTCGTCGAGGTCGTGCGTGACGAAGAGGATCGTCTTGCTTGTGCGCTGCCAGAGGTCGACGATCTCGTTGCGCAGCTCGTGCTTGGTCCGGATGTCGAGTGCCGACAGCGGCTCGTCCATGAAGACCACGTGGGGGTCCATGGCCAGTGCTCTGGCGAAGGCCACCCGCTGACGCTCGCCGCCACTGAGCACTCCTGGGTACTTCTGTGCCGCATCGGCGAGACCGACGAGCGCGAGCTTCGCAACCGCGGTGGCCCGCCGGTCGGCCTTCGACCCGCCCACGCCGCGAAGGTCCATGCCCACCATGACGTTGCCGAGAACCGTTCGCCAGGGAAGCAGGCGCGGCTGCTGGAACACGTAGGCCAGGTCGCGCCAAGTGTCTTTCGGGGGCCGGCCGCCCACCTCGACGTCGCCCTCGTCGAAGTCGAGTAGGTCACCGAGGATGCGCAGCGTTGTCGACTTGCCGCAGCCGCTCGGGCCGAGCAGGCACACGAAATCGCCGGCATCGACGTCGAACGAGACCCTGTCCAGAACGAGTTCGTCGCCGAACGTGGTGACGACGGATGCGAAACGGATCGCCGGCTCGTTCGAGACGCGAGTCGGCGTCGGACGGCCGGGGTCGCTCTCGATCATGTCACGACCTTTCAGTGGTGTGGGTCATCGTGATGACCTCGTTCGACAACGGTCGTCCACGCTGGCTGTCTGCGTCATCGACCGTCCGACCCGGCTCGGCCGGTCGATGCAGGCAGCACTGCCTGGGACGCAAGCCCCGCATCCGCCAGGACATCTGTCGCGTGCCCTCGGGGTCCGGTTTTCCTACGGTGGATCGACACGTTCCTGGCTCCTGGCCGACCTCCGATCGGAGCAGCTCATGACAGGCCCGACGGCACTGTTCGGCGGCCTCACACCGGCCTCACACCGCGCGGTCGGCCGCCGCGAGTTCTTGGACGTGATGGCCTGCCTGCCGGCCCCCGTGACGGTCGTCACCGCGATGTCGGTGGGCGGACGGCCACGGGGCACCACCGTCAGCGCTGTTACCTCGCTGTCCTTGGATCCCCCGATGGTTGCGATCGCCTTGGACTTCCAGTCATCCCTGCTGCCCACGATCAGCTCCTCAGGACGGTTCGCGGTCAACGTGCTGTCGACCGAACAGGTGCACGTCGCCAGAGCCTTCGCATCCAAGCGGGCTGACCGGTTCGCGGGCGTTCGCTGGCACGAGTCCGCCGGGCTACCGCGCCTGGATGGGGTGGTGGGCTGGCTCGTGGCCTCACTGGACGCCGTCGTCCCTGGGGGCGATCATCGAATCGTCATCGGCAGCGTCGAGGAGGCCGCCGTCGGTCTCGACGGTCCGCCACTGGTCTACGCCGGGCGCCGATTCGCGAGCCACACGCCGCTCGACGTCGTTGGTGATCCTGGCTCGACCGACCTCTGACTACGGACGCCGTGGGAGGAGGATCGGGACCGTCTGCGAAGCAGGGAGCAGTGATGGACGAGCCGTCGGACGCCGAGGCTACGCCGGCAGCGGCCGAGATGAGCCCTGAGCGGCTTGGGCTCGGCACCCTGGCAGAACTCGTGCGGGCGTCGATGGACGGTATCGCCGTACTCGACGAACGCGGCCGGTTGGTCTACATCAATCCGTCCGGCAGTCGTATTCTCGGCCGCCGCGCCGAGCAGCTCGTCGGCCGGACAGGCCCGTTCCTCACCACCCTGCGGCTCGGCCGGACGACGCCCTCGGAGGCGTCGGGTGAGGTGACAGCCCATTCGGTCGGCTACCACCGCCCAGACGGGTCAGAACGGGAGCTGGAGTACTCGCAGAGCTCCTTCCATGCCGAGGGTCGCGGGCTGGTGATCGTCACCTTCCGAGACGTCACCGAGAGCCAGGTCCAGGCACGCAGGGTCGCGGCATTCGCCCGCACCGCTTCCAGCATCGCGTTCGCCGAGTCGCTCCAAGCAGCCCTGGACCGGGTCGCTTCGGAGGTCTTCCACGCCACCGGCGTCGCCGGCTGCGCCGTCGTACCCGTCGACCCCGAGTCCCGGATCGCCACCGTGTCCGGCACGGCCGGCCTGCCCGAGGACTACGCGGCACGGGTCGAGGAGTGCCGCCGCCTCGGAGCGCCGCTGGCGGTCTACCGGGTCTTCGAGTTGCAGCGACCCATCGTCTGGCCCGACTGGCGCCGGGAGGTGCTCGGCGATCCCCGGTGGGCTCCGCTGCACGACGTGCTACGGCAGGCGAACTGGGGTGCGTTCGTCGCGGTACCGATGCTGGTTCGCGGCCGACCCGTTGGCGTGCTCACCGTGTTCTATCGCGAGACCTACGAGCCCGGTGAGGCCGACGTCGCGTTCCTCAGCGCCATGGCGGACCATGCCGCCGTGGCCGTGGAGAATGCCCGGATGTTCGATGAGCTCGAACGCCACACCGCCTTGGAGGAGCGGCACAGGCTTGCCCGCGAGCTGCACGACTCGATCAGCCAGGCGCTGTTCGCCATGACCATGACCGCACGCGCGGTGGAGCTTGCGGCGCAGCGCCGGGGTCTGGCGCCTGACGACCCGATCGAACTGGGCGTTGCCGAGCTGCGCGACCTGACCCAAGGCGCGCTGGCCGAGATGCGGGCGCTGATCTTCCAGCTCCGCCCCGGAGCCCTGCACGAGGAGGGACTTGTCGCAGGCATTCGCCGCCACGCCGCCGCCGTCGCAGCCCGTGAACGTCTCGACATCAGCGTCGAAGGGCCCGACGACGCGCTGCCGTTGGACGAGGCCACGGAGAACGAGCTGTTCCGGATGGTGCAGGAAGCACTCCACAACGTCGTCAAGCATGCCCAGGCGAGCCATGTGGGCGTCGAGATTCGAGAGGATCCCACCGAGCCCGGATCCCTGTTCGTCCAGGTCTCGGACGACGGTGTCGGTTTCGACCCCGACGCGGACTATCCCGGCCACCTGGGGCTGAGGACGATGCGCGAACGGATCGAGGGTCTTGGCGGCCGCATCGTGATCGACAGCACTCCTGGTGTGTCGACGGTCGTCCGCGCGGTGGCGCCGGGCGCGCTCACGTCGCCGTGACCGACCGTGACGAGCGCTTCCGGTGCGCCCACTCTGACGTCGTCTGGTCGTAGAGGATTCCTGGACGCGAGAGGAGGTCGAGGTCGGCCGGTCCCTGCAAGGTATCGAAACCGTCGTATCGCGCGCGCAGGTCCAACACGGAGCGCAACGCGGCCTGGCCGACCATTCCATCGGCAACCAGCCCGTGACGAGGGTCGACGTACGGAGAGTAGAGGCCCTCGGCCATCCGGCTGGTCACGCCGAGCTCGGAGGCAAGCAGCTCGACGGCGTCCTCCCGGTGCGCCGGGTCCAGGCACCAGGCCACTGCGTCGAGGTATGCGACGGTAAACGCTGCCGCGATGTCCGCATGCTCTTCCAACCATGCAGACAGGGAGCTGAAGACAGTCCCGAGGTACGGCCGAGCCACCGAACCAACCTGGTCCAGAACCGTGCACCCTCGACGGACGGCCTGCAGCTCGAACCCGTTCGACAGCAGGGTAAGGCTGCATTGGCCGTTCAGCAGGTGCTCTGCCCGCGCTGCCACACCGCCGACTTCGTGCACCGTGTAGTCACGGTCACGGAACATGCCATGGCGCTCGAGCAGTGCGTAGGCGACGAAGGCGAAGCCCGAGTCCGCCGAGTCGACCGCGAGCACCCGGTGGCGTACAGCGTCCACAGCGGTCGCCCCGGGCTCGCCGACGAGGACCAGGTTCATCCCGCTGTCGGCCGCAAGGAACGCCGTCACGGCGAGCCGTCGCCCCAGCGGGTTGGTCTCGTTGACCCGGTAGGCGGCCAGGTTGTCGGGGGATGTCTGGATGACGTCGTAGCTGCCGTCCGCGAGCGCACTCATCTGCTGGCGCGACGAGTGCACACGCTCAACGCACACATCCAAGCCCTGATCAGCGAAGTAGCCAAGGCGCCGACCAACGGCCAACGGGAGACTCGCGGCGAATACCCCGAGCATCAAGGAACGCAGGCTGGTCCGCCCGTCATCCTTCAACTGACACCTCCAGGTGGTTCAGAAGGTTCCACGTTGCTCAGAAGTTCTGCGTCGTTGGCCCGGGCCGTCCACCCGGCGGCTCGTTCGCGGCCTCCGTCAGGACGCCCACGAGGAGCTCCGGGGAGATGCCCTTGTCGACGAAGAACACCGCCCCGGCCGACAGTGCGGCCCCTCGAAAGCTGCTCTGACCGCTGATTGCGATGACAGGCGCCCCGATGTCGTGGCTCAGGGCATCGATAAGGCCCAGGCCTGTGTCGGCATCGGGTAGCAGCACATCGACCAGGGCGACTCTGGGATGTCGCTCCTCGGCACTCCTCACCGCCGCCTCGGCATCCCCCGCCTCCCCGACCACCCTGAAGCCGGGCCACGCAGTGAGTAGCCGGACGACCGCCTGGCGAACTCGTAGATCGTCGTCGACGACGAGGACGTCCACGTCGGCTCTGCCCCCATTGCGCACGGTCGCCCTCCGAGTCCTTGCCTTGACACCTGGTCAGTCAACCAGTCCCGTGGGTCGCTGACGACCGGCGTGTGACCAGTGATCATGGCGACATCGGGCGCAGTCGACGTACGTCAGATGTCGCGGACGTCAGGGCGCGTCAAGCCGGCTACGGCGAGGGTACAAGTCCTTCCCGAATGGCCCAGAGGGCTGCTTGCGTCCGTGACGTGAGTCCGAGCTTCAGCAGCACGTTGCTCACGTGGGTTCGGGCAGTGCGCTCACTGATCGTCAGGCTGTCGGCGATCTCCAGGTTTGACTTGCCCTGGGCAACGAGCATCAGGACCTCGCGTTCCCGAGCGGTCAGTGTCGCCTGCGAGCCTCGTCCCGAACGAAGTGACTGGGTCAGCTTGCGCGCGACCGCAGGGTCGAGATGGACCTCGCCGGCGTGGGCCGCGCGGACGGCTGCTGCTACCTCGTCGGCCTCGGCGTCCTTCAGGAGATAGCCGGCCGCTCCGGCCTCGAGGGCTGCGTGCACCCTCTCCGCCTCGCTGAAGCTCGTGAGCGCGACGACCTCGATCTCCGGACTGTCCTTCTTGATGGCAGCGATCGCACTGATCCCGTCGAGCCGAGGCATGACGAGATCCATCAGTACTACGTCAGGCGCCTGCCCGTGGGCCGCCAGCACACGTAGTTCGTCAACGGCCGACTGCCCGTCGGCCGCCTCGCCGACGACGGCCATGTCAGGGATCACGTCGAAGAACGCCCGCATTCCCCGGCGCACGACCGCGTGGTCGTCGACGACGAAGATGGTGATTGCCTCCGTCGAGCCGGCCGGCGTGGTCATAGCTCTCCTCCGGTCTTCACGCGTACCTGACGCGCCCGTCGAGTGACGGTCCGAAGCGCTCGGTCATGTCCTGCTCACCATCACCACGGCGTGAGGTGCATCCAGACTAACGCCGGCGAACTGCGAGTGTCATGAGCGCATGCGGCGGATTCCCCCAGACGAAACGCCGCCCGGCCATCCCGGCCACGGAGGCGAGGAGGCCGACGTGAACCTGGTTCGCAATGGCGGTAGCCGGGACATGTGTCGCAGACGGCCTTGTGCAGATCGGCGAGGAAGGGCAGCGAAAAGGGACCAAGACAACGGGCCGCACGACTGATGCGCCGGCCACAGGTGAGGCGCAACCTGAGGACCAGGGGCATGGAGGTGCCGTTGCCATGAACATTCAAGACGTGAGGCCTGACGTCCTCGAGGCCGCCTGCAGGCTGTTGATGGATCTGGCCCGAGACGAAGAAGACACCGCGGCCGACGCTGCCGCCAAGGTGCCGTACTGGAGCGCCTGGCCCATGTCGGTAACCGAGCATTGGGCTGCCGCTCGAGCCCTTCGCGGGGCGATCGACCGACTCCAAGTACTTGCTCGGGCTCACTCGACTCCGACAGATTCCGCGTGACTTCACGGGAGCTCTCGGAAGGCCATGACGGGCCACGACTCCGGAGGGCTCCGGAGGTTCTGGATGGAACGGAAGTGTTGACGATGCTCTATTGGGACTCCGACGCACCGGGTGGCGGCGTGCGCTACCCAGCCAACGGTTCTGACAGCGACGGCCATTCAGGGCGTGAAGAGGTGAACCACGCAACGGGAATCAGGACCGCGGATCCCACTGTGAGGGTCCGCGTCTGGTTCGGCCGGTCCGCGATCGTGAACTACACGACCAGGCGTAGCGCAGCGTCATCCCAAGCCGTCGGCCTCAGCCGACGGTTCACCGGTCTGCGCGTGACCATCGAACCGGCCGAACCAATGGACGTGGAATGCTGATATGAGCAAGCAAACGTCACTGGCTCTCGACTACGTGCGAAGGCATCCCTGGGCGACCAGTACGGTCTGCGTCATCACGAGCGCATCCATCCGCCGTCGACACAGAGGGTCTGTCCGGTGATGAACGCGGCGTCGTCCGAGGCGAGGAACGATACCGGTCCAGCGAGGTCCTTCGGCTCCTGGGTTCGTTTGATCGCCTGCTGTTGAGCAAGCGCGTCGAACCAGGCTGCGTGCGGGCCATGCGCTGTGGTCGCCGTGCGAACGAGCCCAGGCGCGACGGTGTTCACCGTGACGCCGTGCTCCCCGACCTCCGCAGCCGGCGAGCGCGAGAAGCCGATGACACCACCCTTGCTGGCGGTGTAGTGCGTGTTGAGTCCTATGCCGGAATGGAATGTTGTCGACGAAACGCTGATGACGCGACCCCAGCCGCGCTGGACCATACCCGGGACGAAAGCCTTGCCGAACAGGTAGATCGAGTCCAGGTTCACACTGAGGACTCGGCGCCATTCGGCCCAATCCATGGCCAGGAACGCAGTGAGCGGATAGATGCCCGCATTGTTCACCAGAACGTCCACCGGTCCGAACGCTCGCTCAACAGCGATGGCGAAGTCCTGCACCGAATCCGGCGCGGACACGTCACATATCGCGGCGAAGCCCTCGGATCCGGTCTTTCCGATGAGACTGAGTGTCTCGTCGGCAGGCGACAAGTCGGCGACCGCCACCCGGTGGCCGTCGCCGGCGAGCCGTTCCGCCAGCGCCTGACCGATCCCGGCAGCGCCACCCGTCACGACGGCGACACGTCCGTGGGCACCAGGTGAGTTCATCCGAACACCGGTGCCAGGTCGAAGTACACGCGGTAGTCCTGGAAGAGCCCGTCGTCTCGGGCGGTCCAGATCGTCACGACCGGGATCGTGACGGTCGCTCCGTCCTTGCGAGCGTAGGTGACCGACAACTCGACGACGGTGTCGTTGCCGGCGGCCCACTCGTTCACGATCTCGTGCTTGATGCCGTCGATGGTCTTCAAGAAGTCGGCCGTTCCGGACTCGACCGCGCTGCGACCGACAAGCGCTGGATTGTTCCCGAAGGTGATCTTGCCGTCGGGTGCGAAGAACTCGGCAAACCCCTTGGCATCGAGACTGTCGACCACCTTGAAAACGGCCGTGGTGACCGGTCCGTTCGGCGGGGACGCCGTACCAGCGCGCTCTCGGCAGGCGGCGAGGGTCGTCCGTACGGCGTCGAGATAGTCGGCCTCCATCTGCGTCGCGAACTCCGTCTCCTCGGCGCTGCCGTCCTCGACACCGTCGACGACGATGCGGAAGGTGAAGGTGAGTCCGAGGTTCCCGCTCGAGTCGGTACCGATCTCGTTGTCGATCGTCCCCCGCGCGATACCGTGCGTCCGCACGAAGTGCACCCGCTTCCTGGGATAGAAAGTGACCACCTCACGGACCGGCCTGCCGACATGAATGATGGCGCGGACAAGGCCACCCTCGAATCGGTCGACCACCGTGCACTCGGTGATGCTCTTGACGTACGGCAGCGGGTTGGCCGCTTTGTCGACCAGACCCTCCCACACCTGGTCCAAGGACAGCTCCGGCTGCGACCCGTCGTTGACGGGAAGCGTGCGGCTGACGTCGATCATGGCTCCTCCAATTTATCCCGAAGTGCATACACCTTCGCTCGAAGGTCCCCTCAGCTCACCCCTGCCGCACGCTGATTTCGCGGAGCGGAACGCGGGCCGCCTCAGACCCCGGCGCTTGGGTCAGCCCTGCAAGCGGGCTCGGCGGCAGGTACGACGTACGAGATCAGCGAACCATAGAAGGGAATCGCGTGCTGCGCGTACAGACCAGCCAACTCCTGGCCACCCGCGTGACGCCAGTCCCGCTGGAGTTCGGCCGCCACGGCGACCGTGCTGTTGAGGACGACACCGGCACCTTGCATGCGCGCGGCGGCGGCGTGCGAGGCCAGCGCGTTCCACGTGCCCGAAGCGTCCAGTACGGCGTGAGTCTGGTAGCCGGCGGCGACCGCGGACAACGCCGCGAACGTGACGCAGACGTCGGTGCTGATGCCGGCGATGATCAACTGGTCACGACCGGTCGCCTGCACCGCCGCCGCGAACTGCTCGTTGTCAAAGGCATCGATCTCGCCCGGCCGGCGGATCACCGAGGCGTCCGGTAGTACCTGGGCCAGCTCGGGCAAGAGGACGCCGTTCGGTCCGTCGTCGGCACTCGTCGTGATGACGACCGGCAGTTGGTACGCCTGAGCGACCCTCGCCAGGGCGATCACGTTGCGGCGGAGCTGCTCCTGATCATGGTCGTGCACGCCGAGCAGCAGGCCGACCTGATGGTCGACCAGAACCAGGGCGGCCAGGTCACGGGTCAGCCGCGCGGCGGGGTACGGATTCTCGCTCATCTCGATTCCTCTCACTAAGGTGCGCTTTTAGCAGCAGGTTACTTCATAGCACCTGATGAGAAAAGTTCGAATCCCCGTACACTGGACGGGTGATCGAGCCGAGAGTTCCGCTGCACGCCTGCTCCTACACGGAGGAGGCGTTTGCCCTGCTCGGGAAGCGCTGGTCCGGCCTGCTGATCGATCTGCTGCTGCAGCGGCCTGCACGCTTCAACGAGCTCGCCGCGGCGCTGCCCGAGCTGTCCAAGCGAGTGCTGTCCGACCGCCTGACCGAGCTACAGGATGCCGGCCTGGTGCAGCGCGAGGTCTCCGAAGGACCGCCGGTGACGGTCACCTATCGGCTCACCGAGCGCGGCCGGGGTCTCGAACCCGCCATGGACGCACTCAGGATCTGGGCCGGCGCTCCCACGGACGCCGAGGGCAGACCCGTCCCCCACCAGGCCTGAGCAGTCCAGACCGGCTCAGCCCTGGTCTTCCAGGTTTGCCAGGAACGTCTCCGGAGGCATCGGGCACCAGACGGCCGGCGGGATGTCCCAGTCACTGGCCTTCCACGCCTCGGTGATCCGGTCCATATCGGTGCTGTACTCGATCCAGCTTCCCCACGGATCCCGGATGTAGTGGAACATGTTCGAGCCCAGCGTGTGCCGGCCGAGTCCCCAGCCCTCCTGATAGCCCCGCTCCTGCATCGTCCGTGCTCCGATTGCCAACTGGTCGAAGTTCGGGACTTCCCAGCTGGAGTGGTGCAGGCCGGGGTGTGTGCTCTGGATGAAGCCGAAGACGTGGTGATCCCCGGGGCCCGCATTGAGGAACGTGGCCATGCCCTTGATCCGGTCCGACAACCGAAGACCGAGTAGCTCGGTGTAGAACCGCTCGGACGCGGCCAGGCTCGACACGAAGATCAGCATGTGGCTCAGCCGGCGCGGTGATGCCGGCGCGTCCGCGGTCAGCCACCGGGCCTGGTCGACGCGCTGGATGTCGTCACCGAAGTTGAACATCGAGTCCTCCGGCGCCGCCTTGCGCCAGGGCACGAGCTCGTCCTCCCGAAGGTTGACCTGTACGTCGTCCGGATCGCAGAACCACAGGCCGCCGTCGGCCGCATGGATCGGCGCGTCGGCGAGCTTGACGCCGGCCGATTCCAGCCGTCGCTGCCAGTCCGGCAACGACCCGGCCTCCACGGCGAACGACACGAACCGCAGCTGTTTGCGCTGCCCCTCGCTGAGAACGGCCTGATCCATCCCACGCCCGTCACAACGCACCACCAGCGCGTCGTCGCGCTCGCGAACCGCGAGTCCGAAGTCGGTGTAGAAAGCTTGGCCGACTTAGAGCGAGGGCACCTGGAGCCCGTAGTGCAGCAGACCCTTGACTCTCATCGTCGGTCTCCCATCTGACGGCGTAGTGCTTGTGTAGACACTTTGCATGGAACAATCTGCGGACGTGAAGACCCCGCCGGGCAAATTCCACCCTCCGGAATCGTCGGTGGATCAGTCCAGGGTGCCGCTCACCATCGCCAGTGCCTGCACGACTGCACGCGCGGGCAGATCCGCGGACAGATCGCGCAGGACTGTCATCGCGGTGTGCGAGAGATGCTCGGCCATCAGACACCCCGACAGCATCGAATCCGAACCACCGACCGCACGCAGGATCGCGACGTGCTCGCGATGGGCCCGCGCGAACGAGTCCGGATGCCAGGCCTGGTACGTGAGCAGGTAGCGCTCGCTCTGTTCGCCGTACGACGAGATCGCCCGGGCCAGCGGGCCACCCGCCCGCGCGGTGCAGATCTGATGGAAGCGGCGGTGCAGACCGAGCCATTCGGGCATCGCCTGATCGCCGCGCGCCTCGTCCATCCGCCGCAACAGCGAGCGTCCCTCCTCGATCTCGTCCGCCGACAAGCGGTCCGTCGTGACCCGGGCCCCCAGCGCCTCGAGCGCGATCCGGCTGGCATAGAGCTGATCCAGCTCGTCGGCGTCCAGGCCGCGGACTCGCGGTCGCTGATTCAGGTCGGCCTCGATCAGGCCCTCCTCCTGCAGCATCCGGAACGCCTCTCGCAGCGGGGTCCGGCTGACCTCGAAGATCCGCGCGAGCTCGGCCTGTTTGAGGATCGTGCCGGGAGCCAGTGCGCCACTGGTGATCAGCCGGCGCAGATGGGCGTGCAGGTCGAGGCTGGTCGTCCGAGGGTCGCGGATCATCGGCTTCCCCAGCGAGGCGATGACGCTGCTTTCACTCATGCCGTGCTCCTCCTCGAGATCGCCGCCAGACTCTCGGCCTTGACAGGATAGCGCAAAGTGTGTGCACTTTGAGGCCAAATGAGAGGGGCACAATGTCCGATCACCCGTGGGCGCTGGTGCAGTACGCCATTCCCGATGATCCGGGCGGCTCGACGTACCTCGGCGTCTTGGTCGACGGCGCCGTTCGCGCGGCACCGGACGACTTCCGCAGCGCCGGCCTGATGGACGCGCTGAGCCGCTGGGATGATCATGCTCCGGCCTTGCGGAGGCTCGACGTCTCGAGCCTCGTACCGGTGCCTGGTGGCGTTCTGATCGCTCCGTTGACCTATCCGCGCAAGGTCATCTGCGCCGGTGCGAACTACTACAGCCACGCGCAGGAGATGGGCACCCAGCCGCCCGATCCGGACGGCGAGCCGTTCTTCTTCCTCAAGCCCCCGACCACAACGAT
The DNA here is from genome assembly GCF_040653975.1 of Kribbella sp. NPDC050820. Classification (NCBI taxonomy): domain Bacteria; kingdom Bacillati; phylum Actinomycetota; class Actinomycetes; order Propionibacteriales; family Kribbellaceae; genus Kribbella; species Kribbella sp. NPDC050820. The sequence goes on from NZ_JBFAHB010000026.1 coordinate 93,386, forward strand.
CGTCGGGCCGTGGGACGAGGTGTCCCTGCCCGACGGAGAATCGAACGTCGATTGGGAAGCCGAGCTCGCCGTGGTGATCGGCCGCGGAGGCAGGGACATCTCTGCTGCCGAAGCGCTCGATCATGTCGCCGGCTACGCGGTCGCCAACGATCTGTCGGCCCGTGGCCTCTTCCCGCGCACCGACGCGGTCTTCCCGCCGTTCGACTGGGACTGGCTTCGCCACAAGGGGTTCGACGGCTTCTGCCCGCTCGGGCCCGGCGTGGTCCCGAGCTGGCTCATCGAGGACCCTCACGACCTCGGCCTGCGGCTGTCGGTGAACGGACAGCTCAAACAGGACGGAACGACCGCCGACATGGTGGTGCCGATCCCCCGCCTGATCGCGGCCGCCAGCCGGATCCTGACACTGGAGCCCGGTGACGTCATCCTCACCGGCACGCCGGCCGGAGTCGGCATGCCGCGGCACACGTTCCTCTGCCCGGGCGACGTCGTGGTCACCGAGATCGAGCGCATCGGACGCCTCGAGAACCGCATGGTGAAACCATGACCACACAGGAGGGAATCCGCAGCGAGACTGCACGGTGGCCGGCGCTCCGGACCCCGGGCAGCACGATGACCGCGACCGTGTTCCACGAGTTCGGGTCACCTGACGTACTACAGCCGCACTCGCTGCCGGTGCCACACCCCCTGCCGGGCGAGGTCCTGGTGCAGGTCGCCGCGGTGAGCGTCGGCCGCCTGCTGGACCTGTCGGCCCGTGCGGGCACGCATCCCTATGCTCGTTTCACATTCCCGCACGTTCTCGGGGCCGAGCATGCAGGCGTCGTCGCCGCTGTCGGGGCGGACGTCACCGACCTCGAGGTCGGACAGCAGGTCGCGACATTCCCCGTCATCACCTGCGGCGAGTGCTCTGTGTGCCGCCAGGGGCGCGACGAACTCTGCCGGCGACTGGAGATCATCGGTACCCACCGACCAGGGGCGTACGCCGAGTACGTCGCCGTACCGGCAACGAACCTCCACCCGGTGCCCGCGGGGATCGACCCGGTCACCGCGTGCGCGCTCGCACTCGGTGGCGCCGTGGCCATGAACCAGCTGACCCAGGCGGGCCTGAGACCTGGCAGCTGGGTCGTGGTGCAAGCAGCGCCGTCCGCACTCGGAAGCATCACCGCGCTGCTGGCCCAGCAGCTCGGGGCAAACGTGGTGGCGACCTCCCGCGTGGCAGGCAAGCGAGCCCAGTTGCGGCAGCTCGGCTTCGAGCACGTGCTCGACGGCACCGCGGCCGACTTCGCCGACCGGATCCTCGACCTGACCGGCGGCGTCGGAGCCGACATCGTCGTAGACGACATCGGTGATCCGCGGTTGTGGCGCAACAGCCAAGCTGCGTTGGGGCGCGGTGGGGTGCTGGTGTCCAGTGGTGCGTTCCGGGGTGCCGAGGTTCCAGTGAATCTGCAACGCCTGTACTCGATGGGCCAGCAGGTCCTCGGCGTACGGACCGGTAACAAGGCCAGCAGCCGCCGGCTCTGGGACGAGGTCGCGCGGGGGTTCCGGCCTCCGGTGGCGGCGACCTTCGGGCTTTCCGAGGCAGCTGCGGCGCACCGGTATCTGGAGGATGATCTGAATGTCGGCCGGGTCGTACTGGTCGTCGGATCCTGATACCGAGGCGCTGATGCCATCACCCGAGGTGGTCTCGTCGGCCGAGAACGCGCTTGTGCTCGTCGCGGCCCTCAGCGAGCGCGGCCGACTACGCGTGGCAGACGCGGCTCAACTTCTCTCGGTCACTCCACCGACGGCGCACCGGTTGCTGTCCACCCTGAAGCGGCTGCGGTTCGCGGAGCAGGACCGGCAGCGGGTCTACTTTCCGGGCCCGCTACTGAAGCAACTCGGTGTCCCGCAGGAGCGTCGCGCCGACCTCGGTAGCGTCGCGCATCCACACCTGGCTGCGCTCTCCACCGAGACCGAGGAGACAGTGCACCTGGTCACACTCGAAGGCAACGGCTCCCGCTTCGTCGACGGCGTCGAGAGTACGCACGCACTCCGCGTCGGCAGCCGGGTCGGTCTCCTGCTTCCGGCGCACACCACCTCGGGCGGCAAGGTCCTCCTCGCGTGCCTGACGGACGCCGAGCTGACGGCCCTGTATCCAACAGGCCAGGTGCCGATGCGCGACGGCTCGGTCCGCGACCTGGCCGGCCTCCGCCGCGAACTCTCCGTCGTACGCCGGAACGACTACGCCCTCAACCTCGAGGAAAGCGAGAGAGGCGTCAACGCGATCGGAATCCCCGTGACGGGCCATCACGGCAAGGCAGTCGCGGCCCTGGTTCTGGCATGCCCGTCGATCCGTTCGAGTCGCCAGACGCTCGTCTCGTACCTGCCGAGCATGCAGGCGACCGCTGCCGCAATCGCCCGCGGACTCCCGCGCCTCCGATCTGGCGAGGGACTTCAGAGCTGAACTCCGAGCAGCAGTGGACGAGGTCCGTCGCGGACGCCAGTACACGGCCCGCTGCGTGAGTGCCAGCAGGAACGCGACGATCGCCGCCGCGGTGAGTACCCACGCGGGTGGCCCGATGATCGCAACGACCACCGCCGCAGCTGCACCGAGTGCGGTGCCGAGGGCCTTCTCCCTGATCCTCTCGCGTCTGCCCATCAGGATGTACATGACCAGGATGCGGATCGGCTCGGGTGCCCAGTAGGGCCCGGTCCACGACATGGCCACCCCGAGGGCAGCAGCCGCACCGAGGACTGCGCCGAATGCGACAGCGATGAGGGCAGTGACCGGCAGTGACTACCGATCACCCTCGATTACCGGCGGCGCGCCGAACCGATGAGCGATGACGACGCCGTACACCGTTCCGATCGCCACGATGGCGCCGAAGGTCAGTGCGGCCGTTCCTGTCGACACCGGCGTGGTGAACGTTGCGGCATATGAACCGACTAACAGAGCGCCGAACCAGCCAGCCCGGAATCCTGCGCCCGCGACAACTCCCGTAGCCGCAAGCAGCGCCGCCCACCACCAGTCGTACGCCGTCCAAGCTGCCAGGCCGCCACGACACCGAGTGCAGGAGCCAGGTAAGCAATCCGTTGAGTCCCACCGAGTTTGGCTCCGAGCACTCCCCACAACACACCGGTGAACGACGTCGAGACGCCGAACTCGCCCACGAGCGCGCCAACCAGGAGGGCAGGAAGGACAGCCCCTACCAGTACCGCACCCACGATGAGAAGCAACCGCCCTGCTTGGGACCGCGCTTCCGCCGGCGATCCCGCAGGTCGTGGATCGATGTTCTCGTTTTCGCTCACCGCGCACCCCCCAAATCACCGCGTGCGGGCCCCCTCTCGGTGACTCTACGCTCGTGCGTTCAGAGCCATCAGACTCCGCCGCTCATTTGGGCGCGACTGCGCCGATGACCGTACTGCCGGAGCGACGGCATTGGCCAAGGTAGCGACCACCGTGAGCCCCCTTGTTGACCGCCCATGCCGCGACCCGCGCTCCGACTGGCAGATGACCTGGGGGGCGAGTGTCCCGGCTGATGTGCGACAAGCTAGAAGCCTGGCGACCACGTGGGGACGCCGGCCAACGCACGCAGCCGATGTGCGTGAAGGCGTGCGGAGCACCACTTAACCGTGGGCCGCCCCGTCCTGGCGAGGCCCTCCGGAGCTGACGCTGCACACTTGATGTATGGGCCGGGAAGGTCGGGTCCGCCGACGTGCCGGGCGCCGTACCAACGTCGCCCTGCTGGTGCTTCTCGTGCTCGCGTTCACCACCGGTTGGGCCGCGTTCGGCACGGGTACCACGACGCCCGGGTGGATCGTCACGGTGCTGCACGGCGCGGCGGGTCTGGCCCTGGTGCTGCTCGTCCCGTGGAAGTCGCTGATCGTGCGGCGGAGCAGGGCATTCCGGTCGGCTTCCTGGCGTGCGGCTGCCGGCCTCGTCCTCGGGGCTCTCGTCGCCGTATCGCTTCTCGCGGGCGTCGTGCACGTCCTCGGCGGCTTCCGGACCTACGCAGGTCTGACGCCGATGCAGGTGCACGTGGGTGCCGCGGTGCTTGCGGTGCCGTTCGCTGTCCTGCACGTGCTCCAGCACCCGCAGCGGCCGCGGCGTACTGACCTGTCCCGGCGCACCCTGCTCCGCGCGCTCTGGCTCGGCGGGGGTGCGGCTGCGGCATACGTCGCGGTGGAAGGTGTTGCCCGTGGGCTCTCGTTGCCGGGGCAGGACCGCCGGGTGACCGGCTCGCACGAGGTCGGCTCGGATCGTCCGGAGGCGATGCCGGTCACGCAGTGGGCCCTGGACGCTGTGCCCAGGGTCGACGTTGCCACCTGGCGGCTGCGTGTCGGGGTGGCGGGTCGGCAGGTGGCCGAACTCGACCGCGACGCGTTGCTGGCCATGGCCACCGACGAAATGGAGGCGGTGCTCGACTGCACCGGCGGCTGGTACGCCGACCAGCGCTGGCGCGGGGTGCGGCTCGACCGGTTGCTGCCGGCATCGCTCCCGCCGGACGCACGCAGCGTCGTCGCGGTCTCCGTTACCGGGTACGCGCGGCGCCTGCCGCTGCGGGACGTACCGTCCCTGCTCATCGCAACGCATCTCGCCGACCGGCCGCTGTCGATCGGCCATGGCGGGCCGGCACGGCTCGTCGCGCCGGGGCGACGGGGCTTCTGGTGGGTCAAATGGCTGGATCGCGTGGTCGTCGATACCCGGCCGTGGTGGTGGCAGCCGCCGTTCCCGTTGCAGTGACTCGGCCGATTGATCAGTCAGTCTCCTCCGCGAAGCCGCCTGCGAGGACACGACGCAGATGCGCCAACGCTGCCACTATCTGGAGGTCGGATCGGCGTTTGCTCAAGAGGTGCGGCGGGTGGAGAAGTCGGGGCCGAACCGCGACACGAAGGATAGCTCAGGGAACCCGAGTCATTGCTCAGGTGCCTCGCGCACCTCGGATCTGGCGCGGCGGGTGCATCATCCGCGCGAAGTTCCTGGACCGGATCACCGAGGCCTATGACGTCGCCGCCGGCACCGAGCTTCCCGAATCGTTGCTGTTGGCACCGTACTTCACCGACGCCATCACAGCCGCGCAGGACTCCTGGCGCAATGTCGTCGCGGGAGCCGCGAGAGCAGGTATCCCAACGCCCGGCATCGCGGCAGCGTTGTCCTACTACGACGGTCTGCGATCGGAACGGCTGCCCGCAGCCCTGACCCAGGGCCAGCGCGACTTCTTCGGGGCGCACACCTACCAGCGTGTGGACAAAGCCGGGACCTTCCACACCCTGTGGGCCGGCGACCGCACGGAGAGGCACTCCGCATGATCCGGCCGGAACGCGAACTCGCCGCCATCAACCTCGCGATCGGGGACGCCGAAGCGTCCGCGGATCGAGCCTTCTTCGAACGTCTCCTCGCACCGGCCTTCAGCATGGGCCGCCCGGATGGCCTGCGCTTCGACGACCGGGCGACCTTCCTCGACTCCTTGACCGTCAGCTCGCCACGGCAGACGCGCATCGAGTCCACGACGATGTTCGACAACCGGGCGGTCGTGGTCTGCGCGGTCTCCAAGGCCACTCCGGCCGGGGCGCAGCATTTTCGCAACATCAGGGTCTTCACCCGGCAAGCCGACGGTGCCGGCTGGCAACTGGTGTCGTGGGTCAACGAGCCGCTCGCCGCGCTCGGCATCGCCGGCGACGCTGGCGTCGCAGAAAGCGCGACGCCGGTCGGTGGTGCCTGATGCTGGTCGCCAGGATCCAGGTCACGGCCGGACCCCACCAGGGCGCACGAACGTACGCCGACGTTCAACT
>NZ_JBFAHB010000027.1:0-98910 GCF_040653975.1 Kribbella sp. NPDC050820
GCAGCAGGCATGACTACCTTCAGGACGATGCCCGCCGACGGTGGACCGCTGCGCGTGAATGAACGCCGTACCGGCCCTTCTCTATGGTCTGCTCAGGTGGCCGCTTCAGGTGTGGGACCAGGAGCCGCGTCGGCCTCGGACTTGGCCTCGGCCGGCTGCTCGTCGGGGCGGCGCATGCCGATCCGGGCGCAGACCGCGGAGAGGATCGCGACGCCGGCCGCCCAGAGCCAGAACGTCTGGCCGACCTTGTCCCACAGCCAGACGCCGACGGCCGGACCGACCGCGTTGCCGAGACCGAAGACGCTCAGCATGGCGCCGGAGTACCGGCCGCGCAGGTGCGGCGGTGCGACCATGCCCGGGTAGGCGAACGTGGTCGGCGCCCCGATGATCTCCGACATCGTCCAGATCAGCGTGCCGATGATCAGCAGCACCGGGATCAGCGCGATCGCGTAGACGCCGTACCCGACCGCGACCAGGCCGAAGCCGGCGATGGCGGTCAGCCGCAGCGGCCAGGTCTGCACGTACTTGGTCGCCGGTACTTCGCACACCGCGACGACGACGGCGTTCGCCGAGACGACCAGGCTGTACCACCACAGGCTCAGGCCGTCGTCCACGATCGCCAGCGGGAGCACCGCGATGTACTGGCAGTAGACGATCGTCACCAGGAATACGGCGGCCAGGTAGAAGTCGTAGCGCCAGTCGGCCAGCACCGCACGGTAGCCCTGCTTCGGTTCTGCGGCCTTGGCCGCATCGGCTGCCGGGTCCCTGTCGGCCTTGCCGGGCAGGAACTTCCAGGCGATCGCGCTGTACAGGACGGCGGCGAACGCCTCGGCCCAGAACAGCAGGTTGTACGAGACCGACACCAGCGCGACACCGACGATCGGGGTCACCGCGGTGCCCAGGTTGATCGCCAGCCGGTACATCGCCATCGTCATCACGAGCTGGCCCGGCTTGGTCAGCTCGGCCAGCATCGCCTGCGCGGCCGGGCGGTTCAGCTGGCTCACGGTGCTGACCGTGAGGATCGCCAGCAGGATCACCCAGTAGACGTCGATGTACAGGATCGAGACGATCAGCGCGGCGGAGCCGAGCATGCTGATCAGCGTCGCCGCCCGGGCACTCAGCCGGTCGGTGAGCCAGCCGCCGACGAACGACCCCAGCACGTGGCCGGCGCCGTACACGCCGAGGGCGAAGCCGGCCTGGCCGGCGGTGAACCCGCGGTGCGTCATGAACAGCACCAGGAAGATCTGCAGGAAGGCGCCCAGCCGGTTGACGAAGACACCGAACAGCAGCGCCTTCGACGTGACCGACGTCTGGCGCCAGGTGGCGATGGCGCCGAGCCCTTCGCCTGGCTGCTTGGTCGTGCCCGGTTCGCGTTCTTCGCTCATCAGATGTTTCCCCTCGATGCCGGCGAGCGCCATGCTCCGGCAGGTCATTGCCGGAAGGCATTTGGTCCCGCAGGCTACCGCTCCGAGCGGCTCACGCACAGGGGTCGAAGCCAACAAAACAAGGCGTATCAGAGCCGGGCCGGCCACGCCTCTGATGAGGTGACGGCGACGCGTAGCCGAGCGCACGTGCGCTCTTGTCGACATGCCTGCAGCCAGGAGGATCGGACCTTATGACCACAGAAACGACGGAGGCCCTCCAGCGGATCCCGGACGACTTCATGCAGAGGCCGTACGAGATTCTCGAGCCGTACCGGAAGGCCGGCCGGGTGCACCACGTGATCTTCCCGCACGGCGCCGACGTCTGGCTCGTGACCCGGTACGCCGACGTGCGCGCGCTGCTCCAGGACCCGCGGGTGAGCAAGGACGGCCGGCGGATGAACGAGATGTTCGCCCGCCACACCGGCACCTACGTCGAGGACGAGAAGCCCGACGTCGGCTTCGACGACGAGCTGTCCCAGCACATGCTGAACAGCGACCCGCCCCGGCACACCCGGCTGCGCTCGCTGGTCAGCAAGGCCTTCACGCTGCGCCGGATGGAGGCCTTCCGGCCGCGCATCGAGCAGCTCGTCGACGACTACCTGTCCAAGCTCGAGGGCCGCGACGACGTCGACCTGGTCGGCGAGTACGCCCAGCCGCTGCCGATCGTGATCATCTGCGACGTGCTCGGCATCCCGTTCGAGGACCGCGAGCGGTTCCAGCAGTGGGCGGTCGAGCTGGTCGGCGCCGGCCACCCGGCCGAGGTGGTCGAGAACGCCTCGAAGAACGTGATCGAGTACGGCCACCGGATCATCGAGATGAAGCGCAGCAACCCGGCCGACGACATGGTCAGCGCGATGATCGAGGGCTCCCCGAACGGCGACCGGCTGTCCGACGACGAGCTCGTCGCGATGATCTTCCTGTACACGGTGGCCGGGCACATCACCTCCCAGCACACGCTGTCGAACGCCATCCTGAGCCTGCTCACCAACCCCGACGCGATGGCCCGGCTGCGCGGCGACCTGGAGATCATGCCGCAGGCGATCGACGAGCTGATGCGGTACGACGGCGGGGTCGGCGTGGCCACCTTCCGGTTCACCGCCGAGGACATCGAGATCGGCGACGTCGTGGTGCCGAAGAACAACATCCTGGCGCTGTCGATCCTGTCCGCGCACCGCGACGACGAGCAGTTCCCGAACGCGAACACGCTCGACCTGGACCGCCGTCCCAACGGCGTTCTCGGGTTCGGCCACGGTCCGCACTTCTGCATCGGCCAGCCGCTGGCCAAGCTGCAGACGAACATCGCGCTGACCCGGTTGCTGGAACGCTTCCCGGACCTGCGGATGACGGCGGACCCGAGCTTCCTGGAGTGGGAGCCGAGCACGCTGCTGCGCGGCATGCACCACCTGCCGGCCGCCACCATCCCGCCCAAGTCCTGAGATCCGAAGCAGGCAACGAGAACACCGCCCCGGCCGACTCGGCCGGGGCGGTGTCTCTTCGTTGCTCGGAAGCGGGAATCACTCCTCGACGTAGAACCAGTCCTCGGGGGTGATCAGGCCGTACGGGTTGACCGGTTCGACGCCGCGCAGGTTCTTCGCGACCTCGAACATCCGGTTCGGGAAGCCCGGCGACCAGATCGTCGGCACCTGCTCGGCGATGTAGTCCTGGTACTCGTACATCGCCTCCGGGTCGTCGCTGTGCACGGTCCGGTCGATCAGCTCGTCGGCCTTCGGGTCGCTGTAGTCGCCGAAGTTGCTGCCGCCACCGGTCGCGAACAACATCTCGCCGGTGAGGTGACCGTAGTACGACCAGCCGCCGTTCCAGGTGTTGATCTCCCACAGCCGCTTGCTCGGGACGTTCGGGCTGTGGTCCTCGGCCACCATCACCGAGCCGTACACCGGCTCCAGCTTCAGCTCGATGCCCGCCTTGGCCGCGTCCTCCTTGAACATCTCGAGCATCCGGGTCAGCGCGACCTTGCCCTCGACGTACCGGACCGTGAACGACAGCCGGTCGCCGATGTCGACGCCCTCGCCGGCGCAACCGGCCACCTCACCCGGCTGGACGCAGCCGGCCGGCAACGTGCTGGTGTCCCAGCCGTGCGCCTCGAGCAGCTCGCGGGCGGCGTCGACGTCGAACGGCATCGGCTCCTTGCGCTGCTTCGGCGACACGTGCGGGTTGGCCGGCGACGGCGGCACCGGCCCGTCCATCCGGTACGCGTTGCCGTGGTAGATCTCCCGGATCGCCCGGTCCTGGTCCAGGCACATCTGCAGCGCCTGCCGGACGTAGGTGTGCTTGTAGATCCGCGCCGCCGTCGAGTCGTTGTCGAAGTTGAACGGCATGTAGCGCACCACGAACAGGTCCTGCGGCACCAGCCGGTACTTGTCCGCGAGCGGGTCCGCGCCGTCGTCGGTGAGCCCCATCCCGAACGGCAGGTACCCGATCTGGATCCCGTCCGGCGCGTCCGGCCCGGCCTGCAGCCGCTCGTACATCAGCTCGTCGGTGTCGTTCTGCACCTGCCGGAACTCGTCCAGGTGCGGCTTGTTCGGGCCGGAGTACTTGTCGTTCGGGACGAAGGTGACCACGCCGTCGAGGGTGTAGCTCTTCAGCCGCCACGGACCGTTGACGACGCTCCAGACCGGGCTCTCGGCCCAGCCGCCCCGGAAGTGGTTCGCCTCGACCGTCCAGTCGCCGTTCTGCGAGACCAGGTAGTCGTAGACGGCCGGGATGTCGGCGACGTCGTACGACGCCCGGGCCGGTCCGTCCTCGGTCCGGTCCCAGGCCTTCGGCATCGGCGTGATCAGCGACAGCTGGTTCATCTCCACCCAGGTCTTGGAGTACACCTCCTGGAAGGTGAACCGGACCTTGTCCTCGGCAACCTTCTCGTACGACGTCAGGTTGTCCGGGAAGTAGCCGGGCACGTAGTAGCCGAGCCGGTCGCCCTTGACCGCCATCATGTTCACCCAGAACATCACGTTGTCGGCGCAGATCGGCTCACCGTTGGACCACTGCCACGGCTTCAGCGTGACGGTGACGCTGAGCCCGTCCTCGCTCCACTCCGGCGGGTAGGCCAGGCTCAGGTCGGGGTTCACCTCCGGCCGGCCCTGGTAGCCGAGCCAGTACAGCGGGCGGAACATCAGCACCTGGAACTCGTACAGGTTGCGGATGCCGATCCGCTCCCGCGGCGTGAACGGGAAGATGGCGGCCGGCGGGAAGCCGGGGTTGCAGGCCCAGGTGACCGTGCCACCCTTGATCGGCCGGCCGTCCTCGGACGGCTGGTCGGACTGCTGCTCGCTCAGCACAGTGGACATCCAGGTCACCTCTCGTCAGTTGAATCAGGCCGTCAGGCGGGGAGCCGTGGCCGCTAGGCGTACGTCGATCTGCGCGGCGAACTCGAACGCCGTCCGGATCGCCTCGTCGAAGGTCGGTCCGCTGGTGCAGAGGAAGCCGAGGATGTTGTTGCCGTCCGGCGGGCGCCGGACCACGTCACCCGGCTTCGCCGTGATCTTCAGGAAGAACACCCGGTCGGACTCCGACACCGCGGGCGGCACGGTGATCTCCTCGATCAGGCCGGGTCCGCCGATCAGGCAGGTGCCGGCCAGGTGCACACCGGTCGGGCGGTAATGGTGCACGTCGGGCTTGATCCCGGCAGCGACCGCCATCGTCGCGCGGATCGGGCAATACCCGGCACTCAGTCGGGCGAAGTAGTCCAGCCCGCCACCACCAGGTCGTACGGCGATCTCCAGCAGGTGCGGCTTGCCCTGGTGGAAACGGACCTCGGCGTGCATCACGCTGCGCCGTAGGCCCTGCGCATGCGCCGCCTTGGTGACGACCTCGTGCACAGCGGCCAGCTGGTCGGCATCGAGCGCGGTCGGCGCCCGGTGCGCGTCGTCGTCGAACGTGTTGCCCTCGATCGTGATCCGGTCGACGATCGAGCCCAGGTACACCTCGTCGTCCCAGGCGAGCGCCTCGATCTGCATCTCGTGCCCGTCCAGGAACGACTCGACCAGCAACCCGGCCGGCCCGAGGTCGATGCCGTCGGCCTCCATCCGGAGCCACGACATCTGCGCCATCCCGGCCAGCGCCTGCGGGAACGTGGTCCGCAGCTCGTCCGGGCCGTCGATCCGGAAGACGAAGTTGCTCGCGGCACCCAACGTCGGCTTGAGGATGACCGGGTAGCCGAACTCGCCGGCGGCCGCGAGCGCGGCGTCGACGTCCGGCGCCAACCGGAACCGGGGCACCGGAGCGCCACCGCGCTGCTGGGCCTCCCGCATCAGGAGCTTGTTCCGGCTGACCCTCGCCGCGTCCAGGCCGACCCCGGGCAGGCCGAGCGCCTCGGCCACCGCGGCGACCGTGAGCACTCCCGACTCGGAGAACGTGAGTACGCCGTGGAACTGCTCGGTGGCATGCCAGTCGCGAGCGACCGCGATGATGTCGTCGATGTGCTTCGAGCCGGCGATCCGGTAGCGCGGGGCCGGCCAGTAGTCCGGTTCGCCGAGGCCGTTGAGCACGAACAGGGTGCCGCCGAACTCCTCGACCTGGCGGTAGCGGGACTGGTAGTAGCCGGCGTTCTGCACGGCTTCGAGTGCGAGCAGCTTCATGGTCCTCTACTCCTCACCGACCGCGGCGAGGTGCCGCGGCCTGTCGACCGAGTCCAGGCCGGTCGGGCGGGGTGGCGCCCCGACGGCACGATCGGCGATCGCCCGCGCGATCTGCGGCGCGAACTTGAACGACATCCCGCCGCAGGCCGCGTACGCGAGAACCGTGCCGGCGCCGTACGTCGCGAGCATCGGTCCACCGCGCGTTCGCTCGGCGAGGTAGAAGCCGTCGGTGGAGTCGACCACCGCGGCAGGATCGAAGTCCGGGAACAGCTCGGAGAAGACGTCGACGAGGTGTGCGCGCCACTGGTCGGGCGTGACCCGGTCGGTCATCTCGTCGACCGGCCGGCAGGCGCTCGCGGCGCTCAACCGCAGCGGCGCGTCCGACTGTGGCACGGTCGGCATCAGCCAGGCATCGCGAGCAGGGCCGAGCCCGAGTACGGCGGGCATGCCGGTCGAGTCCCGAAACCACTTCGGCGCCCGGTACGACAGCACGGTCTGCCGGTACAGCGTGAGGTCGGAGGAGATCGCGGCAGGTACTAGCTCGCGGGACCACGGCCCGGCCGCCATCACCACCCGGTCGGCGGTATGGGTCCCGCCGTCGGCGCAGCGGATCAGAGCGCCCTGGTCGTTCTGACTGATCTCGACGACCCGCTTGTGCGGGTGCAGCCGGACCTCCGGCCGACGGCTCAGCCAGCGCGCCAGCGCGACCAGCGCGTGGTCGGCCAGGACCACGCCGGCCGTGGCCTCCAGTACGGCGCCGGTCCCGTCCGGGAACCGGATCCGCGGATACCGGCCCGCCAACTCGTCCGGGGACAGCGTCCAAGCCTTCGCGCCGGCCGCGGTGAGTACGGCGAGCTCGGCCGCAGCGTCCTGCACCGGCATCGCGGTGAGTGCGCCGGCCGGGTGGTAGAAGCGTGAGCCGACTTGGTCCTCGACGTCCATCCATCCGGCATGCGCTTGTGCGGCCGCCCGCGTCAGTGCCGGTTCACGGCGATGCAGCGCGCGGACCACACGGAGCCGGTCGTTCGAGGTGGCCGACGGCGAAGGGATCGGGCCCGCGTCGACGAGATCGACCGCGTCCACGCCGGCCGCGCGGACGCACTCGATCGCCGTCAGCAGTCCGATCACGCCGCCGCCGACCACGGTGATGCGCATCCGGGATCACCGGCCTCCGGCGAGCTCGCCGCCGGCCGGGCCGGCCGCGAGCAGCGGTGGCGCGAACGGCGTGACCTCGGCGACGTCGAAGGCTCCGGCGACCAGGGGCCCGGCGTCCGGCGAGTCGTCGAAGGCGCCGGCTCCACGTGCCGCGTCCGAGAGGTCGATCAGGATCGGTGACGCCAGCGCCAGCAGTGCCTTGACCTCGCAGAACAGGTCGCCCCAGCTCTCGGGCTGCTCGTCCAGCCCGACGCCGTCGAGTGCCGCCGCGCGCCGCCGCAACCGGTCGATCTGGATCAGCACGGTGTCGGCCGAACGGTTCAGGTTGAACGTCGGCATCTCGTAGCCGAGGTCGAACCGCTCGAGCATGATGGTGATCCGGCTCCGGGCAGCGTCCGACACCGGCAGCCGGCTGCTGTCGTCGCCGGCGTTGGCGATCGCCTTGGCGAGCGTCCCGGCCAGCTGGTTCCAGGGGCCGACCAGCCGCTCCTCGGCCATCTTGTCCAGGCCGGCCCGGCTGAACGTGGACCGCTGGTACTCCGGTGCGGTCAGCGCAAGGTAGAGCCGGGCGACATCGCGCGGCACCTCCTCGAGCAGCTCCTGCGGCGTCAGCACGTGTCCCTTGCTGGTGGAGAACTTCGAGCTCTCCAGCTCGTAGAACTCGTTGTTGATGATCGACTCCGGCCAGACGTACTTGTCGCCGTGCGCCATCAGCATCGCGATGTGCGGCAGGCAGAAGTAGTAGGCGTTGTCGAAGCCGAGGAAGTGAACGATCCGCAGGTTCTCCGCCTTCCGCCACAACTCACCCGGCACGGTGTCCCGGCCGAGTTTGTTCGCGGCGTACGACGTGGTGAACATGCCGGCCGGGATCAGCTCGAGCCAGGCGTTCAGCACCTGCCCCGGAACCTCCGGGAACGGCGCCTGGATGCCCCAGGACAGCGGGAACGTGATCGGCACGTCCTGCAGCGGCCGGGCCAGCAGTTCGGCGATCATCTGCCGGACGTGCGGCCGCCGGTGCGCGGCGAGCTTCTCGTGGTACGCCGTCAGTTGCTCGCGGTACTCCTCCAGCGGCAGCACCATGATGGTGGCCTCGCGATAGGTCAGCTTGTCGCTGGGGTCGATCGTCGAGTGCGGGTCGATCAGCTGGTCGTAGTTGTTCGGGTGGCAGCAGGTCTCGCACAGTCCGCCGCGGCTGGTCGTCAGGCAGACCGGGCAGTCGCCCTCGATCAGGCCCTCGACCATGAACTCGCCGGTCCGCTCCAGGTAGGGCAGCCGGACGGTCTTCAGCCGGAACACGCCGGCCGCGTGCAGCGCGCTGAAGTACTGCAGCACGGTGGCACGGTAGGTCTGGTCGAACGGGCCGAACCCGTCGATCGAGATGCCGATCGCGCTCAGCGCCTCCTGGATCCTCGCCGTCGAGCGCTTGCACAGCTCCTCCGGCGTGATGCCCTCCCGGCCCGCCGAGGCGACCACGTAGGTCTGGCTGTCGTCGGTCTCGGAGGTGAAGATGACGTTCCGGCCGCGGGCCCGCTGGTACCGCGCGTACACGTCGCCGGCCAGGTACGGCCCGGCGATGTGGCCGAGGTGCATCCCGCCGTTCGGGGTCGGGTTCGGACCGAGGACGAGGACGGGACGGTCGTCCTCGGACGGCAGCACACGGGTCATTCGCTGGCTCCTACTCGCTCGGCGGTCTCGATGGCCTCGGCGGCCTGGGCGTTCTCGGCGACGTTCGCGGCGGCCTTGGCGGCGAGCGCCTCGGTGTCCGAGCCGGCGTACTCGGCGAGGAACCGGTGGGACATCTCCGGGTCCCACCAGATGCTGCAGAAGACGAAGTCCTCGTCGTTGTGGTTGTGCACGCGGTGCAGCTGGCCGGGCGTGAAGTAGGTGACGTCGCCGGCCCGGAACGGCTGCCGGTCGCCGCCGCACTCGACGATGCACTCGCCGGAGACCGCGACGAAGATCTCCTGCTCGTGGTGGGTGTGCAGCTTGGACACCGTCCCCGCACGGCAGACGGCGTAGGAGACCTCGAACGGCGCGTTCAGCACCGGCCACGGCTGCAGTCGCTGCGTGTCCACGCCGTACTCGTGAAGCAGGTTGTCGCGGTCAAGCCGGGAGATGTGTACGACCATGGTTACCGTCCAGAAATCTGCTCGAAGGTGTTCGGACCGTCCTGGGTGTGCCGGGTCTCGATGACGGCCTTGTGCGGGTCGCCGGCCAGGATCAGGTCGATCACCGGCGCGCCACCGCCGCCGGGTGTCTGCACCGACCGGCTGTACAGCACTCGCAACTGGCTCGGCTCGAGGCCGCTGATCCGCTCCAGCTCGGCGGCCAGCTCCGGATCGTTGGACGCGCCGCCCAGCAGGCGGTGGATCTCGCCGAGGCGGGCGGCCAGGCTCGGGTGTTCGCGGTTCAGGAACCGCTCGAGCCCTTCGCCTTGTCCGGCGAACGGGGAGTACGTCATGCAGACCAGGTGCTCCTCGGTGAGCCCGAAGGTGTCCAGCGCGTACTCCTGGGCGGCGAGCCGCATCCGCTTCAGCGCGTCCGGGCTGTCGTAGCGGGCGCGCATCATCTCCACCAGCCCGTCCGGGATGTCCTTCTTGCGCATCAGGCCGAGCGCGAACTCGACGTACTCGGCCAGGCCCTCGTCGTACGAGCGCTGGAACAGGTGCTCGGCCTTCAGCCCGCGCAGGTGCGCCATCAGCGCCGGGTTCGCGCAGTCGGACTCGGTGAAGCTGAAGGCGAGGTCGTCGAACTGGAAGCCGAGGAAACCGGTCAGCAGGTCGAAGTGGTCGCCGGCCGCGTACGCGGTCTCGCCGTAGATGGTGAAGAACTTCAGCCGCTCCGGCACCTCGGTGCTGACCCGGCGGTCGGCGATCGCGTCGATCGCCTCCGGGCCGTGGATGTCGGCGAAGTACGACTGCGCGATGCCGTCGAGCTGGCCGAGCACCCGGCCGAAGCCGTTCTGGCCCTCGCGCCGGGCCGGCGCGGTCTTCAGCCGGCGCGACAGCCGGCCGACCCAGAAGGTGTACTGGCGCTGCTCCTGCGGCGAGTCGCCGGTGATCAGCACGTCGGCGCCGTCGCCGTACGCCGCCGCCAGGCCGAACGCGTTGAAGACGCTGAGGTTGCACGAGTTGCAGAACGTCGGCCGCCCGTCGGCGAACGTGCGGTGGCCGGTCATCAGGATGTCGAGCCGGTTCCGCCGTACGACGTGGTCGCGCTGCGGGGAGTCGACGTCGAACTCGCTGATCTCGTCGCCGTCCACGAGCAGCAGCTCGCAGTCTGGGTCGTCGTTGAGCCGCAGGGCGCGGTACTCGCGGTCGATGTTCTCCATCACGGCGCGCGGCATGCCGGCGTGCCGGTTGGTCGCCACCCGCATCCGGAACGTGCGGCCGTGCACCTTGTACAGGATCAGCTGCATCGCCCGGACGAAGGCCAGCATGTACGAGCTGTCCTTGCCGCCGCCGAACGCCACCAGGACGAGGTTCTTCTCCAGCTCCGGCCGGTGCGGCAGCTCGGCCTCGAGCCGGCCGCTGCAGCGCAACGCCTCGGCCATGATGTCGGGTGGCATCGCTGCTCGCAGACCTGCGAACGCCTGGTCCCGTGCCCGCGTCACGTCGTCGGCCGGGGCACGATCCAGTTCGAGTGTTGTCATCCGGCTCTCCCTCGAGGGCTGGGTGGTTCTCCCACGCGTTAGAGCCCGGACGGCCGCTCCGCTGATACAGCCGCGGGGACCCGGTCGCGGTGCGCGAGGATGTCGCGGCAGATCTCCTCGGCCCGCTGGGCCAGCACACTCAGCAGGGAGTCGGAGATGCCGTGGGTCTCCTCGTTGACGCCTTGGAGGTAGCAGGCCGCGGTGCTGTCGGCGCCGAGCTCCAGCCGGTACTGCCGGGAGACGTCGATCCGGTCCAGCTCGAGGCTGCTCGCCAGCTCGCGGACCATCCGCGGCATCCGGGTGTCGAAGCCGGTGCCCAGGAAGACCAGGTCGCGGTGCAACTCGGTGACGGCGCCGGTACGGCGGTCGGTCAGCTCCAGCACCACCTCGTCTCCGGCCTCGCGGGCGGCGGTGATGTCGACCATCGTGACGAGCCGCCGGTCGGTGCGCTCGTTGAACTGGTCCAGGTACAGGTCGGCGTACAGGTGCTCGAGCATCGGGGGAGTGACGACGGAGTAGTTGGTCCGGTACATCTCCCGCAGGATCTGCTCGCGCGCCGCGGGCGGGGCGTCGTAGAACTCGTCGACGTACGACGGGTAGTACAGCTCGTTGGTGAACTTGCTGGACTGGTCCGAGCTCAGCCCGATCGACCGCATCAGCCAGCTGATGTCGCTGTCCGGCAGGTCGTCGCGCAGGGCGCGGAACATCTCCGCGGCGCTCTGCGAGCTGCCCACCAGGGCGACCCGGTAGGGCAGCTCGCCGGACAGCTCGGCCACGCGGCGGCGGTAGTCGGTGCTGTGCACGATTCGGTTCGGCGGCAGGTCGGCGAGGACGGGCGGGATGTTCGGCTCACGGCTGCCGCCGTACACGAGGAAGCGGCTGCTGATCGCCTTACCGTCGGCCAGCGTCGTGAGCCAGCCCGTGACCGCTCCGGTCTCGTCCCGTCGCGGCGCCACCGCCACGCACTCGCGGCCGAGCTCGATCCGGACCCGGGTGAGCGACTCCGCCACCCAGCGCAGGTACTCGGCGAACTCGACCCGGTACGGCGTGAACGTGCTCATGTTGACGAACGAGTCCAGCCGCCCGGTCTCGTACAAGTGGTTCAGAAACGAGAACCGGCTCCGCGGGTCCCGCTGCGTCACCAGGTCCTTCAGGAACGACACCTGACTGGTGGCCCACGGCATCAACATCCCCGGCTGCCACTCGATCGCCAGGTTCCGGTCGATCAGCAGCGACCGCTCGGCCAGCTCCGGCGCCAACTCCTCGAGCGCCACCGCCAGCCCCAAGTTGGACGGCCCGGCCCCGATGGCCAGCAGTTCGACTTCCACCTCGGACAAAGACCCCTGCTCAACCATCAGCCCGCCTCGTCTCTCGCCATCACCTCCTTTCGAGAGCGCCCCGCCGGTCCCCGGTGATACACCGGTGGTTGCATCTTGTTGCGGTCCCGTGCGAGTGCTTTGCTGATGAGTGGGGGTGCGGTGCGGACGGGCTGGGTGCCCGCGATCACCGCAGCGGACGATGACCGATGGATCGAGTACGCCGTACCTCGTGGTGGAGACCGGATCGCACGAAGGGCAGCGGATCAACCTGACCGGCAGCCGCCTGACGGTCGGCCGGTCGACGGGCTGCGACGTACGGTTCGAGGACCCGTACCTGAGCCGCACGCACGCGGCGCTGTGGCAGCAGGGCGGTGTGGACTACGTCGAGGATCTGGGCTCGGCCGGCGGCACCTTCGTGAACGGGGAGGCGATCAAGGCGCCGCGGCGGCTGAACCCGGGCGACCACGTGACGTTCGCGGACCTGCGGCTGCGCTACCGCACCGACGGCGGCCCGCCGACCGCGGTCCGCTACGACGTCGGCGCTCAGCAGGCGCACACGATCAACAACGTGGCGCGGGACCAGTACGTCATCCAGCAGCGGGAGAACTTCTTCCGCGAGATCGCCGCCACGAAGACGAAGGCGCGGGGACTGATCTGGACCGGTGTCGTGGTGTTCCTGATCGGGCTCGGCATCGCCGCCGTCGGCTGGTACACCTACTTCGGCCAGATCCTGGACTTCTCGTCCGCCTCCGGCATGCCCACGCAGGACGACTTCAGCGGCTTCCTGGTGTTCGCGCTCGGCGGCCTGGTCAATCTCATCGGCATGCTGCTGATCGTCGCCGGGATCGTGCTGCACATCGTCGCCACCGCGCGCCGCCGCCGGGTCGACCGGGAACTACCGCCACCCCGCGGATGAGATGAGTCGCGATGACCTTCAACATCGGCAACCAGAACGCCGCCAACATCAACAACGTCGGCCGCGATCAGCACATCACCGGCGGCCAGACCGGCATCGTGGTGACACCGGAGCAGGCCCGGCAGGCCTTTGCCGACCTGCGCGCGGGCGTCCAGGCCACGCCGCTCGACCCGGCAACCTCCGCCGCTGCGCAGACCGAGCTCCACGAGGTCGAGACCGGCCTCAGCCGGCCCGAGCCCGATCGGCAACGGATCGCCGGGAGGCTCGAGCGCCTGACCCGCATCCTGATCGCCGCAGGCTCCCTGACCTCAGCCGCATCGGCCCTGTTCACCCCCCTCCGCACCCTGGCCCAGTGGCTGGGAGCAGCCGGGGCGCCGATTCTCGGCCTGCTCGCAGCACTGGTCTGACCGCTATCCGTTGAGTTTGGCCTTGAGGGCGGGAGACACGCTCTTGGCCAGGAGGTCGTCGCGGATGGTGTCGGCATTGCTGTTGGCGGTTGCCGCGAGGCCTCGGTCCGTGGCGGTCAGCATCGCTTCGAACCGGCGGTAGAGGGCGGGGTCGGTGGCGAGGTGGAAGGCGAGCTCCTGGCCGACCTGGCCGAGGTCGACCGGGACCTTGTCGGTGGTGGTGTTGAGGACGGTGGCCAAACCGGCGTTGAGTCCGTCGAGCGTCGTGACGGTGTCGCCGGCGTCGTAGAGGTGGCCGAAGGTTCTGCTTCCACCGCGGTCGACGGCCGCGTGCTCGTCCGCGGTCGGCGCGAGTGTGGGCACCGTGCGGCCGTTGGGGAGGGGCGCGGACAGGAGTGCGTCCGCGTCGACCAGGCCACCGCCGAACTGGCCGGTGGGCCAGCCGGGCATGGGCGCCGCGGTGGACCGGAGCAGTTGCAGGAAGGTCGGGGCGATCTTCTCCCGGCCGCCGCAGGCCTGGATGACGGTGTTGCGGCCGTGCTTCGACAGCCACAGTGCCGCGATTCCGGCGACGGTCGCGACGGCGTACGAAGTACCGGAGCCTTGAGTCACGTCGGCGCGATTGTCGTTCTTGTGCGCCTTCGCATGCCAGACCCGGTCGCCCGGCGCGGTGATGTCGACCGCGTGACCCCTCGACGAGCCGCTCCACGGGTTGCCCGCGGCGTCGCAGGCGGCGACGGCGACCACTTCGTCGTACGCGGCGGGGAAGACGACGAAGCGGACGCAGTTCCCGGCGGCCGCGAGCACGATGACGCCCTTGTTCCGGGCGTAGACGACGGCGTCGTGCAGGCGGTCGCTGCCGAGGCCGCCCATGCTCATGGAGATGACGTGGGCGCCGCGGTCGGCGGCCATCTCGATCGCGCGCGCCAGATTGAGGGTGTCGAGGACGACAACGCTGTCCGAGACGCGGTAGGGGATCAGCTTGGCGAACGGCGCGGTGCCTGACACACCGTTGTGCGCGTTGGCCTGGGGACTGACGATGACGCTCGCGGTCGCGGTCCCGTGGCCTGGCGTTCGCCAGGGCAGGCCACCTCTGAGCTCGTCCAGCGCGTCGCTGTCGTTGCGGAACAGGTCGAAGCCCTGGTCGGCCAGCAGGCTCGAGGCGATCTCCGGGTGCTTGCGGTAGCCGGTGTCCGGGTGACCGACGACCACGTCGAGGCCGGGTGGCTTGCTCGGGTCCGTGAAGTGATGGGACCAGGCCTGGACGACCTTGGTCATCGCCAGGCTCCACTCGTGCGGCTTCGCCTTGGCGAGGTCGTCCCCACTCCCGCAGAACCAGTCGGCCGCGCCGAACGCCGCGGCTTCCAGGCTTCCGTCGCCGGTGATCCCCCAGTCCGGGCGATCCGTGACCCAGGCTTTGAAGACCGGCTCGGCGCTGGCGATCCCGCGGTACGCCCGGAGCCGGTAGGTCCGGTCCCACGCGTCCGCGGCCTTCAGTGCGCCCTCCTCGGCGAACACCTCGAAGTAGTTGGTCCGGCCACCGTAGTTCCGCACCTGCCAGTGATCGCCGAGCTCGTCGGCGATCGCCTTGTCGAGCTTCGCCCGCGCGGCACCGCTCGTCGTCTTCACGGCGAAAGCCTGGAAGACCGGTTCGGCGTACTTCGTCCTTCGCCTCGCGACTCGTCCGTTCATCCGCTGCTGCGCCCCCCAACGCGACGTCGCCCTGGAAGAGGGCGTCCGGCACTTACCACAAACACCCAGGCGATTCGCCCTGTCAAGCTCAGCCGACGGAGGGGCCCAGGCCTAGGGATTGGGGAGTGCTGGAGTCGGGGGAGGGTTGGTGGAGGCCTTCGTCGAGGGCGCCGTACTCGGTCATCAGGGCGGGGCTGCCACCCCAGGGGGTTTGCTCCTCCGCGATCAGGGTGTTGGTGGTGAGCAGCAGGCCGGCGACCGAAGCGCCGTTCTGCAGGGCTGATCTGGCCACTCGGAGCGGGTCGACCACACCCATCTCGAGCATGTTGCCGTAGCGGCCTTCGAGGGCGTCGAAGCCGTCGTCCGGTCCGAGTTGCTCGATCCGCTCCAGCACCTCCTCGCCGGAATAGCCCGCGTTCGCCGCGATCAGGTACGCCGGCTCGCGCAACGCCCGCCGTACGATCTCGACGCCGATCGCGTAGTCGTCCTTCACCTCGAGGTCGTCGAGGGCCGACGCCGCGTGCAGGATCGCCACCCCGCCGCCCGCGACGATGCCCTCGGCCATCGCGGCCCGGGTCGCCGACAGGGCGTCCTCGACGCGGTGCTGGAGCTCCTTCAGCTCCGCGGGGGTCGGTGCGCCGACCTGGATCACCGCGACCTTGCCGGACAGCGCGCCGATCCGCTCGGTCAGCACGTCCTCGTCAACCCCGAACGTGGCCCGCTCCAGCTCGGCCCGCAGCTGGGTGAGCCGGAAGGCGACATCCTGCTCGTGGCCGGCGGACGCGATGATCGCCGTCCGGTCGGCGGTGACCCGCACCTGGTCGGCCCGGCCGAGCTGCTCGAGCGTCATCGTCTCCAGCGTGAAGCCCGAGTGCCGGCTGAGCACCGCGCCACCGGTGATCGCGGCGATGTCCTCCAGCTTGTGCAGCCGCCGGTCGCCGAAGCCCGGCGCCTTGACGCCGACGCACTGGATGTGGCCGTTGACGTGGTTGTGCACGAGCATGCTGAGGGCGGTGCCCTCGAGGTTCTCGGCGATGATCACCAGCGGCTTCGGCTCCCGCATCATCTTGTCCAGCAGCGGCATCAGCTCCTGCACCTTGGTGATCTTCTCGCTGCACAGCAGGATGTACGGGTCGTCGAGCACCGCCTGCAGACTGCCCGGATCGGTCACCATGTACGGCGACAGGTAGCCGTTGTCGAACTCGAAGCCCTCGACGAAGTCCACCCGCATCCCGTGCGCGGTCGACTCCTCGACGGTCACGATGCCGCCGGCGCCGACCGAGTGCAGGGCCTTCGCGATCACCGCGCCGACCAGGTCGTCGTCGTTGGCCGAGATCGCCGCCACCCGGGCGAAGTCGTGCTCGGTGACGACCGGGTGGGCGACCTCGCGCAGCCGGTCGACCAGCCGCGCGACCGCGAGGTCGATACCGCGCTTGACCAGGACCGGGTTGCCGCCGGAGCCGATCGCCCGCATGCCCTCGCGGACGATCGCGTGCGCGAGCACCGTCGCGGTGGTGGTGCCGTCGCCGACGATGTCGTTGGTCTTGATCGCGGCTTCCTTGACCAGCTGGGCGCCCATGTTCTCGAACTGGTCCTTGAGGTGGATCTCCCGGGCGATCGTGACACCGTCGTTGGTGACCACCGGCGAGCCGGTGATCTTCTCCAGGATGACGTTGCGGCCCTTCGGGCCGAGGGTCGATCTGACCGCCTCCGCCAACTGGTCCACGCCGGCCAGCATCAGCTCGCGCGCCTGCTCACCGAATCGCAGTTCCTTGGCCATGGCCCCTCCTCCTTGACTGCCCGGTCCGGGCGAACGGTGTGTCGGTTCGGTGCCGGTTCGGGTGCCGGCTGAGCGCGCTAGGGAACGAGGATCGCGCGGCCCCGCACCCGGCCGGCGTCGAGATCGGCGACGGCCTCGACGGCCGCCTCCAGCGGGTAGGTCCTGGTGTGCAGCGTGACCTTGCCGGCCTGGGCCAGCGCCATCAGCTCGGCCAGGTCGTTGTAGGTGCCGACGATGTTGCCGATGATGTTGCGCTCGGTGGAGATGATGTCCAGGGTCGGGATCTGCAGCTGGCCGCCGTACCCGATGACGAAGTACGAACCGCCCGGCGCGGTCATCGCGAAGCCGTCCGCCTCGGCGCCCTGCTCGGCGACGAAGTCGAGTACGACGTTCGCGCCCGGGCCACCGGTGAGCTCCTGCACCGCCGCCACGTGTTTGCCGTCAGCAACGATCGTGTGGTCGGCGCCGAGCTGCTCGGCGAGCTTGAGCGCGTCCGGGTTGCGGTCGACCACGACGATCGTGGTCGCGGTCAGCGCGGCCAGGCACTGGATGCCGATGTGACCGAGCCCGCCGGCGCCGATCAGCACGCAGGTCGTGCCGGGGGACAGCAGCGGGATCGCCTTGCGGACCGCGTGGTAGGCGGTGATGCCGGCGTCGGCCAGCGCCGCGACGTCCTTCGGCTGCGTCGACGGGTCGAGCTTCACGCAGGCCCGCGCGGACGTCAGCAGGTACTCGGCCATCCCGCCGTCGCTGTCCAGGCCGGGGAACGTGCTGAACGCACAGTGCATGTCGTTGCCGGCCCGGCAGGCCTGGCAGAGCCCGCAGGTCGGGGTCGGGTGCAGGATCACCGTGTCGCCGACCTGCACGTTGGAGACGGCCGAGCCGACCTCGTGCACCCACCCGGCGTTCTCGTGGCCGATCGTGTAGGGCAGTGCCGGAGCCATGGCCTCGGCCCACTGGCCTTCGATGATGTGCAGGTCGGTGCGGCACACGCCGGCGCCGCCGATCTTGACGACCACGTCCAGCGGGCCCTTGACGCTCGGCTCCGGGACGTCCTCGACCACCGGTTGCTGGTGGTATCCGTGCAGTCGAACGGCCTTCATTCCTGGTCCTCCTCCTCACCCGCACCGGTCGTTCCGTATCGGTGTCGCAGCATGCCCCGGCAGATGCCGGTGTTGGCCTCGATACCGACTCTGGTGATCCGTGCCTTGCCCAGGTGCAGCGACACCGCGGCACCGGTGACCGGGTCACCGGTGCCAGGGTCGACGAGCAGCGGAGCGGCCGGATCGGTCCGCAGGCCCAGCTCGGCCCGCCGCCGGCACAGCCGGTCCAGCTGTGCCGACGGGGGCAGGTCGCCGAGCGTCATCGTCGCCAGTGCCGCCGGGTCGAGGCCGGCGGCGAGCAACGGCCGGCACACCTGGTCGGTGCCGGCCAGCACCGCCTTCGCGACGAAGGTACGGCGCAACTCGTCCAGCTCCTCGACGGCCTCGCCCTCGAACGAGGCCACGAAGCCGGCCCGGGCCGCCACCCCGGCGTTGATCGCCGGCGCGGCGAAGTGGTCCTCCAGCGCCACGTCGGCACTGCGGACCTCGGGCAGCGCCGAGACCACGTCGTACGCGTCGGCGACCATCAGGAACGCGAAGTTGGGCGCGCAGAAGTACGTCGGCAGCCGGAGCCTGACGACGACGTCACCGGCTGCCGACACGACGCACGACGAGACGAACCCCAGCGTCGTGATGGGCTCGTCGAGCTCCGGGTCCCGCACCGCGTCGAGCGCGGTGAGGACCCGGGACCGCTCCGCGACCGCGGCCGTCATTACTGGGTGACCAGCTTCGCGTCGTCCTGGGCGGCGGGCTCGGCGTGCTTGAGTTGCAGCTCGTCCGGCACCTTGATGTCGTAGAGCTTCGCCGCGTTCAGGCCGAGGATCTTCTTCTTGCCCTCGACGCCGAGCCGCGGGTAGTCCGAGAACTCCTCGCTGTCCGGGAAGTCCCAGTCGACG
Organism: Kribbella sp. NPDC050820; assembly: GCF_040653975.1. Classification (NCBI taxonomy): domain Bacteria; kingdom Bacillati; phylum Actinomycetota; class Actinomycetes; order Propionibacteriales; family Kribbellaceae; genus Kribbella; species Kribbella sp. NPDC050820. The sequence goes on from NZ_JBFAHB010000027.1 coordinate 18,940, forward strand.
AAGCCCTCGACCTGCCACTTCGGCTCCCAGATGGCGTAGTCGCTGCCGAAGGTCATCTTGTCCTCGCCGACCCAGAACAGCAGCTCGCCCATCACCTTGGCGAAGAACCGCGGCCGGGCGTGCATCAGGCCGCCGATGACGACGGCCAGGCCGGCGTACACGTTCGGCTCCTGGGTCGCCATGAAGCAGAAGTCCTCGATCCGCGGCAGCCCGACGTGCTCGACGATGAAGTTGAGCTCCGGGAAGTCCGTCGCCGCGTGGTCGATGTCCGCCACGTCGAACGCGTCCTTGTCCAGCGGCCAGATCGTCGGGCCCTTGTGGACGTGGATGTTCTTGATGCCGAGCTCCTGCGCCTTCGCCAGGTAGGTGTAGGCCGCCGGGTCGGTCAGCTTGTAGCCGCGCGAGCCGGCGTTCCACTCGGCGGTGTACAGCTTCACGCCGCGGGACCCGTACCGGTCGACGTTGCGCTTCAGCTCCTCCAGCCCGGCGTCGCCGTCACGCGGGTCGAACCGGGTGTTGTGCACGAACATGCCCGGGTGCTTCTCACCCAGCGCGGCGTTGCGTTCGGTGGTGTTGAACCCGTCGCGGTACCACTCCTTCAGGTACGTCGGCTGGAAGATCGCGACGTCCACGTAGCCGTCCTCGAAGACGTCCTTCATCAGGTCGTCCTCGGAGTACTTCATGAACTTCTCGATCGGCCAGTGGGTCTGGCTCGGCGCCAGACCCATGTACGCGTGGAAGCACTCGATCCAGCCCTTCGCGTACTGCTCCTGGCCCGGCACCCAGTTGTCGGGTGAGGCGTCCCAGAAGTGCATGTGGCTGTCGACCACGAAGTACTTCTCGCCATCCTTCTCGTACACGGTCGCCTCCAGGTGTTGTCAGACGGCCCTGAGGTCGAAGCCGAGGTAGTCGGCCGCGTCCTCGGGATTCGCGACCAGGATCGTCCGGTCGTCGGTGTGGATCATCCGGCCGTAATGCGTCGACATGTTCTCCTCGAACTCGGCCTGGTCGAAGTAGCCCGGCTCCTCGCCCAGCGCCTCGGAGATCTCGTCGTAGACGACCTCCATCTTGCCGACCGCGTCGACCCTGATCATCGACGGCAGCGGCGTCAGGGTGACGTTGTCCAGTTTGCCCATGACCTCGGCGACGACCTCCCCGACCTGGTTGTTCATCAGGGTGAAACCGCACTTGTTGGACGCGGTGCTGTCGGACTTGAACGGGCTCTCTGCGGTGGTGAAGGTGGTGCTCACTGTGCCAGCTCCTTCGGCTCCTCGAGGCCGAGTCCGACGACGATGCCGCTGAAGCGGCTCTTCGCCCGGTCCAGCCCGTCTTCGAATCGGGGTGGCTTGGTGTCCGGTTGCGACCACAGCGGCTGCAGCGTCCGGGCCGCCTCGATCGCCCGTGACGTCCACTCGGACAGCCAGTCCTGCAGGATCGCCTTGTTGTGGTCGGCGAACTCCCGGTCCGCGGTCAGCAGCTCGAACATCGCCTTGGTGTAGCGCAGGTCGCGCTCGGCGAAGTCGTACTCCGCCGCGCCGATCACCGTCGGTGTCACGAAGTCGCCGTTGCCGGGGGCGGCCTGCTGGACCAGCTGGCTGCGGAACAGCTCGCCGACGAGCGGTTCGAACACGACGTTCGCGGCGAAGATCGCCTCGCACCAGTCGTCGATCGCGGTCAGCCGCTCGGCCAGGTCCCGCACTCCCTGCCAGGCCGGGTCGGAGTTCCAGGTCTCCAGGTGCGCGCTGCCGTCGAAGTCGTCGAGCTCCTCGGACAGGGTCAGGTTGTACAGCGCCAGGTCCTGCGCCGCGCGGATCCGGTGCATGCTGTTCACCGAGATCGCGTTGTTGTGCATGTTGGTCGGCGCCCGCCGGTTCGCGTTCGCGAACAGGTACAGGCCCAAGCCGTGGTCCACGTGCATCCAGGCACCGACATGCTGCTCGATGAACCGGACCCAGTTGCGGTTCCACTGGTCGAAGGCCTTGGTCGCCTTGGCCGCCTCGACGTTCTGGGTGACCTGGCGGACGACGTTGGAGTTGTACCGGTAGAGCGTCATCTCCCATTCTTCGTTCGGGTCCCGGAACTCGTGCCAGCCGAGCGCCGGCCACTCGTAGCCCGTGCCGCCCGTGCCTGGTCCGCGTTCCGGCTCCGGCCGGTCCGATCCCCACGCCTTCAGCACGGTCCAGTCCAGCGGGTAGCCGCCGCGGCCGTCGGAGAACCCGTACAGCCAGCCTTGGCTGAGGTAGTGCCGCGGATCCGGCTGCACCTCGACCGTGACGTCCTCGTAGTGGCTCTGCTTGCGCTTCTGCGGGGTGTAGTAGTTGTACCGGCGGGCCGTCGAGTCCGGGAACACCTTGGCGCCGGCCTCGGCATCGGTGAAGACCGGCTTCGGCACACTCCGTTCCTGAGTGGTGTCCTGTGTGGTCGTCATCTGTTCTCTGCCCCCATCGCCTCGGGATCACCGGCCTCGCCGGTGGTGGTGAACTTGTCGTAGAAGATGCGCTTCTGCGCGACGCCCAGCCGTTCCAGCAGGGGTAGCGCGGCCTCGACCATGGGCGGCGGGCCGCACACGTACGCGTCGGCGCCGGCCAGGTCGTCTTCGTGCCGGGCGACGACGTCGGTGATCAGACCGACCTCGCCGTCCCATTCGTAGTCGCCGGCCGGCTCGGACAGCGCCGGAACGTAGCGGAAGTTCGGCAGCGTGGTGGACAGCGCCCTGAGCTCCTCGTCGAAGCACAGGTCACGCCGGGTGCGCGCGCCGTAGTAGTAGATCGTCGGCCGGTCGATGGCACGCTCGGCCATCGACCGCAGCAGCGCCAGCACCGGCGCCATCCCGGCGCCGCCGCCGAGGAACACCAGCCGTGCGCCGGGGTTGTCGCGCAGCGTGAAGACCCCGAACGGACCCGTCAGGTCGAGCCGGTCGCCGACGGCCAGCCGCTGGTCCAGGTACGACGAGAACAGCCCGCCCGGATAGATCTTGATCACGAACTCGAGCAGGCCCCCGTCCCGGCTGGACGTGTTCGCCATCGAGAACGACCGGGTGGCCGCGGACCCGGGCACCGCGATGTCGACGTACTGGCCGGGGAAGTACTTCAGCTCGCCCGGCTCCAGCAGCCGCAGCACCAGGTGCCGCATGTCGTGCGTGACCGCGGTGTTCGCGACCACCTCGGCGACGCCGGTCTGGATCGGCAGCCCCGAGCGGATCATGTCCTCGTCGTAGTTGAGCAGCTCGATGGTCAGGTCCTCGTACGGGTGCGCCCGGCAGAGCAGCGTGTAGCCCTCGTCCAGCTCGTACTCGGGCAGCGCGAACGTCGAGTAGCGGTCCAGCTCGATGTCGTCGCCGTCGAGCACGAACGACTTGCAGGACGAGCACTGGCCCTCCTTGCAGCCGTGCATCAGCATGACGCCCTGCTCGGCCGCGGCGCGCAGGATCGTCTGCTCCTCGTCGACCTCGATCTCGATGCCGACGGGTTCGAACCGTACGACGTGCTTGTCGCCCATGGGCTCCTCACAGCTGCGTTGACAGGGAGGGGACAGGGGAGAGGACCGGGAGGGCAGACTGGCCCTGCCCTCCCGCGTGGCGGTACGCCGGTCAGGCGTCGACCGGAGCTCTTCCGGCCGGCCCGCCGCGGACGTAGCGGGCTGCGAAGGCCGTCCGCTCGTCGTCGGTCATCTCGTTCAGCAGCACGTTCGGGCTCTGCAGGGGCGGGCAGCGCCGCAGGTGGTCGAGCGTCCACATCTTGTCCGGGTTCAGGTCGAGATGCGGTTGCGCGGTCATCGTCTTGCCGTCGTCACGGACGAAGCCCATGTCCTTGACCACGTCGGCCCAGTTCCAGCCGTGGTACAGCGTCTCCCACTCGCGGTGGCCGATCAGCTGGCCCATGTTCGGCGTCTGCCGGCCCTGGTACGTCGGCCGGAACGCCGTCTCGTCGGTCCACTTGCACATCTCGTGGCAGTAGGTCCGCCACTGGCCGTCGACCTTCGCCATCACCATGTCCTCACGGACCAGGCACGGCACCATGCACGTCCAGCAGCGGTGCGGGTACTCGTAGTCCACGTCCTCGAACACGATCGGGTGGTGACCGTTCGGCACCGAGAGCCGGTTGTAGTTCTCCCACCACTTGCCGTACTTGTCGTACCAGCCGGGGTACTTGTACTCGAACCACTCGAAGTCCTTGTCGGTCATCGGGTCGATCCGCCAGTAGTTCGCCAGCCAGCCGGTGGCGAAGAACTGCGCCACCTCGTGCACGTACCCCTTGTTCCAGATCTGGTTCCAGGCCTCCTCGATCAGGTCGTGCGGGATCTCGAGTCCGTACTTCTCCAGCGGCACCAGGTAGCTGCGGTAGTAGTCGTCGTAGATCCACCGGCGCCACATCTCGGCGTAGCTCTCGCGGTCCTTGCGGCGGTCCTTGGTGCCGTACTCGATGAAGGTGCCGATCGCCGCGTCGACGACCCGGTGGTTGTTCCACCACGCGTACCGCAGGTCGCGGGCCAGCAGCTGGTGGTTGCCCTCGTCGGCCAGCGCCATCAGCAGGGTCGCGTACCCGTTGCTGATGTGCCGTGACTCGTCGGACTGCACCGAGTGGAACACCGTCGGCAGCAGGTAGTCGCCGTTCGCGGCCGCCTCGGCGGGCATCGCGACGAACAGCGTGTTGGTGAACGCGGTCTCGGCCACGATGGTGAGGTAGATGCTCGCCGCCGTGATCGCGTCACCGGTGATGAAGCCTTCCGCGAACTGCCGGCCGATGGTCCCGCAGTAGTCGTTCTGGAAGTTGCGCAGGCTGGAGTTGAAGCCCGCCGGGTCGATGTAGTTGTTCATGTACAGGCGCTTGAGGTTCTGCTGGATCGTCGAGTGCCTGACCTCGTCGATCATCTGGATCGCCTGGCCGTTGTGCAACTCGGGGTTCGGCACGGTCCGGAACAGCAGCGGCATCGCCCGGGCCGCCGAGATCTCCGGCAGCGGGATGATGCTCAGGAACAGCTTCTGCCATTCCAGCCAGCGTTCCTGGACCTGGCGGAACATGTTGCCCCGGATCGCTCCGTCCGAGGCGCCGTACACGCGGTGGTCCTTCTCTTCCTGCATCGGGAAGTAGGACCGCAGGACCTGCTTCAGCGGGTCCTTCTTCTGAGCCTTCTGGAACGTGTAGTCGGTCCCGTACTGGGAGACGGGCTCGTGGTACGCAGGCTCCCAGGACAGCTCCTGGATCTTCTGGTGGGCCTTGGCCACACTCTGGCGACTCATGGCTCTCCCTCCCGTGGCTGTGGCCGCCGGATCGGCCCCCGCCGCGTCGGGCACGCGCTGCCGGACGCGGCCGCGGGGCCGCGGGCGTGGGCCCTCGGAGGCGAGCCCACGTCTTGCTCGTAGTTGCAGTACATCGCCACCGCATTCGCCGGGAGGTCTCAAATTGAGACCCTCGCGGTCAGGGGTCGCCGAGCGCGGCCTTCCGGAGCTCGGCGAGCTCGGCCTTGGTGTCCTGCAGGGGCCGGGAGTCCGCCTGGACGGACGGCCGGATACCGAGCGCGACGAGCAGGTCGGCGGCGGCCGCGCCCGGATCGCCGGTCGTCCCGAGCACGGGATGCAGGCCGGCGTCGACGAGCTGGTGGAAGACCGCGTTCACGATCGTCCACGGGTTGTAGGTCTCGACGGCCGGAATGTCGTCGTCCATCCGGCACCACCTCCGCACTTCGCATCAGACGCCATCGCGGCCGCCGTGGCTGTCTCAATATGAGACAGTCACATTCCCGCCAGAGACTAGGCTCTAGATGGCGATGCCATCTGTCGGGAGGCCTCGTGGACGAAGTGGCACCTGAGTCAGGCGACAGCCGGCTTGCCCAGGCCCGGCTGCGGTTCCTGACGTACGACGCGTTTCCGCTCGGCGACGTGCGCCGACCGGTCCTGGCCTCCTGGGTGCGTTCCCAGCGGTGGAACCTCCCGGCCGACCGGATCGACCTGCCGTACGTCGCGGACCCCGATCTCGAGCTGCCGCTGGCGCGCAGCGCGACCCCGGTGCTGAGCCGGCTCTACGAGCATCTGGCCGGGCAGCCGATCAGCGTGATCCTCACCGAACGCAACGGGCTGGTACTGCGCCGGCTCACCGCCGACGCCCAGCTGAAGCGGCACCTGGACCGGGTCCACCTCGCGCCGGGCTTCAGCTACTCCGAGCAGTTCGCGGGCACCAACGGCATCGGTACGGCGCTCGAGCGCGGCGGGCCGATGCACGTGTTCGGGCACGAGCACTACGCCGAGGACCTGGAGGACCTCGCCTGTGCCGGCGTCCCCATCAAGCACCCGATCAGCGGCAAGATCGTCGGCGCCATCGATCTCACCTGCTGGCGCAAGGACGCCGGATCGCTGCTGATCACGCTGGCCAAGACCACCGCGGACCAGATTCGCGCGGCGCTGCTGCAGGACAGCTCGGCCCGGGAGCAGGAGCTGCTCCAGGAGTACCTGCTGGCCGGCCGCCGCTCCAATGACATGGTGCTCGCGGTCAACGACGACTTGCTGCTGATGAACGCCTACGCACAGCAGAACCTCGACGGCAGCGATCAAGCGGCCGTCCTCGCGCACGCCGCCGACCTGCTGGCCCAGGCCGCGACCAACTCCCTGTCGATCGAGCTTCCGAGCGGGCGACGAGTGCGCCTCACCTGCCGGCGGGTGCCTGAGGACGGACGGGAGACCGGCGCCGTCATCCAGCTCACCGAGCAGACTGCCGGCCGCGGTCTGACGAGTGTGACGGCGCACCGGCCGCCACCACGCCCGGAGCTGCCCGGGATCGCCGGCCGGAGCGCGCCCTGGCTTGCGACCAGCCGGGCCGTGGACAACGCCTACCGCGCCGGGCACTGGATCGTGCTCACCGGCGAGGCGGGGGCCGGAAAGGTGGCGCTGGCCCGGGCGGCCCACCAGCAGAACAACCCGGGTGGGTTGTTCCACCTGGCCGATGCCGCCGAGGCGTCGGACAGCTTCGCGGACGATCTCGAGGCCGAGCTCGCCGACGACACAGTCCAGGCGTTGGTCATCCGGCACGCCGAACGGCTGGGGCCGGCCCAGCTCGACGAGCTGGCCGGCGCCTTGCAGAGCGGAGTCGAGCAGCGCGGGTTGAACCCGCCGTGGGTCGCGTTGACAGTGACGACAGGAGCCTCGAACGGGACCGATCTGGGCGAACTGTTGACGTTGTTCCCCATCACCGTCGATGTGCCACCGCTGCGGCACCACATCGGCGATGTCCGTCAACTGGTTCCGTTCTTCCTGAGCCAGTTGAGCCACGGAGACCTGAGCTGCTCGCCGGACGCGCTGCACCAGCTGCTGCGGTCGGCCTGGCCGGGCAACACCGCGGAACTGCATCAGGTCCTGAAGCAGGTCGTCCAGCACCGGCGCCGTACCGGTGTCATCGTGCCGGCCGACCTGCCCGCCGAGCTGCAGGCGACCAGCCGCCGCAGCCTCAGCCAGCTGGAGGCCCTGGAGCGCGACGCGATCATCCGCAGCCTCCTCGACAACAACGGCAACCGACGCGAGGCCGCCCGGTCACTCGGGATGTCCCGAGCCACCATCTACCGCAAGATCCACGACTACGGGATCCGCTGACCCGCCATTGCCTGTGCCTCGAGGAGGCGGAATCCGCAGGACCTGGCGATGGAGGCTGCCTGCTGAGCCGAGGTGGGGTCGTTGCGCGCGGTGGCCAGGGCGATGAGTGCCTCGGCCTCGAGGTACGGGTACGTGCCGCGGGCGATCGTGAGGCAATCCTCGATCCACTCGATGGCAGACGGCGCGTCGCCGAGCGTCAGGTAGGCCTCTGCCACGGTCGACGCGGTCTGCGCCTGGGCCTTCCGGTCGCGGACGACGATCGCGAGGTGGTGCGCTCGGAGTGCCGCCTGTAGTGCCGCGGCGCCGTCTCCGCGCTGGGAGTAGAGCCTCGCCCACTCGTCCAGCGTGGACAGTTCACCCCTGAGGTACGAGCGGTGCCGGTAAGCCTCCTGTACGTCGGTGAGCAGGTCAGCCGCCTGGTCCGCGGCGCCCAGCATTCGCAGGGTGGTCGCCAGGTTGCCGCGGATGGTGAGCGCCGACATCTCGCGACCGGTCTCGTCGATCCGGAGCGCGGCGGTGAACAGGTCGGCTGCCTCCTGCGGTTCGCCCTGGTAGAGGCGTGTCATGCCGAGACCGTTGAGCGCGATGGCGCGGACGTGGCCGTCCTTCTCGTCGTCGGTCAACGCCAGGGCGCGGCGCATCCACCGCTCGGCCTCGACGAGGTTGCCGCGTTCCTGCTGAAGCCACGCGATCTGGTGCGCCAGGTAGGCGGCGCCTGTGGTCCAGCCGACGGCTACGGCGAGGGCGTGACCGGCGAGGCAGTCGGACAGGGCTTCCTGTTCGCGTCCGATCGCACCGAACGCCTGACCCCGGTTCATGAGCATGGCGGCATGCGCCTGGTGGTCATCGGAGGTCGAGGCGGCGGCCATCCCGGCTTGTGCTGCGCGTAGCCAGCCGTCGGCGTCCCGGCGCATCAGGAAGTATCCCCGGAGCTGGTCGACGATTCGCCACGACAGCTCCTGGTCCTCCGAGCAAGTCGTCACGGTTGCCAGCAACGCCGGGAGCTCGTCTTCAAGCCACTCGAGTGCCTTGCTCTCCGAGCTGAAGAACCTGGTCGGCTCGGGGTGGGTGGCCAGCCGCACGAGGTGGGGATTGGCCCAATCGATGGCGGCGGTCACCGCTTCGGCGTACCAGGCATGCAGTCTCCCTTGCGCAGCTTCCGCGTCGGGGTCGTCGGCGAGCAGCTGCCGGGAGTAGAGGCCGAGCAGGTCGTGGAACCGGTAGCGGTTCTTCGTCTGCTGCAGCAGCATGTTGGCGTCGAGGAGCTCTTCCAGGACGCGTTCGGCCGCGGCCGCCGGCACCGCGAGCAGGATGCCGGTGCTGTCGGCACTGAAGTCGTCGCCGGGGTGCAGACTGCACAGCCGGAAGGCGAGCTGGGCCTCGGAGCTCAGGTCGGCGTAGCTGAGCTGGAAGCTGTTGAGCACGCTGGATTCGCCGAGGCTGAGCTCGGTCAGCCGCCGGTTGCCGTCGTCCAGGCGGCGGGCCAGGTCGGCGACGGTCCACCCTCGTCGGGCGGCGAGTCGGGAGCCTGCGATCCGAAGGGCGAGCGGGAGGCGGCCGCACGCTTCGGCGAGTGCGGTCACACCGTCGGACTCGGCCTCGACGAGCCCATGCGTAGCCGCGATGGCGGTGATCAGCCGGATCGCGTCGTTCTGGGGGAGCGGCTCGAGGTTCACCACGCCCGCCGCGGCCAGGTCCGGCAGTCGCCGGCGGCTGGTGACGATCACGTCGCTGCGGCCGGCCCCCGGTAGCAGCGGCCGGACCTGGGCCGCGTCCTGCGCGTTGTCGAGCAGCACCAGGATCCGGCGGTCGGCGAGCTCGCTGCGGAGCAGTGCGGCGGCTTCGGCTTCGTCGGTTCCGACCCGGCGGGCGGGCACGCCGAGGGCACGGAGGAAGCGGCCGAGTACCTGGATCGGGGCAGGCGTGGCGGTCGTGGCGCTGCCGTGCAGGTCGGCGTACAACTGACCGTCCGGGTATTCCGCACGGAGGCTGTGCGCGGCGGTCAGGGCCAATGCCGTCTTGCCGACGCCCGCGATTCCGTTGATCAGGACGACCCGGGAGGACAGGGCAGCAGCGCCGGCGAGCGCCGTACGGATCGTCTCGAGCTCGGCCGCGCGGCCGACGAAGTCCGGTGGTGCGGACGGAACCTGCTGGACGACCGATCGCGGCGCTGGTTGTGCCGGAGTCCCATTCTGCTGCCGGAGTACGTCGAGATGGACCGCGCGGAGCCGCTCACCCGGATCGATGCCGAGCTGTTCGGCGAGCGCGGACCGGATCCGGTCATAGGCCGCGAGGGCCTCGGCCTGGCGGTCCGCTGCCGCCAGCGTCTGGATCAGCTCGACGTGCAGCGGCTCGTCCAGCTCGTGGTGCGCGGCGAGGTTTCGCAGTGGCTCCAGCGCCCGTTCGGGATCGCCGAGCTCGCGGGCCAGCTCGGCGAGAGCCCTGGCGGCGGCGGTGCACTCGTTGGAGAGGGCGACGTAGAGCGGGCTGGTGACCATGGACTCCACGTCCGTCGCGCCACGCCACAGCGCCAGGGCGTCCGCAAGCATCGTGAATGCCTCGTCCGGCCCGGCGAGTGCGGCCTGGGCGGTCAAACTGCGGAAGGTCAGCAGGTCGAGCTCGCTGTCGCCGAGTGCCAGCCGGTAGCCGGTGGGGCCGCCGGCGACCACGGTCTGCTCGTCGCCCTCCAGCAGCCTTCGCAACCGCGCGATCCGGGTGTGCAGCAGATTCGCCGCGTTCTCCGGTACGGCGCGCGGCCAGAGGAGATCGATGAGCTCGTCCTGACCGACTGTCGTACCTGCCGCGAGAGCGAGCTTAGCCAGCAAGGTGCGTTGTGGACCGGAGTTGACGGTGACCGGGACGTCGCCCTGCCAGACTTCGAGCGGCCCGAGGATCGCGATCCGCACCGGCCCGGCGACGCCTGCGGTCGCACCGGTGCCCGATCGGCTCGCCTTCGCGGCGGCGTGCAGTTTCACGGCATCCCGTCGATTGAGCGCGAGGGCGGTGGTGATGGCCTCGATCGACTCTCGCTTCGGGCTTCGGGTCCGGCCCTGTTCCAGGTCGCGGATCGCGCCCGCGCTGAGCCCGGCCTGCTCAGCGAGCTCCCGCTGCGTCATCCCGCCGTCCTGCCGAAGCACCCGCAACAACGCCCCGAACCGCTCCGCAGATCTCCCGGACACGAAGAGCATCCTACGGACCCCGAGGAGCTCAGCCCGGCCTGATGCCGTACCGCTCACGTACCTGACCGACAGTTGGAACGCCGTTGAAACCCAGCGCATTCGCCCCGACGACGATCGCTCTGTCCTCGGTTGCGTACTCCTGCGGGGTCGCCCACCCGTCCTCGAGCCCAGGTGCTGCGGCGAACGCCCGCAGCACCGCCTCCATCACCCCCGCGGCCTCGTCCTTGGTGGCAGCCTCGACCACCAGTTGCCCGCGCTGCCAGCCGCCGCCGAAACCGAAGTTGCAGTCCCACTCCGCCGAGGTCACGCCGGGGACCGACGTCGCCGCCGCGCGGAACGCCTCCTCGCAGTCGGTGGCCTTTCCGGGCGAGCACGCCGTGACGGCCAGCATCCCGAGCGTCGACGCAAGAACAGCGGGTAACCACCGCATCTGCTGGATCACTCCTCGATCGTGTCTTGGCGGCAACAAGGGTAGTTGTTGTCTTCGGCATCGGTCTGCCCGTAGTCGGCCCGTACTTCGGCGGGCGGGTTTCAGGCTGCGGGGGCTGTTGCGACCGGATTGGTCGGCCTGCGGGATCGTACGGTCGCCGTCGTGAATCGTCATGTGGACCCGGCGAGCGTCCTGGGTGAGCAGGTCGCCAAGCGAGTCGAGCCGTTCGGGAACGGGGATCGGTACGTGCGCGCGGGGGAGTGGGCGCGGGCCCTGGCCTGGCTGGTGGATTTCCTGGTGGTTGCCCTGGGCATGGGCATTGGCGTGGTTGCCGTCGCGTTGGTGGACCTCCAGTTCGACCTCGGCAATGGAGCGTTGACGCTCGCCCTGTTCGGGCTCGTGGTCGGGTCTCCGCTCGGGTACGGATTGTTCTTCGGCAACGGCCGGGCCTTGGGCGGTGTCCTGGCCGGGACCCAGGTCGTCCGGCTGAAGGACGGCGGCCGGCTGGGCTTCCGGGCGCCGTGGGCGATGGTGGTCCGGATCTTGCTGCTCCCGCTCCTGATCGTCGGCGTGCTGCTCGGCACGCTCGGCGGCGGCGGAGGATCCCCGCCCGGCTCCTTCGTCAGGGGCAGCCTGGACGTCGACGCCACCCGTCGGCTCCGGGCATCACTTCACGCAGTTCCCAACTCGAACTAAGGATCTCTTCTGATGCGTAAATCGATCGTGGCCGCCGCAACGGCGCTGGCCGTCTCCGCGGCCGGAATCGTCGTCGCGGCCCGGCCCACGACCGCGGCGGTCGGCGACGTGCCGGCGGACTGCAGCGTGTTCACCACGGCGTACCGCTCCGACGGACAACGTCTCACCTATGTGTACGACGGTGGGACGACCAGCACCTCGGAGTACGCCAACGACAATCTCGGCTGGGTGCCGACGTCGTACCAGCAGATCGGCGCCTCCGGTGACGACACCGTCTTCCGCACCACCGGGTACGCCGCTCGCGCGGGCTCGGATCGGCTGTTCAAGGTGACCCGCGAGGGCCACCTGATCGACGGATCCTGGCGCATCATGGCGATGAGTGCCAGCCACATCGGGGTCGGATTCGCCGGAGCCCGCATCCTCGCCTCGGCGTCGCCGTACCTCTATCACGTGGCGGGCACCTCGCTGTACCGCTCCACGGAGAGCTACGTGAATGGTGTGCTGACGCTGTCGACACCGGTGAAGCTGGCCGGCAAAGGCTGGGACACGGTCAACACGCTGGTCTACGAGCGCAGCGGCGGCACCGGTACGGCGGCCGTCGACGTGCTGATCGGCACGAAGGCCAACGGCGAGCTGAAGGAGTGGCGGATCAACCGGGCCACCCCGACGACGATCAGCTCGAAGGTCCTGCGGTCGACCGGCTGGGGAGCCTTCACCACCCTCAGCACCGGCTCCTGCGACGCACACCCCGACGGCAGGGCGCTGCTCGGAATCACCGCCACCGGCCGGGTTTCGGTCCACTTCGACGCCAAGAAGACGGACGGCATCGGCACCGACATCAACTGCGGCTCGCTCGGCTCCCTCGGCTGGACCGCGAAGGCCTACGGGCAGTAGCCCGGTTCGGTCTGCGTGCACCCGGACGCCTCGGCTCCGAACGGTTCGGCATACTGGGATCGGTATACCAATGAGGCTGGGAGCGTGATGGCGCACAGCGGTGGGTTCGAGTCCGAGGCGGACCGGGTGACCCGGCGGTTGCGTGACGAGATCCTGGATGGCGTGCGCGGTCCCGGCGATCGACTGGTGGAGCGTGACCTGGCCGACGACCTCGGCGTGAGCCGGGTCCCGGTCAGGGAGGCCCTCAAGACGCTCGTCACGGAGGGGCTGGTCACGCTGCGGCCGCGGTCGTGGGCGGTGGTCCGGGAGTTCACCGATACCGACATCGCCGACCTGAGCGAGGTGCGGGCCGCGTTCGAGCCGTTGGCGTTCCGGTTGGCGGCGGAACGCCGTACCCGTGAGGGTTTGGAGCGGCTCAAGCGCGCTCTGGATCAGCAACTCGAAGCGGTGCGAGCGAACGACGCCGTGCGGGCCCGGCGGGCCGCGGGCGACTTCCACGAGATCGTGACCGAGCTGGCCTCGAACGACCTGCTGGTCGAGATCGAGCGCCCGCTGCGCAGCCGGATGCGCTGGCTGCTGGCCCAGCACGACGACCTCGCCGCGGTCGCGGAGCAGCACCGAGGCCTGTACGCCGCCATCGCAGGTCGCGATGTGGTCGAGGTTGAGCGTCTGGTCACGGAACACCTGGCCACCTCGCACGAACTCCAGCGAAGTCGGCTCCGGTAGTTTGGTATACCATTTGCGGCATGACTTCGTTGCTGCTTGCCAACGTCCGCCCATGGGGTGGCGACCCGGTCGATCTACACATCGCCGACGGCGTGATCACGGCGGTGCTGCCGACCGGCGGTGACGGCCCGGCGGGGGAGCGCGTTGACGGTCGCGGTCTGCTCGCGCTGCCCGGCTTCGTCAACGCGCACGCACATGTGGACAAAAGCTGGTGGGGTCAGCCCTGGGTCTCGTACGGCGGCGAGCCCACGACCCAGGGGCGGATCGCACACGAACGGGCCGAGCGGGCGAAGTACGGCATCCCCAGTGCAGCCGGCGCCACCGCGGTGCTGCGGGAGTTCCTCAGGCACGGTACGACGACGACCCGCACCCACGTGGACGTCGACCTCGGGGTCGGTCTCCGTGGCATCGAATGCGTCCGCGAGGCCGCTGCCACCCTCGACCACGCCGTCGCCATGGAGATCGTGGCGTTCCCGCAGGACGGCGTACTGCGGCGACCCGGAGTCATCGACCTGCTCGACCAAGCGGCTTCCGAGGGCGCGACCAGCATCGGCGGTCTCGACCCCGCGTCGATCGACCGCGACCCGGTCGGCCAGCTTGATGCCTTGTTCGCGATCGCCGAGCGGCGCGGGGTCGGGATCGACATCCACCTGCACGACGGCGGCGAGCTCGGCGCCTTCCAGTACGAGCTGATCATCGAACGCACTCGCTCCACCGGGCTGGCCGGCAAGGTGAACGTGTCGCACGGGTTCGCCCTCGGCGAGCTGTCGCCGGCCCGCCAGGATCAGCTGGTCGAACAACTCGGCGAAGCCGGCATCTCGTGGACGACGGTCGCCCCGGTCCGGTCCGCGCCGCTGCCGTGGCGCGCGATGCAGGAGGCGGGAGTCGCGATCGGTCTGGGTACGGACGGCATCCGCGATCTGTGGTCGCCGTACGGTGATGGTGACCTGCTTCGGGTCGCCCTCGGGTTCGCTCGGCTGCACGGTCTTCGCACGGACGAGGAGCTCGAGTACGCCGTCCGACTTGCAACCAGGTTCGTCGACCACGATGGCGGCACGTTGGCGCCCGGCGCGCGGGCGGACGTCGTACTGATCGATGCTCAACATGCGCCCGACGCGTTGGTCCGGGCTCCGCGGCGTGAGCTTGTGGTGGCCGGCGGGCGGATCGTCGTCCGCGACGGCGAGCTTGTCGGCTGAGCCACCGTTGCTCAAAACCAGTCGCGCGCCTGCCGTGGTCGGCCAGGCGCTGGGATCGTTGCGCGAGAACCGGCCGTTCCGGCTGCTGTGGTTCTCGAACCTCTTCTTCTTCGGCGGTGTCTGGACCCAGACCTTGGTGCTCGGCTGGCTCGCCTACGAGACCACTCGGTCCGATCTGCTCGTCGCGGTGTTCGCTGCTGCGCGACTCGCGCCGTTGCTGCTGGGGCCGTTCGCCGGTGCGGTCGCCGATCGCCACAACCGGGTACGACTGCTGGTCATCGCGTGCTCGTGGGCGCTCGTCACGGGCAGCGGGGTTGCTGCGCTGACGTCGCTGGACAAGGCGCCGTACTGGGTCCTGCTGGTCGGTGGGCTGGCGGTCGGTCTTGCGCAGTCGCCGTCCCAACCGGCTCGTGCCTCGCTGGTTCTCGACCTGGTCGGGCGGCGCAACCTCAGCAACGCGAACGCCCTGAACTCGATGGCGCTGAACATGACCCAGGTCATCGGCCCGGCGATCGGCGGCCTGATGATCAGCGGGCTGGGTGCGGCGGCGGCGCTGTGGATCTCCACCGTCTGGTACGCGATCTCGCTCGCCATGCTGCTGCCGTTGCGCGGTCTTGGGCACGTGACTCACGAGCACGCCGAATCGGCGGTCCGGATGGTCGTCGGCGGGCTCCGCGCGATCGTTCGGAACCGCCTCGCCAGATCGGTCCTGCTGGTCACGCTGGCGGCGAACATCTTCCTGTGGCCGATCTATCAGGCGTTCATGCCGGTCTTCGCGCACGAGTCGCTCGGCCTCGACGCCGCCGGGCTCGGCTGGTTGCTGACCTGCGGAGGTGTCGGCGGGCTGCTCGGATCGGTAGTGATCGCGGCGCTGGGCGACTTCCGCTGGAAGGGAGCGATGTTCCTCGTCGGCACCGCCTGCTGGGGAACCCTGTGGTCACTGTTCGCCCTGTCGACGAACCCGGCGACGTCGTTCCTCCTGATGGGCGGAATCGGCGTGATGAGCGCAGCCTTCGGCGTACTACAGACGACCTTGCTCTTGATGACCACCGACCCACACCTCCACGGGCGCGCCCTAGGCGTCCAGGAACTGGCCATCGGCATCATGCCCCTGGCATCCCTGGTCCTGGGTGCCCTTGCCAACCACTACGGCGTCGCCCTCACGACCTTCGCCAGCGCCCTGCTCCTCGTCGCCTCGACCCTCACCCTCACCGTTCGAACCCCCCAACTCCTGCGCTACGGCGTGTAGCGGGCGACGAGGGTGTCCATCGCTTCGTCGATGCTTGAGTCGATGCGGCGGCGGGTGGCGTCTTCGTCGTACCAGGTGATGATTTCGCGGGCGCCGGTTTCGAAGGGGATGGTGGCGACGTAGTCGGGGACCACCTGGCGGAGCTTGGTGTTGTCGAAGACTGCGGAGTGAGTCTTGTCGCCCAGGAGGCCGGCTCCCCAGCCAGGGTGTACGGCGGCGATCGCGTCCGAGGGGACGTGGACGATCTGGGCCTGCGTGCCGGCAGCGGTGGCTAGTGCGTTCGCGATCTGGTCCCAGGTGAGGACGTCGTCGGAGGTGATCTGGAAGGCCTCGCCCAGGGTGCGTGGGTGGCCGAGCAAGGGGACCAGTCCGCGGGCGAAGTCGCGGTGGTGGGTCAGGGTCCACAACGAGGTCCCGTCGCCGTGCACCACGACGGGCTGGCCGCGGCGCATCCGTTCGACGATCGTCCAGCCGCCGTCGAACGGGACCAGCGTGCGGTCGTAGGTGTGCGAGGGCCGCACGATCGTGACCGGGTAACCCTCCTCGCGGTACAGCGCGGTCAGCAGGTCCTCGCAGGCGATCTTGTTGCGCGAGTACTGCCAGAACGGGTTGCGCAACGGCGTCGACTCGGTGATCGGCAGCCGGTTCGGAGGCGTCTGGTATGCCGAAGCCGAGCTGATGAACACGTACTGGCCGACGTGTCCCCGAAAAGCGTCGGTGCGAGCCCGCACGTGATCGGGGGTGAACGCGACCCAGTCGACCACGACGTCGAAGTCCTGGCCGGCGAGAGCGGCCAAGGACGGCGGATCGTCGACATCGGCGGTGAGCTGCTTCGCCTCCGGCGGGAGTTGGCGGACCGAGGTCTGGCCCCGGTTGGCGACCGTGAGGTCCAGCCCGAGTTCGACGGCTCGCCAGGAGCAGGCCGAGCTGATGATTCCGGTTCCACCGAGAAAGAGAACGCGCATTCGGGCCACTCCAGGCGGGAGATGTGTAAGGTCGGCGTAGTTCAGAACTTGGAGAATGATAACAGTTGGGCCATCCTGTCCTTACAAATGGAGGTGCGTTGTGAGCAGTCTCGAGGGCCGCGTCGTCCTGATCACCGGCGCCGGTGGTGGTATCGGCTCGGCGACCGCTCGTACCGTCGTGACCCAAGGCGGGCATGCGCTGATCCACGACCTCGCGGGACCCGCGCTCGACGCCCTCGCCAAAGAGCTCGGTGACAGCGCCACGCCGCTGGTCGCCGACCTCACCGACCTGGTGGCGGCCAAGCAGCTCTGGTACGACGCTTGGTCCGTCAAGGGCCACGTCGACGTCCTGGTCAACAACGCCGGCGCCTATCCGCCCGCTCCGCTGGACGCCCCGCTCGAGGAATGGCTGAAGGTCTGGGACTTCTCGCTCGACCTGCATCTCAAGGCGCCCGCGGTCCTGTGCCGCGAGGCGGTGACGGCGTACGCCGGACGCGACCGGGGCGGCATCATCATCAACCTGGCGTCGCGCGCAGCGTTTCGCGGCGAGGACCCGGAGTACTGGCACTATGCGGCAGCCAAGGCCGGGGTCGTTGCGATGACGCGCACGATCGCTCGGCAGTACGGCCGCCAAGGTGTGACCGCCTTCGCAGTCGCCCCTGGGTATGTGGACACCGACCTGAACGAGCACTTCCGTGACACGGTCGGCGTCGAGGTCGCCGCGGAGCAGACCGGCCTGGGGGAGGTCGCGCAGCCGCAGGACGTCGCCAACATCATCGCGTTCCTGGCGAGCGGTCTGGCGAAGCATGCGACCGGCACCACGATCGATGTCAACGGAGCGTCGTATGTCCGTTGACACCAGCAGGGCGCGGATGAGTGCGGAGCTGTTCGTCAACGGGACCTGGACCGCAGGCAAGGCCGGCCGCCTGGACAATGTTGACCCAGGCAACGGCCGAACCGTCGGCGCAGTGTCGTTGGCGAGCACCGAGCAGGTGGCGGAGGCGATCGCGGCAGCCGAGGCTGCTTTCGCAGCGTGGTCCGCCACGCCGGCCGCGGCCCGGGGCGACATCCTGCGGCGAGCGGCAGGCCTGCTGGCGGATCGTGTCGAGGAGGCCACCGCGACGATCCTGCTGGAGACCGGGAAGACGGAGGCTGACGCCCGCGGTGAGATCGGCCGGGCCGTGGAGACGCTGCGCTGGAACGGTGAGCAGGCCGGCCGGGTGCAGGCCACGATGTTCCCGGGCGTCGCTGCCGGCTCACGCCGTACGTCGATGCCGACACCGCTCGGCCCGGTCGCGGTGATCACGGCCTGGAACTTCCCGGCGGTGCTGGCCACCCGCAAGCTCGGCGCTGCTCTCGCGGCCGGCTGCACGGTGGTGTTCAAGGCGTCGGAGTTCGCTCCGGCCACCGCGCGACTCGTCGTCGAGGTGCTGGCCGACGCGGGCCTTCCGGCCGGCGTCGTGAACCTGGTCTTCGGTGATCCGCAGGCGGTGTCGGAACAGTTGACCTCGTCCTCGTCGATCAAGGCATTGTCGTTCACGGGGTCGACGGCCGTCGGGAAGGCGTTGGCCGCGCAGGCGGCGCCGAACCTGATCCGCACCGTGCTGGAGCTGGGCGGGCATGCTCCCGTGCTGGTGCTGGACGACGCCGACGTGGATCACGCGATCGCCACGACTGCGGCCGCCAAGTTCGGTTCGGCCGGGCAGTCGTGCGTTGCGCCCTCGAGGTACTTCGTACACGAGTCCCGCTACCGGGAGTTCGTCGACAAGCTCACGGCCAAGGCGAAGTCCTACGTCCTCGGGCACGGCACCGAGGAGGGAGTCACGCTCGGCGCGGTCGCGCATCAAGGGCGTGTGGACGCTTTGGTCCGCCTCACCCGCGACGCCGTCGATCATGGGGCCGTCATCACCACTGGCGGCAGCCAAGCGGCCCGTGACGGGTTCTACTTCGAGCCGACGATCCTCGCCGGACTTCCACTCGACTCCAAGGCCACGATCCTCTCGGAAGAGCCGTTCGGCCCGATCGCGACCGTCTCCTCGTTCAGCACGGTGGACGAGGCGATCGATGCAGCCAACGCGGCGCCGTACTCGTTTGCGGCGTACCTGTTCACGGACAGCATGGCCGTGCGCGACGACGTCGTACGGCGACTGAACGCGTCGAACATCGGTGTCAACCAGTTGGCTCCCTCGCTGCCCGACGTACCGCTGGGTGGCCTGGGCAACTCCGGCTACGGCTACGAAGGCGGGATCGAAGGCATCCTCGCCTTCACCCAGCTTCGCCTCGTCTCCGAAACGCATGTCACCAGGGGAGAATCCCATGCTCGCCGATAACCACTCCTCCCTGGCGCACGTCCGCGACGTCGCCGCGACGACGCGTGAGCCCTATGCACTCGACGCGATCGACCTGGCCCTGCTGAAGATCCTGCTGGCCGACTGCCGTGCGTCGCAGCGCCAGATCGCCACCATGCTCGGCGTGTCCGCCCCCACCGTCGGTGAGCGGATGGCGCGACTCGAGCGCAACGGCGTGATCACCGGGTACCGCGCCCAGGTCGACTGGTCGGTGGTCGGCTACGGGCAGGTCGTGTTCCTCTCCATCGAAGCAGGCCCGGGGTACGACGTCGCCGCGATCATGGCCGCCCTCTGGGAACTGGCCGAAGTCGAAGACGTCACCCTGGTCACCGGAGACCTCGACCTCCTGATCCGCATGCGAGTCCGCGACTACGGCGAACTACGCACCATCCTGATGGACCAGATCTGGCGAATTCCAGGCATCCAACGCACGGCCACCCTCCTGTCCGTAGCCGACATGCCCCCCAAGGACTTCGGCCCCGCCCTCCTCACCAAACTCGACCAGGCAATCGCAGACTGACCGCGACCGGGGGATCGGCCAGGGCGTTCCACGGGCGCGACCGGGCTCGCCGGGGCGCGACGGTTGATGCCTACCCAAGTTCGGGAAGGGCGTGCTGCCATGGCTACGGACGACGGTGTGTGGGACGACTGGGTGCGTACCTACTTCGAGCGGGTCTACCGTCGCGCCTACCGCCTCACGGGCAACAGGCAGGATGCGGAAGACCTGGCGCAGGACGTCTTCGTCCGGGTGTTCCGGTACGTCTCGGCGCCCACGCCGGCGCTGCTGCATGTGATCACCACGAACCTGTTCATCGACCGGGCCCGGGCCAAGCGACGGATCAGGTGGGACCGGCTGGCCGACAACGACCAGCTGCCGGCGAGTGGCGAGGCCCCACCGCCGCAGATCGTCGAGGACCGCATCCTGGCGAGCGACGTGGTCGCGGCGCTGCAGGGGCTGTGCCCCGAGTACCGGGCCGTCGTGGTGCTCCGCGACATCGAGGGTCTGACCTACCGGGAGATTGCGTCAACGCTCGGCCTCAAGATCGGGACCGTGCAAAGTCGCATCCACCGCGGCCGCGCCGGGCTGCGGCACGCGCTCCCGCACCGGGCACCTCGCCAAGCTGCCTGATCAGGCTGCCTCAGCGGGCGGCGTTGAGTCCGTTGTCGCCGAGGAAGTCGGCGGCGACGGCCGCGGAGGATTCCTTGTCGACCTCGACGCGCTTGACCAACGTCTTGAGGATGTCCGTGGTCAGCTGAGCGCTGACCGCATCGAGCGTCTGCGTCACCTGCGGCGTCGCACTGGCCTCGGTGATCAGCGGGACGACCGCCTCGGACTGGATCAGGCCGCGCGGGTCGGTCAACGACACGAAACCGTTGGTTGTGATCGCGGATGCGGTGCTGAACAGGTTCGCGCAGTCGACCTTGCCGTCCCGGAGTGCCGCGACTGTCAACGGGCCCGACACGTCCAGCGGCTGGAACTTGGCGAACACGACGCCGTACACGTCCTTGAGGCCCTTGAAGCCGAAGCCCTCCCGCTGCGGCAACTCGGGCGGCCCGCCGAAGACCAGCTCGCCACTGACCGGGGCCAGGTCCTCCAGGCTGGTCAGGCCATGCTTCTCGGCGACAGCACGGGTGCAAGTGACCGTCTCCTGGTCCTGTGCCTTCGATGGCTTCAGCAACCGCAAACCCTTCGGCAGCGTCGCGTCGAGCTTGGAGACCTGTTCGCTGGTACCGGTGGCGCTCGCCTCGCCCTTGGACAGGTAGTTGAGCAAGGCGCCGGTGTACTCCGGCACGACGTTGATCTCGCTCCTCTCCATCGCCGGGAACAGCACCTCGCGGGACCCGATGTTCAGCTTGGTGCTCACCTCGAAGCCGGCTGCGCTCAGCGCACCGGCGTAGATCTCGGCGAGCAGCTCGTTCTCGGGGAAGTTGGCCGACCCGACGGTCAACCGGGGCCGCTGACCTGCCTCGCCGCTCGAGGAGTCGTCCGGTCCGATGACGCCGACCACTGCGTCGAGGACAAGCAGCACACCGACCAGAGCCACCACGAGCAGGACCAGCAACTTCTTCTTCATGGTTTCTCCTTGAGGCTGACGGAGCCGAGCAGGTATCCCGGCATCCGGCGACGCGGGCCGGCGGTGGGATCGAGGCGCCGTTGCAGGACGGCGAGGAGTCCGTCGAGCCCGAGTGCCAGGCCGGTGATGAGAAGCGCCCCGCCGGTGATCTGTGCGAAGTCGCGGTTGGCGTAGCCGTCGATGATGTAGCGGCCGAGCCCGCCGAGTCCGACGAAGGCAGCGACGGTCGCGGTCGCGACGACCTGAGCGGTCGCTGAACGCAGCCCGGTGAGGATCAGCGGTACGGCGAGTGGCAGCTCGACCCGGCGGAGGACCTGGGGACCGGTCATGCCCATGCCGACCGCCGCCTCCCGCGAGCCAGGGTCCACCGAGCGCAGCGCTGCATCGGTGTTCAACAGGATCGGCGGCAGTGCCACGAGCACCAGTGCCACGAGAACGGGCCAGACCGACAGCGGTTCGAGCTGGAACACCAGGACCACCACGCCCAACGTGGGGACGGCCCGCCAGTACGTGGCGACCGTGGTGGTGGGAAGACTGCCGCGACCGAGATGCCCGGTCAGCAGCCCCAGCGGTACGGCGATCGCGGCGGCGATCAGCACCGAGACGGCGGAGTAGATCACGTGCTCCAGCAGGCGGACCGGGATGCCGTTCGGTCCCGACCACATCGCGGGATCGGTGAGCCAGTCCAGGCAGGCCTCCATGTCACGACCGTGCTTTCAGCCATGGTGTGAACGTCCGCCCGGCCAGGACCAGAGACAGGTCCGCGATCACGGCGAGTACGACGGTCCCGGCCAATCCCGTCCAGATCTCCACCGGGTTGGCGACCTGGAAACCGTGGATGAGCAGCTGGCCAAGGCCGCCGCTCCCGACGAGGGCGCCCAGGCTGACCAGCGAGATCGTGGAGGCGGCCGCGGCCCGCAGCCCGGCGATCAGGGTCGGCACCGCCAGCGGCAGCTCGACGGCAAACAGCCGAGTCGCCGGCCGGTATCCCACCGCGGCGGCGGCATCGACGATGTCCCGCGGGACGGCGCGCAGTCCCTCGACCAGGTTGGCGACCAGGATGACCAGTGCGTACAGGGCCAGGGCGATCACGACCGGGGCGGCGCCGAGACCGACCACGGTGACCAGGACCGCGAACAGCGCAAGCCCAGGGATCGTGTACAGGGCGCCGATCACGACTCGGAGCCAGGGATAGACACTCGGCCACCGATAGGCGGCGACCCCCAACGGGAGGGCCACCACGACACTCAGCGCCAGCGCGGCGACGGTGATCTGGACATGCACCCGCATCTGCTCGAGCACGATGTCGAGGTTGTCGGCCA
Organism: Kribbella sp. NPDC050820; assembly: GCF_040653975.1. Taxonomy (NCBI): domain Bacteria; kingdom Bacillati; phylum Actinomycetota; class Actinomycetes; order Propionibacteriales; family Kribbellaceae; genus Kribbella; species Kribbella sp. NPDC050820. Next base: position 41,599 of record NZ_JBFAHB010000027.1, read on the forward strand.
GCCACGACCAGTTCATCCCGCGACCGCCGTCTCGAGCAGGTGCGTGCTGAGGACCGGCCATGGCACCACACCCAAGAACGCGCCGCGACGGTCGAGGCGAACGGCGGCGCGGGCCGGGGAGGTGAGGGCCGAGTCGAGCAGGTCTCGCAACGACCCCGACGGTCCGACGCCCTGCACCGGCACGGGCAGGTGCGCGCCGGCGGTCACTGCCCGCCAGACCTTGGGCTGTCCGTCGGGGGTGAGCTCGAGCTGCCAACCCATCAGGCCCTCCGCTGGAACCGAAGCTGCAGGGACCTGGCCCGCCGAGCGCAGGGACAGCAGTTGCTGCCCGCGGCTGCTGCCGAGGAACGTGGCGACGAAGGCGTCGGACGGATTGGCCAGCAGGGTCTGCGGTGTCCCGGCCTGGACGAGTTGGCCGCCGGGTCGAAAGATCGCGATCTGGTCGCCCAGGAGCACTGCCTCGTCGACGTCGTGCGTGACGAGGATGACGGTCTTGCGAAGCTCGCGCTGCAACTGGCGAAACCCTTGCTGCAGGCCTCCGCGCCGTACCGGGTCGACCGCGCCGAAGGGCTCGTCCATGAGCAGCACGGGAGGATCGGCCGCCAAGGCCCTGGCCACGCCGACCCGTTGCTGCTGCCCGCCGGACAGTTGGCGCGGGTAGCGGTCGGCGACCTCGGCGCCCAGTCCGACGAGGTCCAGAAGCTCGCGGGCCCGGTCCCGCTGCCGTTTCTTCTCCCAGCCCAGGAGGCCGGGGACCGTCACGACGTTTTCGAGCACAGTGCGGTGCGGGAAGAGTCCTGCCTGCTGGATGACATAGCCGATGCCGCGGCGTAGCTCGTGCACCGGCAGGCCGGCCACGTTTCGGCCGTCCAGCGTGATCGTTCCGGCACTCGGTTCGACCAGCCGGTTGACCATCCGGAGCGTCGTGGTCTTGCCGCAGCCGGACGGCCCCAGCAACACGGTGATCTGCCCGTGCGGAACGCGCAGACTCAGCGCATCGACAGCGACGGTGCCATCGGCGAACCGCTTGGACACCTTGTCGAAGGTGATCATCGCAACCTCCCGCTCGCCCGGTACGGCGCTCGGCTGCCGGTGGGAACGGTGGCCTGGCTGATCGCCCAGGCGGCGTTGATCAGGCCGATGTGGCTGAACGCCTGGGGGAAGTTGCCGAGGAGCTCCCCGGTCCGGGCGTCGACCTCCTCGGCGAGCAGCCCGACGTCGTTCAGGTAGGCGACAGCTCGACGGAACACGGTCAGCGCCCGCTCGACCTGCCCGGACAGCGCCAGGGCCCGCGCCAGCCAGAACGTGCACAGCAAGAACGTGCCTTCGTCGCCGGCGAGGCCGTCCGTCGCCCGGTACCGGTACACCAAGCCGCGTGAATCGGTGAGGTCGCGCTCGACCGCGTCGATGGTGGCCAGCATGCGGGGGTCGTCGGCGGGCAGGAACCCGACGATCGCGAGCATCAGCGCCGACGCGTCCAGATCGGTGGAGTCGAGCGCGCCGGCGAAGGCGCCCAGCTCGTCGCTCCATCCGTCGCGCAGGACGAGCCGACGGATCGCCGCTCGGCTTCGGGCCCAGTCCTCGACGCGGTGTCCCGCCTCGAGCAGGTCCGCCAGCGCGATGGCCCGGTCCAGCGCGACCCAGCACATCACCTTGGAGTACAGGAAGTGCTGCCTCGGACCGCGCATCTCCCAGATCTCGTGGTCGCGCTCCGGCCACCGACGGGCGGCCGTGTCGGCGCACGCGACCAGAAACCCGGCGATGCCGGGGGTCAGCACGAGGCGGTCTCGCAGCCGGTGGGCGGCGGCGAGCAGTTCGCCGTAGATGTCGAGCTGACTCTGGTTCCAGGCCCCGTTGCCGACCCGTACCGGCCGGCTGCCGCACCATCCGTGCAGATGGGCCAGTTCCCGCTCGACCAGCTCGCGTTCACCGCCGACCCCGAACATCACCTGAAGATCGAGGAACTCACCGGCCGAGTGGGCCGCTGCTCCGGAGATGAACGTGAAGAAGTCGAGCGCCTCGTCGGGGCAGGCCGCCACCCAGAGCGCATCCAGCGTCAGGCTGGCGTCGCGCACCCAGCAGTAGCGGTAGTCCCAGTTGCGACGGCCGCCGATCTCCTCGGGCAGCGACGTCGTCGGGGCCGCGACGATCGCACCACTTGGCTGGTACGACAGCCCTTGGAGAACGCGGCCGCTGTGGTGAACCAGGTCGGCCCACGGGCCGTCGTACGTCTGGTGTAGCTCGGACCACGACCGCCACGCGGCGACCGTCCGACGCATGCCGTCGGCCAGCTCGGCCTGCGACCAGACGCGCGCCTCGGGATCATGCGCGAAGCGGTGTTGTACGCCGAACAGCATCGACTCGCCGGCGAACAGTCGCGTCCGGCCGCGCGCCACATCGGCGACTACCTCGAGAGGCAGCGGACAGGACAGGAACACCTCCTCGTCGCCGCGGCGAGCCGACACGCCGCCTGCAACCATCCTCAGCGTTGCCGGAGCCAGGGCGTAGCCAGGTCGAAGCCGGTACTCGAGCTCGATGTCCACCGACCCGGCCGTGCAGCTCACCCGGCGCACGAGCAGGTGCGGTACGTCGGTGCCGAGCCGATGACCGCCGTTGTCCTGGCCCAGGCACAGCGGGTCGGTCAACGTCACCGTCCCGGCCGCGGTGACGAACGTCGTCTCCAGGACCAGACTGGTGGCCAGATAGCGCCGGGACACGCTGAAGGCCGCGGTGGGTTTGATCGACCAGTGCCCAGCGTCCGCATCTAGCAGGCGTCCGAACACCGACGGGCTGTCGTACCGCGGCAGGCACAGCCACTCGACCGAGCCGGCGCTGTCCACGACAGCGGCGGTGTGTCGGTCGGACAGCATCGCATGGTGCGCGATCGGCGTACTCGACATGGCACAAGACGATGCCGCGCTGCGGCTGCGGCTCGCGCCCAGGGGACACCCCGGTCCTTCCCCGGTAGGAAGAGGTCAGGATGCTTCCTCGGCCAGGGTGCGGACGATGCCGGCCGGTTGCGCGTCGAGACGTAGCGCGGTGGTGACCAGGGCGGCGTGACTGAATGCCTGCGGGGTGTTCCCGAGATGGTGACCGGCGACGGGGTCGTACTCCTCGCTCAGCAGGCCGACGTCGTTGCGCAGGCCGAGGAGCCGCTCGAAGAGCGCGATCGCGTCGTCGCCGCGGTCCAGCTCGTAGAGTGCATCCGCCAACCAGAACGAGGTGGCCACGAACGCGCCTTCGGACCCGTGCAGGCCGTCCAGGTTCGGCTCACTCTCGCTGGTGGTGTAGCGAAGTACCAGTCCGTTGTGGGTGAGGTCGCGCTGGATCGTCTCGACGGTCGCCACGACGCGAGGATCGGACCAGGGCAGGAAGCCGTAGCGGGAGATCAGGAGTACTGAGGCGTCCAGGCGCGCGGAGCCGTAGGACTGTGCGAACGCCCGCAGTTGCGAGGAGAAGCCGCGGTCGAGGATCTCCGTGCGCAGGTGCGCCCTGAGCCTGCGGTGCCGGTCGAGCTCGTACGCCAAGGCCGTCGCATCACCCGACTCGGCGAAGGCGATGGCCCGATCGAGCCCTACCCTCGCCAGCAGCTTCGAGTGCAGGAAGTGCCGGCGTGGTCCGCGGATCTCCCACAGGCCGTGGTCAGGTTGGTGCCAGGTGCTGAGCAGACGATCCAGCATCCTCGCTACCAGCCGACGCTCCTCCGGCAGGACCGGTACGTCGGCATCGTGCGTTGCCAGCAGTACGTCGAGAACCTCACCCCACACGTCGTTCTGTTGCTGGACTGCGGCGGCGTTGCCGATTCGGACCGGTGCCGAACGGCGTGGCCGGGGAGCCAGTCCAGCGTCTGCTCGGGCAGGGAGGTCGTTGCGGCGGCCAGGATCCCGCCGGTCGGGGCGTACGTGAGCGCCTTCAGGAAGACCAGGGACTGGGTCACCTCGCCGGCCCACCGCCCCGTGTAGGTGCTGCGGCCGGACCAGTCCGTCCAGAACGCGTCTGTGGACGCCAGTTGCCCCGTCGGATCCGGGAGTGGCGCGTCCCCGCCGGTCGTGTGCGTGAGAGTGAACGACACCCGTGGCCTCAGGGTGGTGGCCATCGCCACCTCTCCCATGAGGCCCTCGACCAGCCGGATCACCTGGGACGCCGGTGAGGTGGGGTCCATGAAGTCCGTGACTCGGACCGCGCCGGCCTCGGTGATCCAGTCGGTCTCCAGGATCGACGTTCCGGATCGGTAGGACCGGCGGGCGCAGTGTCGGCCTGTCACGGGCGCCAACGCCCAGTGGCCGTGCTCGGCTGTGCCCAGCAGCGCGGCATGGATGGCCGGCGAGTCGAAGCGAGGCAGTGCCAGCCAGTCGATGGATCCGTCGACGCCGATCAGGGCGGCGGTGCGCAGGTCGCCGATCAATGCATAGTCCTCGATGTGAGCTGTCATCGTCGGTGCCTCTCGCTCGGCCGGCCTTCGGTGGACGTGCCGTGGTTCTCCACGGTCGTCCCGGACGGCGTCCGGCCGCGCCCGTGACACTCCCGGGTGGAACGACGGGCGATGTCCGGGTGTCGCCACCCCTGGTTTGTTGAACTAGGCTGACCGGATGGTCGAGCGGAAGGGCCGCCGCCGTACGTTCAGCGCCTTCGGCGACCTTCGCCGAATGCCGAGCGAGTACGAGATCGTCACCCAGGGACAGAAACTCGACGCTCCGGCAGAACCGAGCCTCCACCCGGTCGGCCTGCATTCGGCTGCGCAACCCGTCACGCCGTACTCCGCAGACCTGCTGACTGACCGAGAGCGGCCGGGATCAACTCCGTGCGATCGGATCCACCTTCTGATCCGGTCCGGCCGGATGCGGACCCGCTAGCTCGACGACCCGGGTGTCCCACGGGCGTTCCCATCCCGCGAGGGCGAGGAGCCGGTCGACGATCTCGGCGGTCAGTCCCCAGATCAGCCTGTCCCTGACCTGGAACGCCGGCAGGACGATCCCGCTCGGCCTGTGCAGCATCAGCCGGCCGGCCGGATCAGCCAGTTCGTCGACGCCGATCCGCTCGACCGCGTCGACCTCGCCTGGATCGATCGGTGTCACCGCGCGCGGCCGGAGCCACCAGGCAAGCACGGGAACGACCCGGAACCGGGTGGGTGGGATGAAGAGCTCGGGCAGCGTGGCGACGACTTCGACGTCGGCGGGCTGCACGCCGACCTCCTCCGCCGCTTCCCGGAGCGCAGCCGCGACCGGCCCTGCATCCAGGGCGTCGATGACCCCGCCAGGAAAGGCGGTTTGACCCGCATGCAGCCGCAGGCGCTCGCTTCGGCGGATGAACAGCAGGTCCGGTCCATCCGGTCCTTCGGCGAACAACACGAGTACGGCGGACCGCCTTCCGCCACTCGCCGGCGGCATCAGCGCCGGTGACGGACGCATCGTCGCGGCTGCGTCGGCCAGGTCGCGCAGCCACGACGGGACAGGCCTGGCTTCCACGGTTACGCGGACTGCCCTTGCCGCTCGCCAACGCGGGTCATGACTTCACCTTTGCATCGCGTCGGCAGGCCGTCGAGTCGCCGTCGGCCGGCAGTTCCCGCGGGATTGCCAGTACGCAAGGGACCTGACAGCACCGCGATACTGTGGTTCGATCCCGACAGGCCGCTCGGAAGGCGCCGCTGAATGGTTACGGGCTCAGGCGGTTCCCGCCGACACAGAGGCCCCGCGACGTTGCGGGGCCGGACCAGTGAGTTGCGCGTCCTCGCAGAGCTGGTCGAGGCCGTCCGGGCCGGCGACAGCCGGGTGCTCGTAGTCCGTGGTGAGCCGGGCGTCGGCAAGACCGCCCTGCTCGAGTCCCTGGCCACGCAAGCGCCGGGCTGCCAGGTGGCGCGCGCGGCCGGCGTGCAATCCGAGATGGAGCTGGCCTTCGCCGGCCTGCATCAGCTGTGCGCGCCCATGCTCAGCCGACTGGTTCGGCTGCCCACGCCGCAGCGAGTCGCGTTGCAGACCGCGTTCGGGATCAGCACGGGCCCACCTCCGGACCGGTTCCTGGTGGGCCTGGCCGTCCTGAGCTTGCTGTCGGAAGCGGCCGGGGACCAACCGCTGGTGTGTCTGGTCGATGACCACCAGTGGCTGGACAGCGCCTCGGCGCAGGCGTTGGAGTTCGTGGCCCGCCGGCTCGCGGCCGATCCGGTCGGCCTGGTGTTCGCGACGCGTGACTCCGGCGACGAACTGGCGGCGTTCCCCAGCCTGGCCGTCGAGGGGCTGCCGGTTAGTGACGCGCGGGCCTTGCTGGACTCGGTCCTGGCCGGGCCGCTCGACGCGCGGGTCCGGGACGGCATCCTCGCCGAGACCCGGGGGAACCCGCTGGCTTTGCTCGAACTGCCCCGGGGACTGACTCCCGCGGAGCTGGCGGGCGGCTTCGGCCTGCTGGGCGCACGGCGGCTGTCGGGCCGGATCGAGGAGAGCTTCCGCCGCCAGATCGAGGCGCTGCCGGAGCAGACCCAGCGCCTGCTGCGCTTGGCGGCGACCGATTCGTCCGGCGACCCTCTGCTCCTGTGGCGTGCCGCCGAGCAACTCGGGATTCCGATCCATGCGGGGGTGCCGGCGGTCGAGGCGGAGTTGATCGACTTCGGCGCCCAGGTTCGGTTCTGGCATCCGCTGGTGCGATCAGCGGCGTACCGATCCGCCTCGAGCCAGGAGCGGCAAGAGGCGCACCGCACGCTGGCCGCGGTGACGGATCCGCAGGTCGATCCGGACCGTCGCGCCTGGCACCTGGCGCAGGCGGCGACCAGCCCGGACGCGGCGGTGGCCGACGAACTGGAGCGCTCGGCGGACCGGGCACAGGCCCGCGGCGGCCTGGCCGCTGCGGCCGCGTTCCTGGAGCGCGCGGCGATGCTCACGCCCGACGCGGTCCGCCGCACAGAGCGGTTGCTTGCCGCCGCGCGGGCCAAGTCGGACGCCGGGGCCCTGGATGCTGCCCTGGGGTTGCTGCTCGCGGTCGAGGCCGGCACGATCGACGGGCGTCACGCAGCCGAGGTGGAACTGCTGCGCGGTCAGATCGCCTTGGACCAGCGGCGTGGCGGCGACGCCCATCGGCTGCTCCTGAGCGCGGCCAGGCGCATCCAGACGGTGAGCGTCGACCGGGCCCGCGCGGCGTACCTGGACGCTCTGGTGGCAGCGATCTGGGCCAGTGACCTCAGCAGCCCGAAGGTGCGGGAAGCGGCGGAGGCTGCCCGCAGCGCGCCACCTGGGCCTGCGCCGCCGCGAGTGCTGGACGTCTTGCTCGACGCCGTCGCGCTGCGTGTGACCGACGGCTACGCGGCCAGCGCTCCGGCTCTGACGCAGGCGCTGGACATGGCCCTGACGCTCGACGCCGGCCGTGGCGAGTTCGAGCGCTGGCTCCGGCTGGCCGGTGGCCGGATCAGCCAGATCATCGCGATGGAGGTCTGGGACCACGAGTCCTGGCACGCCTTGGCTGCGGCCCAGGTCCAGTTCTCCCGGAGCACCGGCGCGCTCATGCACTTGGCGTTTGCCCTCAACTACCTGGCCCGGTCCCACATCGTCGCCGGCAATCTGCTCACGGCCGAGCGTCTGATCGGAGAGGATCGCCTGCTCGCCGAGGCGACCGGGAACCCGCCGATCGCCGACACCGCGATGATGCTCGCGGCGTGGCGGGGTCAGGAGCAGGAGGCATCCGCCCTGATCGAGGCGACCGCGCGCGAGGCGACGGCGAAGGGTGCGGATCGGCTGGTCAGCCTCGCGGGCTACGCGAGTGCGGTGCTGCACAACGGCTACGGGCGGAGCGCCGAGGCGTATGCAGCCGCCCGCGAGGCGTTCGACCGCGAGCCGATGGGCTACGGATGTCACATCGTGCCCGAACTTGCCGAGGCTGCGGCCAGGACCGGCAACCCGCAGGTGCTCGAAGCCGCTCTGGCGTGGCTGTCCGAACGCACCCGCGTCACGCCGACCGACTGGGTGCACGGCGTCGAAGCCCGGGTCCGCGCGTTCCTGAGCGACGGCGACGCGGCAGAACAGTGCCACCGCGAGTCGATCGAGCTCTTGAGCCGGACGCGCGTCAGGACCCAGTTGGCCCGCGCGCATCTGCTGTACGGCGAGTGGTTGCGCCGGGAGAACCGGCGAGGCGATGCGCGCGAGCAGCTGCGAACCGCACACGAGATGCTGCAGTCGATGGGCGCCGACGCCTTCGCGGAGCGAGCCCGGGTCGAGTTGCTCGCGACCGGTCAGACCGTTCGCAAACGAGTCGACGAGACGAATCTTGCACTGACCGCCCAGGAGTTCCAGGTGGCGCGGCTGGCCAGCGACGGCCTGTCCAACCCGGAGATCGGCGCTCGGCTGTTCATCAGCTCGCGGACGGTCCAGTACCACCTGCGCAAGGTGTTCACCAAGCTCGACATCAGCTCCCGGACCCAGCTCCACCGAGCCCTTCCGAGCGATCCCGACCCGGTCCTGCCGCGCTAGCCGGCAGACCGGCCGGTCGACACTGGCCAGTCAGACTGTGCAGCTGGCGGACTCGATCGAGGCCCCCGCTTCCTGACGATGGCAGCGACGGAGCCACTCAGGCTCTCTGCGTCGAGGTGGGGAGTGAGCTCAGGTGCTGACCATTCCTTCGGGTGGACATTCCGGACACCGGCCACGCGGCCGGCACCGGGAGTGCGAGACGCTGGACAGGCTGGTCGCCGACGTGTGGACGGGCGCGGGCCAGATGCTCGTGGTGCGCGGCGAGCAGGGAGTGGGGAAGAGCACGCTTCTCGCCTACCTCGCGGAGCGGGCGTCCGGCTGCCTGGTCCTGCGGGCAGCAGGGCTCGAGTCGGAGCGGGAGCTCGAATTCGCCGGGTTGCACCAACTGTGTGCGCCGATCCTCGGCGGCCTGGCAGAGCTCCCCGACCCGCAGCGGGACGCGCTCGTCACGGTGTTCGGTTTGTGCGCCGGTGAGGTTCCCGATCGTCTGGTGGTCGGCATGGCCGTGATCGGCCTGCTGTCCGCTGCGGCCGCGGAACGCCCGCTGGTCTGCGTTCTGGACGATGCGCAGTGGCTCGATGCCGCGTCGGCGCAGGTCCTGGGCTTCGTGGGTCGTCGGCTGGTGGGGGAGTCGGTCGTGCTCGCCATCGCCGTAGGCGAGTGCAGCGAGGGGCCGGGCGACGACAGGCCACACCTGGCAGGAATTCCCGAGCTCGTCGTCGGCGGGCTGGCCGCCAGAGACGTGCACCACCTGCTGGACTCGACCGCCGTCGGTCCGCTGGACGAGCGCGTGCGGGAACGGATCGTCGACGAAGCTCGTGGGAACCCGCTCGCCTTGCAGCAGGCGATCGATGGGCAGGAACCTGACCACTTGGCCGGCGGTTACGGGCTGCCGCGGATCACCCTGCCTGATCGGATGGTGGACAGCTTCCGGCGACAGTACTTACTGCTGCCTGCCGCGACGCGGCAGCTGTTGCTGCTGGCCGCGGCCGATCCGACCGGAGATGCGGTCCTGCTGTGGCGGACGGCCGGCGAGCTCGGGATCACCGCCGCGGCGGTGTCGTTGACCGTGACGACGAGGCTCGTCGCCTTCGACGGGTACGTACGGTTCTGCCATCCGCTCGCCCGGTCGGTCGTCTACGAGGCGGCATCGTCGCAGGAACGCCAGGCCGCTCACCGAGCTCTCGCGGCTGCCACCGATCCGGGCACCGACGCTGACCGCCGCGCGTGGCATCGCGCGTACGCCGTCTCTGACCTTGACGAGGAGGCTGCCGCCGATCTGGAACGGACCGCCGACCATGCGATGGAGCGAGGAGGCTTGCCGGCCGTGGCCGCCTTCCGAGCGCGTGCCGCCGAGCTGACCGCCGATCGCGCCGGCCGTGCACGACGTGCGCTGGCGGCGGCGGAGGCGAAGTACCAGGCCGGCGCGCTGCGAGCGGCGCGCCGCCTGCTCGCCGTGGCGCGGGCAGGACCACTCGACGACCTGGCCAGGACTCAGATGCTGTTCCTGGACGCACAACTGACGGCCCACAGCGAGCCCGGACCGGACACGTCCGCAGAGCTTCTCGAAGCCGCCCAGCTCCTGGAGTCCGTTGAGCCCGATCAGGCGCGCGAAGCGTACTGCGAGGCATTCGACAACGCTCTGACCTTCGGCGGAACCGGGGGCGGTGTACTGGAAATCGCGGAGGCTGTGCAGGCAGCGCCGCAACCGACAGACGGACCTGGTCTGCTGCTGGAAGGTCTCGCCGTACTCACGAGCAAAGGACTCGTGGAGGGCGCGCCCGTGGTCAAGCGAGCACTCCGCGTCGTTCAGGATCAGGAGGCCGGTGCCGATGAAGGGATCCGTTGGTTGCTGCTCGCCTGCCGCGCGGCCCAGGAGGTCTGGGACGACAGGAGCTGGCATGCGCTGACAACGCGGCTGATTCAGCTCGCGCGCTCGGTGGGTGCACTGACAGTGCTGCGGCCGGCGCTCTTGTCGGGCTCGATGATCCAGCTGCTTGCCGCAGGATGTGACGCGGCCATGTCGATGACGCTGCAGGCCGAGGCGGTCGGGATCGCAACCGGTTGCCCGCTGGGACCGTACGGCCGGTTGCCGCTTGCTGCCTGGCGGGGCCACGACCTCGAGACCTCCAGGCTGATCGCCGAGACGACGATCGGGGTGCCGGCGGGCGGCGACGGGCATTGGCGCACAGCGCCGTACTGGGCCGAGGCAGTCCTCAACAACGGACTGGGACGGTACGACGACGCCCTGTCCGCAGCCACCCGTGGATGCGAGCGACAAGAGGAGCTAGGCCTCGCCACGTGGTCCTTGGTCGAACTCGTCGAGGCGGCTGCCCGGACCGGCGAAATGCAGCAGGCTACCGATGCTCTCAAGCGACTGCAGGCAAGGACCGAGGCCTGCTCCACCGACTGGGCACTCGGGATCGAAGCACGGTCACGCGCCCTGGTGAGCGAGGGGCAAGCAGCAGAAACTCTGTACCTGAAGGCGATCGACAGTCTGGGCCGCACTCTGGTCAGAGCGGACCTGGGCCGCGCCCATCTCCTGTACGGCGAATGGCTTCGGCGGCAGAGTCGACGCATCGACGCCCGGGTCCACCTACGAGCGGCCCAGGAGCTGTTCGTCGAGCTCGGGATCGACGGCTTCGCCGGACGGGCACGCCGTGAGTTGGAGGCGACGGGCCTCACGGTGCGCAAGCGGGCGTCTGTGGCGGACGACCTGCTGACCGCGCAGGAGGCGCAGATCGCCGGGATGGCGCGGGCAGGACGGACGAACGCGGAGATCAGCGTCGAGCTGTTCATCAGTCCACGCACTGTGGAGTGGCACATGCACAAGGTGTTCACCAAGCTCGGCATCACCTCTCGCAAACAACTGGGCGAGGCGTTGGCGCCGGCCGTCGTACGCGCGGCACACCTGGCGCCGGCCCGACCAGGGGCCGGACCGGGGGGTGACCCGGGCGCGACCGATGCCTCCCGGCGCTGAGACTTCTGGCTACCGACAACCGGCCACTGGAGGGCCTTCATGAACAGCACACAAGTGAGTAGCCAGAGCGAGACGACAGCGACTCCGTCCACCGGCGTCCAGTTCAGGCTCGAGGTCGTCGTCATCCCGGTCGCCGACTACGAACGCGCCAAGGCCTTCTACGTCGGCCTGGGCTGGCGCGTCGACGTCGATCTGGATCTCGACAACGGCTACCGGATGATGCACCTGACCCCGCCCGGATCCCACGTCTCGATCGTTTTCGGTACGGCGGTCACCGCTGCCCAGCCCGGGTCGCACGACGGGCTGCTGCTGGCGGTGGACGACATCGACGCCGCCCGCGACGAGTTCGTCTCGCGTGGTGTCGACGTCAGCGAGGTGTTCCACGACGCCGGCGGCAGCCTCGGCGGCGGCTTCCAGATCGGCAACTCGGGACGTGCGCCGGGGCACGACCCGGAGGGCCGCTCGTACGCGTCGTACGCCTCCTTCCACGACACCGAGGGCAACCGCTGGCTGCTGCAGGAGATCACCGAGCGGCTCCCGGGCCGAGTCTGACGACGGCAAGCTCTGAAAGGACACCACCGTGAATTCGTCTCCCGAAGAACCTCCTGACAACGACGACGCGGGCATTCGCCCCGGCGTCTCCCGCCGCGGCCTCGTCACCGGCGCCGCGGCAGCGACCGGCCTCTCGTTGATCGGTGGCTGGGGTTCGGCCGCCGCGGCTCCCGGGAAGGTGGCAGACGACTTCGGCTCGGTCGGCACGGCGCCACGACTCCCGGACGGTTTCACCAAGACGTTCAAGAGCCGGTTCGTGCTGGCGAACGGGATCCGCCAGCACGTTGTCATCGGCGGCAGCGGGCCGCCCTTGCTGCTCCTCCACGGCTGGCCGGAGAACTGGTACGCCTGGCGGTTCATGATGCCCACCCTGGCCCGGAAGTTCACCGTCATCGCACCCGACCAGCGCGGCATCGGGCTGACCGAGCGGACCCGGACCGGCTACGACGCGGCGACCCTCGCCAACGACGTGTCCGCGCTGATGACCAAGCTCGGCTACCCGCGGTACGCCGTGGTCGGCCACGACACCGGCTACATCGTCGGCTACGCGCTGGCCGCCGACCACCGCGACCAGGTGAGCCGCGTGGCCCTCGCCGAGATCCCCGGCCCGCCCGGCGTTCCGGACGACCCGAGCCTGTTCCTTCCCGACCCGGTCAACGACAAGGTCTGGCACATCCCGTTCAACCGCGTCAACGACGAACTGATCATCGACATGGTCCGCAGCAACGCGGACGGCTTCTACCGCTACGAGTACACGATTCAGAGCGGCGGGGTGCCGCTGCCCGAGTACGCGATCAAGTACTACATCAGTCTCTACAACCGCGACCGCGACGCGTTGCGGGCGACCTTCGGGCTCTACCGCGCCTGGTACGCCACCGTCGAGCAGAACAGGAACCGGAAGGCGACCCCATTGACCATCCCGGTCCTCGGCATCGGCGGAGAGAACAGCTGGGGCCCGCTCGCCGGCCAAGGAATGTTGCCCGCGGCGACCAACGTGCAGACCCTGGTCATCCCCGGCGTAGGCCACTGGCTGGCCGAACAAGCCCCCACCCAGATGCTGACCGCCCTCAACACCTTCCTCTCCACCTGACCGGCAACCCCCACTCCTCGGCCCAGCCTCCCTCCCGGGCTGCGCCGAGGCCGCCGAACCGCCCGCACGTGTTTGTCAGGAGGGGGTGATGACTACTTTGCCGAGGGCTTGACCTTTGCCGACGGTGGTGAGTGCGGTGGGGACGTCGTCGAGGGGGTAGGTGTGGTGGATGTGGATCTTGACGTCTCCGGTCGTGCAGAGGTCCGCGAGGGGCGTGAAGTGGGTCGGGCCTTCCTTGACTGGCAGGACGCCGATGGAGCGTCCGCTGAGGCGGCCGACCAGCCAGCCGGCTGTGAGTATGCGGAGGAGCGTCGGGACCGAGCCACCCACGCAGCGGTACTTTCCGCCGGGTGCCAATGCACGTCGGTAGGCGAACACCGACCGGTGGGCGACCAGGTCCAGGATCAGGTCGTAGGGAGGGGAGGTTTTGGTGAAGTCGTCGCGGCGGTAGTCGATCACCTCGTCCGCGCCGACCGACTGCATGAAGTCGAGTTTGGTGCTGTTGTCGACCGCGGTGACGTGAGCACCGAGCCGCTTGGCCAACTGGATCGCGAACGACCCCGATCCTCCGCCGGCGCCGTTGATCAGGAGACGGCGGCCCGCGGCGGCGGACTTCGTGCCCTGCAAGGCGATCGCGCCCGCCTGCGGGATGGTCGACGCCTCCGCGAAGCTGAGCTGAGCGGGCTTGGGGGCGAGTGCGGATTCGGGAGCGATCGCGTACTCGGCGAATCCACCTTTGAGCAGGAGGTTGTCGCCGTACACCTCGTCGCCCGGGCGGAATCGGGTCACTCCCTCACCGACCTCGTCGACCACGCCGGCGATGTCCGAGCCGAGCGTACGGCGCGCCGGCGTACGTAGGCCGCCGATCCGTGCGTAGGCGGGCGATCCGCGCAGGCACTCCCAATCGCTGAGGTTGATCGAGGTTGCGACGATCCTGACCCGCACTTGACCTGCGGCGGGGGAGGGCATCGGAACGTCCTCGACCCGGAGCACCTCGGGCCCGCCGTACCGCTCGTAGACGACCGCCTTCACGCCTGCCTCGCAACCCTTGCCGCAGCCGCCACCCCGTGCCGCGCGACTCCTCGACCGAGCCACCTCGCCAGCGCGGGACCCAACCCACCAACCCCACCCCAACCCCACCCCCGGCCAGGTTCGGATTCAACACCCACCTGCGAGTCGGCCCCCATGGTCATCCCCTCCCACCCTCGGTGACTGCGACGACGATACGCCCACGAACACCGTCAGGTCGTAGACGACGCCACCTGTTCGGCGAGGGTTGTTGTTACTTCGGTGGTGATTTGGATGGCTTGGGTTGCGAGGGGGGACTGGGTGACGCGGGACGGCCAGTGGAGGTGCATTTCGCGGGTGGGGGATGGGGTCAGCTGGTGGATGGTGAGGCGGTCGTCGGACCAGGCGTCGGATGCGTGCAGGGCCAGCCAGGGCAGTACTGCGGAGCCGATGCCTGCTCGCACCATCGACATGATGGTTTCGTGGCCGGGCGTTCGGAACACGATCCGTGGTCGTGCGCCCGTGGCGGCGAGCGTTCGTTCCAGCCAGGTTTGGTGGTAGGTGGACGGCCAGGCGACCATCGGGGCGTCGTCGAGCAGTTTCACCCGCACGGGACCAGCGGGGAAGCTGCCGGCCCTGGCGACCAGGAGGTACGGCTCGTCGAGCAGCTTCACCCGGTCGACGTCGCCGCCGACGGGTCCGTCGTGGAACAACAGATCGAGATCGCCGATCTGCGCGTCCTCCGGTTGTACGTCGTACAGCCTGATGTCGCAGCCGGGGTGCTCGTCGAGCAGCCGGCGGATGACGGCCGGGAGGATCAGGTTGGTGACGCTTTGGAAGGTGCCGATGTCGATGCGGCCGCTGCCGGCCTTGAAGCGGTCGACGGCGTCGGTCAGGGCTTCCGACTGCTTCAGCAGGCTGCGGCCGTGGGTCAGGACGACCTCGCCGAGTGGAGTGATCCGCACCGGCCTGGGACCACCGGGCCGGTCGAAGACGGCGCCACCGACGGCCCGCTCGAGCAGGGCGATCTGCTGGCTCACCGACGATTGGGTGTAGCCCAGCCGGGCCGCCGCTCGCCCGAACGTTCCCTCCTCGGCGATCGCGGCCATCGTCCTCAGGTGACGCAGTTCGAGGTCAGCCACAGCCAATAGCATAGCCGATGGCGATCGACTTGATCGATAACTATCGCTTTTCACGATGCACCGCAGAACCTAGCGTCATTGGCATGAGGACGCAGAATCTGGTCTGGGCGTTGGCCGCGACCCATTTCGTGGGTCGGGCCGGTGGAGTGGCGCGGCCGTTCCTGGTGCTCTACCTGACCCAAGAACGGCACCTCTCGCCGACGACGGCCGGCGCGGTAGTCGCGGCGATCGGTGTCGGCGACATCGGGTCGCAGCTACTGGGCGGCTGGCTGGGCGACCGCATCGGTCGCCGTCACACGATGCTGGTGGGGTTCCTGGGTGCAGCCGGCGCGCTGATCGCGCTCGGCTCTGCGGACACGACACCGGCGATCTGTGCGGCGGCCGCCGCTGTCGGGCTGACCTCAGAACTGTTCCGCCCGGCCGGATCGGCTGCCGTGGCCGACCTGCCGGCACGCGAGCGAGTCCGTGCCTTCGGCCGCCTCTTCTGGGCAGCCAACGTCGGCTTCACGGTCTCGACGGTGGCCGCTGGAGTCTTGGTCAGACACGGGTACGGCGTCCTGTTCTGGATCAACGCGGTGTCCGCAGTCCTCGCGGCGCTGATCGTATGGCGCCACGTCCCCGAGACCCACGCGCCGACGCCGCCGGCGACGAGACGCGCGCTGCTACCGGTCCTCATGCGCGATCCGGTGATGCTCGCCATGGCCGGCATCCACATCGTCTACTTCGCGACCTTCCTGCAGACGTTCTCGACGCTCCCGTTGATCATGGCCGGCGACGGTCACGGTCCGGAGCTGTACGGCGCGGCGCTCGCCCTGAACGGGATCCTGATCATCACCGTCCAACCGATCGCCGTACGGCTGCTCGAAGGTCGCGACAAAGCCGCCGTACTGGCGGTCTCGATGCTGCTGGGCGGCGTCGGCGCCGGACTCGACGCTGTCGTGCACAGTGGCACCGGCTACGCGATGTCGGTCCTTGTGTGGACGCTCGGCCAGATCGGCATTGCCGTCATGTTCGGCGCCACGTTCGCCGATCTCGCGCCGGCCGACCTCCGCGGCACCTATATGGGCGTCGCCTCCACCACGTGGAGCCTCGGCGCCGTACTGGGACCACTGCTCGGCACCGCGCTGCTCGAGAACGCCGGGCGAACCGTCCTGTGGGCAGCCTGCTCGGCGACCGGGCTCGCGCTGTTCGCCGCGCAGCATGCGATCGCCCCAGCACTACGCCGCCGGGCCTCCGTCCCAGCTGCGCATCGCAACCTCGCAACGAAGGGAACACACTGATGACAACCATGACCGACCACGAATGGCGATCCTTCGTCACCGCAGGAACAAGACTCGCCCACGTCGCCCTGACCCGACCCGACGGCCGCCCTCACGTCACCCCGGTCTGCTTCATCCTCGACGGCGACGAACTCGCCTTCGCCCTGTCCCCGGGGAGCGTCAAAGGCAAGAGCCTGGACCATGACCGGCGCATCGCGCTCTGCGTCAGCGACGAGCGGCAGCCCTACAGCTTCGTCACCATCGAAGGACAAGCGCAGCTCTCCGCCGAGCCAGACCAGGTCAAACACATCGGCGAAGGCATCGCCAAGCGCTACTACCCCTCCCAGCCTGCAGACGGCGTGGCTGCAGCATTCGTCCAGGAAGGCTTCACCGCTGTCCGGATCAGCATCACCAACGTCATCGCCCGAACTGGCCTCGGCTGACCCGCGAGGGCCCGGTGCGTGCTCCGCTAGGACAGATTGCGGCGGATCCAGTTCTCGATGCCGGCGACGTGCGCGAGCGAGAGCGCGGCGGCGACGCTGGGCTGGCGTTCGCCGATGGCGAGGGCGATCGCGCGGTGCTCGCGCTGCGTCTGCGCGAACGAGTCCTCCTGGGTGACGCCGCGCCAGATCCGGGCCTGCTGGGTCCGGCCGGCGACGCTGTCGACGAAGGAGCACAGCACCGGGTTGCCCGCCGCCGCGGCGATCCGGTGGTGGAACTCCAGGTCGTTCGCCACCACGTCGCCGACCGGGCTGTCCACGTCGACAGCCTCGGTCAGCGCGAGGAGCTGGGCCGCGTCGTCGTCGCTCATCAGAAGCGCCGCCTTCTCCGCCGCCATCGGTTCGAGGGCACGGCGCAGCTCGAACAGGTCGAGGATGCTGGAGTCCTGGTGGAAGTCGATGATGAAGCCGATCGTCTCCAGCAGCAGGTCGGGCGACAGGCTGGTCACGTAGGTGCCGTCGCCCCGGCGGACGTCGAGGATGCGCAGCATCGACAGCACGCTGACCGCCTCCCGCAGCGGGCTGCGGGAGATGCCGAGTTGCTCGGCGAGGTCCGCCTCGCGCGGCAGCCGGTCGCCGGGCTTCAGGCGGCCGTCGAGGATCATCGCCTTGATCTTCTCGATCGCGACGTCGGTCAGTGCCATACGACTCCTCTGCCTCGACTCCCTCTGCGTGGACTCAGCTGCGCGGCCTCAGTTGCGCGGGCGCAGTCGCAGCGTAGCCATGCCGCCGTCGACGGCGAGCGCCGTACCCGCGGTCGAACCGGACGACGGGCCGGCCAGGTAGACGACGGCCAGTGCCACTTCCTCGGCGCTGACGAGCCGGCCGTGTGGCTGCCGGGCGTCGAGGGCCGCCCGCTCGGCTTGGGGATCCGGAGCGGCGCCGAGCAGGCGCTGGACCCACGGGGTGTCGGCCGTGCCCGGGTTGACGCAGTTCACCCGGATGCCTTCGCGGAGATGGTCGGCAGCCATTGCCATGGTCAACGACTGCACCGCGCCCTTCGTGGTCGAGTACAGGGCCCGCTGCGGGATGCCGGTGGTCGCGGCGACCGAGGCGACGTTCACGATCGCCGCGGCCGGCGACTGCCGCAGGTAGGGGAGAGCGGCCCGGCTGACCCGGACCGCGCCCATCACGTTGACGTCGAAGACCTGGTGCCACTGATCGTCGGGGTTGTCCTCGACCGTGCCCTGCGCGCCGACGCCCGCGTTGTTCACGACCACGTCGATCCGGCCGTAGGCGTCGACGGCCTGCTGGACCGCCGTACGCACGCTCTCGTCGTCGGTCACGTCGGCTTTGACCCCGAGCACGTCCGCGGGCACGTTCGACGGATCGAGATCGATCGCCACCACCCGCGCCCCGCGGGCGATGAGCTCCCGGACGACCGCCGCGCCGATGCCCGAGCCGCCGCCGGTGACGATCGCCACCAGTCCGTCGTACTCCGGTACGGCGGTCACCGGCCGGCCTCGTACGCGACGTACTCCTGGCGCTGGCGACCCAGCCCGTCGATCTCCACCTCGACCACGTCACCGGGCTGCAGGTACGGGAACCGGCCGGACAGCGCGACTCCCTCCGGCGTCCCGGTCATGATCAGGTCGCCGGGGTCGAGCACCATGTACTGGCTCAGGTGATGGATGACGGTGGCGACGTCGAAGATCTGATCGGCGCTGTTCGAGTCCTGGCGCGGCTCGCCGTTGACGAAGCTGCGCAGGCCGAGCTTCTGGTGCTCGACCTCGTCGGGCGTGACGAGCCAGGGGCCGACCGGGCTGAAGCCGGCGGCGATCTTGCCCTTGCTCCACTGGCCGCCGGAGACCTCGAGCTGGAACGCGCGCTCGGACAGGTCGTTGGCGACCACGAACCCGGCGACATGGTCCAGGCTGTCGGCGGGGGAGTCGAGGTACGACGCCCGCTTGCCGATCACCACCCCGAGCTCGACCTCCCAGTCGGTCTTCGTGCTGCCGCGCGGGATCGTCACCGGGTCGTTCGGGCCGGCGAGCGTGTTCGGCGCCTTGAAGAAGATGACCGGGGTCGACGGCGGCTGCGCGCCCGACTCGGCGGCGTGCGCGGCGTAGTTCATCCCGATGCAGACGATCGCGCCCGGCTTGGCGATCGGAGCTCCGATCCGCAGGTCGCCGGTGTCTTCGACGAGCGGCAGCTCGCCCGCCGCGAGCGCCGCTGCCACGCGGGCCGGACCGTCCGACTCCCAGAACCCGGCGTCGAGGTCCTTGGTCAGCGCGGCGAGGCTGCGGACGCCGTCCTCGCCGACGACGACGGGCACTTCTGCGCCGACAGGTCCCAGGCGGGCGAACTTCATCGACTACCTCCAGAGATACGATCTTTCGATGGTTTTGCGGGCAGTTTGTGCCTCTGGCGGTAGATTGACACGGCAAACATGTGATGTCTAGCCTCGTGTCCATCCTTCAGATCCCTGGGAGCGGCCGATGCGACTGAGTGACCTGCCCCGCTTCGGTCTCGGCTGCGCGCCGCTCGGCAACCTGTTCCGCGAGTTCTCCGACGACGAGGCCGAGGCGATCCTCGAAGCAGCCTGGGACGCCGGCGTCCGGCACTTCGACACGGCGCCGCACTACGGGCTGGGCCTGTCCGAGCGGCGCCTGGGTCGGTTCCTCGCGACCAAGCCACGCGACGAGTACGTCGTGTCCACGAAGGTCGGCCGGCTACTGCGGGAGAACCCCGACTGGGACGGATCGGCGCTGGACGACACTGGTTTCGCCGTACCCGCGCGGTTGCGTCGAGAGCTGGACTACTCGGTGTCCGGAGTCCGCGCGAGCGCCGAGGAATCGCTTGCTCGGATGGGTTTGGATCGGGTCGACATTCTCTATGTGCATGACCCTGAATTGTCCGGCATCCCCGGTGCCAAGGAGACCGCGTTGTCGGGCTTGGCGGCGTTGCGTGACGAGGGAGTCGTCGCGGCCATCGGCACTGGGTCGCTTGGCGTGGACGCCCTGATCGCCTCGGTGCGGACCGGGCTCGCCGACGTACTGATGGTGGCGAATCGCTACACGCTGCTCGACGAGAGCGCCGTACCGGAGCTGCTCGGCGAGTGTGACCGTCACGGCACCCGCATCGTCGCGGCGGCTGTCTTCAACAGCGGTCTCCTCGCGGGCAAGCCAACCCGAGCACGCCCATCCCACCCTCCCTCTGGCAAGGCCTGAGCGACCACCACCTGATCGCCACCAAGTAGCGACGGTCCACCATCCGGTCGTTCAGGGAAAGGGCCTAGTGCGGTACGGCAGGCCGATGGCAGACTGCGGAGCGCCGGTCTGTTGAACAGTCAGCAGCCTTGGGGTGGTTCGGACTGGCTGGGAGGGCCGATGAGGGTCGGTGGAGTCGACACGTATTACGACTACGACGAAAAGCAGTGGAAGAGCCGGAGGCTCGGGGGAGGACCGATCCGTCGTGGACCGGTGTGCCCCGCGCCGAAGACGGCGTCTCGGGATGAGCCCCGGTCGACCGCGGCGAAGGACAGCCGAACGCGGACGTCCGCGGGAAGCCGCACCGCATAAGGCCCGGGCGACGCCCGTGGCGGAGTCGCGCCACTCGGGTGGTGCAATGGCTCCGACTCTTGCCCTGCGCAACTGTGTTGCGCCTTGTGTCACCTGAAGGAACGGCGCGCAGAGCAGGTCGGGGTCTGGTTTCGGGACTTCAGGGGAGGATGCCGGCGGTGAGGAGCCAGCGGGCCGCCTCCACCACCGGGATGCCGGCGCCCTGAGCGTGCTCGTCGAGCAGCAGCAGGGCATGGTCGGCACTCATTTCGTAACGCTCGATCAGCACACCTTGGGCCATCGCGATCGACAGCGTCGCCGCTTCGTCGATCTGTGCCGCCTCCGAGATGCCGGGATCTTCGTAGTCGAAGCCCATGGCGCGACCTTCCACGACCAGCCGGCGTGCACTGGCCCACTAGGGTCGAGAATCGCCGACGAACCGCCTTGGGCGACGGATGCGAAGTGCCGACAACACCTCCACCGTACGCCCTCGCCGCTACTGCGTTCGGGCGACCGTGTCGGCGATGATCCCGGCGGCCACGTCCCGGAGCTTGACGTTGCTGGTCTGTGATGTCCGGACCAGGAACGAGAACGCGCGGTCGGCGTCGAGCTTGTAGCGCTCCATCAGAATTCCCACCGCCTGACCGACGATCTCCCGGGTGCTGACGGCCTCGTGCAGGGTCTCGTCCTGGCGTGACCAGCCAAGCGCGACCGCGGCGAGGTGGGCGAACATCGCGCCCAGTTGCCGGGTCTCGACGGTCAGCTCGTGCGCCTCCACGGCGTACAGGTTGAGTGCTCCGCGGGCATGCGGCGCGGCACTGAACTGGAACGCCACCTGCGCTCGCAGCCCCAGGCATGCCGCGACCCTTGGGCCGTACGCCGGCCAGCGACCGTCGCCGGCCAGGTCGTCGACCTGAACGACCGGTGCGCCGACCACCGCTTCGAAACACGGCCCCTGGTGCAGCTGGTACTGCAACTCATCGGCCTGAACCGCCACCTGATGCGTCGGCGCGAGGGTACGGATGTCACCGCCCTTGGTCGTCACCGACAGGCTTGCGTACGTGATTCCGGGAATCGTGTCCACCGCACTGCGGGTGATCCGGTCCAGGGCCTCGTCGAGGTCGATCGGCGCCCGCAAGGTCGCAGCGACCTCTGTCACCACCGCGATGAGCTCTCGCTGCTCCATGTCGACTCCCCTGGACCAGGACCGGCACACCCCGGTCGACGTACTCAGTCTGCACCCTTGTGGGCTCCGCGAGACCCGTCGCCGCACCACTGTGATCCGAGTGGGTCGATGCAGCACGTAACGCCAGCTGTGAGTACGCTCGACAAGTACGGCGAGCGGCCAGGAGATCGCCGGTGGAGGTGTTCCGGATGACGGATCGGACGGAGATCCTGGCCAGACTGGCGCGGTTGACCGCCGCTGACGCCCACAGCCGCCACCTGGCCGACCGGCTCTGCGACGCCGCCCGGCTGATCCTTGCCGCGGCAGGTGCCTGGATCACTGTCGAGGAAGGTGCTACCCGGCTGACTCTGAGCGCCACCGACGACCGGTCCAGAGCCATCGGAGACCTTCAGGACGTGCTCGGGCAGGGGCCGTGCGTGGACGCCTACGGAGCCACGGCACCGGTTGCCATGACGGTGGGTGAGCAACCCGATGCCCGGTGGCCCGAGTTCAGCCGCGCGGCCTGGCAGCGGGTCGGGCCGATGGCGGTTCAAGCCATTCCGATGCGACTGGGCGGCCGGCCGTTCGGAGTCCTGGCCGTCAGCTTCACCGACGGCGGCCCCACCGAGACCGACGACGCCGCGCTGTTCCTTGCGACCGCCATCGGCGCGGCGCTGCTCCGCGATCCGGAGCTGACCGCCGACGCCGTGATCGACGGCAGATGGTCGGCCCGGGCAGAAGTCCATCAAGCCACCGGAATGGTCGTGGTCCAGTTGCACATCCGGCCCGACGACGCGCTGGCGATCCTGCGCGCCCACGCGTACGCCCACGACACCAGCCTGGCCGACATCGCCCACCAGGTCGTCACCCGCAGACTCGACTTCCGAGGAGAAGCATGACCAGCGACGGCACTTCCCAGGCTTCCATGCCGGAACGGGCGGTGCGCGAGCTGGCCGCTGCCACTGCCGCCCTCGTCACCGAGCACGACGTCATCGGCTCGATCACCAACCTGCTGCACAGCTGCGCCGAGTGCGTCGACGCTGTCGCAGCCGGCCTCCTGCTGGCGGGTCCACACCCGGGCCAGCTGGAGTTCCTCACCGCCACCGACCACCGCGCCGAGCACCTCGAGGTGTACCAGCTGCAGGTCGACGAAGGTCCTGGTCTCGACTGCGTCGCCGGCGGGCGAACGGTCACCACGCTCGGACTCGAGGCGATCGGAGCCCGGTGGCCGACGCTGCGGGACGCCTTCGCCGCGGCCGGCTTCGACGGCGTCCACGCCGTACCACTCAACTGGCAGGGCCAGACGCTCGGCGCCGTCAATCTCTTCCTCGCGGATGTGGAGATCACCGATGAGAAGGAGACGGTGGCGCAGGCCTTCGCGGACATCGCGTGCCTCGTCGTCATCCACACCGCCCCGGCGTCACCGGCCCTGGTCGCCGCCCAGACCCAGGCCGCACTCGACGAGCGCGCCACGATCGAACGTGCCAAGGGTGTCATCGCCTACACCGAGAATCTCTCGATGGACGCCGCCTTCGACCATCTCCGCGGCCTGGCCCGACGCCAGGAAGAACCGCTCACGACCACCGCCGCCACCGTCATCGCCCGCGCCACCGAATCCTGAGCCGCGGCTGGGGCACGCTGGGGGTCGTCTCAGGCGTGCGGCCAGCGCTTTGGTTCAGCTCTTCGATGCCGCCTTGCCGCCTTTGCGGCCGGCCTTCTTCTTCTGCGCCGTGGTGCCGCCTTGGTTGCTGTTGCCGCCCTTGCCGCTCTGTTTGCCGCCGCGCTCGCTCGACTTCGAGGAGTTGGCGATCTTCGCCGCACGCTCCTTGGACATGCCTTTGTCCTTCAGAGCTTCGTACTGCTTCTCGTTCTTCACGTTCGACGACTTGCCAGGCATCAGTACCTCCCCGGTCTGTCCTGCCATCGCCTCAGCCGGTACCCAGCTCGTGAACCCCCACCTGGGTCAGGGGCGTTGCTCAGCTCCGGTCTGACCGGGGTCCGCCCCAAGGGCCCGTTAGGCGTTGAGGTTGGTCAGGCGTTGCTGGTTTGCTTCGTGGCGGCGTTGCGCGATGGTCGTGTTTCGAGTGGTGCGGGCGAGCTCGACCTGCAGTCGCCTGGTACGGCGGTTGGCCTCGCGCAGATCGTGTCGCGCCTGCTCGAGGGCGCCGCTGAGCCGTTCGATGGTCGCCTCCAGGTCCGCGAGATGGTGTTCGTGCGCGTCCAGCTGTGCCTCGGCCTCGACTCGTTCGGCCTCGGCGGCTTGGTAGTCGGACTCCGCCTCCCGGGCCCGCGACTCGAGGTCGGCGCGGCGCCTCTGCAGCTTGTCATCCACCTTCGCGGCGGGCGGCTGGGCCTTCTTCCTCGGCGCGGGTTTCGGGCGGCTGGTGCGGACGACCCTGGGCTTGATCGGGACGAGATCGGCGAAGCCACCGGATTCGTCGACGACACCGAACCCGACGTGGCGAAGGGCGCTGGTGAGCCGCCCGGACCGCAGCAGCTGAGCAGCGCCAGGGTCGACCACAGCGGCATCCAGGGTCTCGGTCAACCGCTGTGCGATCTGCTGGCTCACCGGGTGTCCCTGCTCGCGGGCCAGCGTCCGGGCCGTCCTGACCAGCTCTTGGACCAAGGAGTGCCGCCGCGGAGTGAGCTGGCGCAGGCGCGCCCCGTCGCCGGCCAACTGCGCTTCGCGAAGTCCTTCGCCGAGTTCGGTGAGGTCATGGATCTGGTCGGGCGCGGCACGGATCAGCTGGTTCGCCAGCCAAGCCGCGAGCGTAGGCTTCCGCAGTGCTTTGATGGCGTCGGTGGCTCGTGGATCGCCGGCGAGCCTGGCCAGCTCGTTCCGAGCCGCGGTGAACTGCTCGGGCGCCAGCCCATACAGCTCGACCACCGCCGCGTCGACGTCCACGTAGTCCACCATGCGGGTGTCGTGCCGGTGGCGCAACGCCAATCGCGGTGGGCGTCTGACCACTCACGCTCGGGAACCGGGCCGTGGGCAACCATCGATGAAGGGGCCGGCGCGTGCTCGGAAATGCGTTGTCACAGGGCTCGGAGTTCCGGGGCGAGTTCCTTCGTGAAGAAGTCGAAGAAGCCGTTCATGTCAGGCGGCGATCTGCACCGCCGATGTTCCTCCCACAGCGACGGCGATCTCCGGTGGATCGTCCGGGAGGTCGAACACCCGGGTGTCCTCGAGTCGCAGGTGCTTGCCGTCGTACGAGTGGTACTCGCCGCTCCACAGCAACCGGATGATCCCCAGCGCCTCGCGCAGCATCTCGTGCCGCGTCGCAACAGCCGGCCACCCGGCCCCGACGACATGCGCGGTGAGGTCAGCTCGAGGGCGCAGCGAGGCGTTGGGCGATGCGATCGAACAGCCGATCTGGCAGCAGTCGGCGCACCTTGGGTACGACGGCGCCCGTGACGCCCGCGGTGTAACGGGTTCGCGGCCGGCCTGCGGTCATCGCCTCGAGGATGAGCTCGACTGCCACGCCCGGGCCGTCGCTTTGCTTGCCCATCCGGGTCAGCCGCTCTCGCAGCGCATCGACGCGTCCGTTGTAGCGGTCGTTCGGCGGGAGCGCGTCGAGTGACTTTGCCGCCTTGGACCAGATGGGAGTGGACAGCGGGCCGGGTTCGACGAGGATCACCTCGATGCCGTCCGGTGCCAACTCCTGCCGCCAGGTGTCGCCGATAGCCTCCAGCGCGTACTTCGAGGCGTGGTAGGCGCCAGCGAAGCCGACCGCCACCAGCCCGCCGACAGATCCGACGAGGACCACGCGCGGCCCTGCGGCGCGCCGCAGCAACGGCAGGAATCGCTGCGTGATCGCGACCTGGCCGACCACGTTCACCTCCAGCTGCTCGCGGAGGCTTTCGATCGGCAGCGTCTCCAATGGTCCTGCGACGCCCTTGCCCGCGTTGTTCACGAGGGCGTCGAGTCCGTCGGCGCCCAACTCCAGGTCGACGTACCCGGCGAACTCTCTGATCGAGTCCGTCTTGGTCACGTCCAGCTGGGCCACGCTCACGCGTTCGGAGGTCTGCCGGTCCAGCACCTCGGCGTCGCGTGGGTCATGGACGCCGGCGAACACCCGCCATCCTTCATCGTCTAGCCGTACGGCGGTGGCGGCGCCGATCCCGCTTCCGGCGCCAGTGATCACTGCGCTGCGCATCCGCGTTCCTCTCGTCGGTTCAGGACGGCCTGTGCCCGATGCGTCGCAGATCCATTCAGCGGCGTCGTCGCCTGGATTCGGGCATGGGTTTTGCCGGTGGCAACAGGGGTCGTGCAGGACTGAGCTGAGCGGAGGAGGGCATCATGACCGAGCCGATCGCCGGTACTGGCGACGATGCGATCGCGAAGGTTCGCGATGACATGCGGGTCATCGACCAGGCGGGAAGCGAGCTGGGACGCGTCGAGTTCGTCAAGATGGGTGACGCCGATGCCGTCACGACAGCGGGCCAGCAGGGTGAGCACCAGGAAGGCGGACTGGTCGGCGTACTCGGCCGGCTGATCGGCGGGCGTGAGCCCGACGTACCCGAACCGCTCGCCGCACGGCTTCTGCGGACGGGCTTCGTCAAGGTCGACGGCAAGGGCCTGATGGGCCGTGACCTCTACGTCACCGCCGACCAAATCGACCGAGTCGACGGTGAAGCCGTCCACCTCAACGTCACCCAGCAAGCGCTGATCGACGATCACGCGGGATCCTGAACCGAGCAGACCCACCCCGCCGCGTCGTTGCCAGGCACAACCAGCTTCTGTCGCGGGCGGTGCGTCCGATTGGGCTCAGGTGGAACCCAGCCGGTGACTAGTCCGTAGGCGAGCTGGGGAACGAGGTCGGACATACAGTCAACCGCTGACCAGCGGTCCACGCCGTAGGCTGGCTGCACGGACGCCGGCGAGGGCTATGCCCAGCGCGGTTCCGGTGGCCAGCCCGGTCAGGGCAGCAACCCTGTCATGCGGTTCGCACGTTCCTTCGCCTGACCGGGAATCTCGACTCCCATGCGGCCCGATACATGCTCGCGTTCAAAGGCTGTCGTACCGGCCGCCGCGTGATGAGCATGGTCGACAGAACAGTGCTGGTGCGTCTCAGTGTGTGTCTCCCGTGTGGGTCGTCAGGGTTGGGAGATGTCCTGTACGACGTCGCCGACGTCGGACTTGCCGAGGCTGCGTGCTACGTCAGCCATCGCGAGCATGCCGACGAGGTCGTGGCCGTCGATCACCGGGAGTCGCCGTACCTGGTGGTCGCTCATCGTCTTGAGGGCTTCCTCGGCGCTGTCGTCGGCGCCGATCGTCACCGGCTTGCCCTGCCCGAACTGCCCCGCCATCGCCGACGCCGGGTCGCCACCGTCCGCGATGCACTTCACCACGATGTCGCGATCGGTCAGCATCCCCTTCAGCCGATTGTCCTCACCACAGATCGGCAACGCGCCCACGTCCAACTCCCGCATCTTCCGGGCAGCCTCTACCAATGTCTCCTTCTCACCAACACACTCGGCCCCGGCCGTCATCAACTCACGCGCGGTCGTCATCGTCGAACCCCTCGAATCTCGTCGGCAGCACTGGCTTGGAGTAGCCCGGTGCCCCCACGCTCCGGCCGCATTCGTGAATGACTTCGGAGAAACAGGTGGGGTCAGCGGCCCAGCAGCCTGTCGAGCCAGCTGCCGTTCTGGCGCTCCGATTTCGGGTGCCCGGGGCACCACTGCTCGGCGGGGACCATCGACTTGACCTGCGCGACGTGCCGGCCGCAGCCGGCCCAGGTGGTCTTGGCGCAGGTCTTGCAGGTGACGGGTCGGCACATGGTGGGGCTCCTTTGTCGGGCTGGGACGGTCAGGCCTGTGGTCCGACCACCGGAAGGCCGGCTGTGGCCGCGTTCTGGAACTGGTCGTCGATCGCGACGAGCGCGTGCCCGGCGGCGTCGAGGAACGAAGCCGCGATCGAAGCCCGGTAGCCGGCCGCGCAGTGCACCCAGACCTCGCCGGCCGGGACTTCGGCGAGCCGCCGCGGCAGTTCGTGGATCGGGATGTTGACCGCGCCCGCGATCCGGGCGGAATCGTGTTCCTCGGTACGACGCACGTCCAGGACAGCGACCTCGCGATGGTGCCGGACCTGCTCGAGGTCGGCGAAGGTGGCGGTCGGGAACGACGCCGGCAGGTCGAGGCTCCAGTTCTCCGGTCCTCCGGTGGCGTGCGCCGCCGGCCGGTCGATCCCGATCCGGACGAGCTCGCGCTGCGCCTGAGCGATCTGTTCGGCCGTCTCGCCCAGGAGGGTCAGCGGCGTGCCCCAGGCGATCAACCAGCCGAGGTAGGTCGCGAGTGCGCCGTCGAGGCCGAAGTTCAGCGTGCCTGGGGCGTGACCGGCGGCGAATGCCGTGCGGGTGCGCAGGTCGACGACCCATTCGCCTGCCTCGATCCGGCGGCGCAGTTCCTGGGCGTCGGCGGGCTTGGGCAGGGACAGGTCGGGCGCGGCAGGACCCGCGCTGTTGGCCGGGGCCATGTGCACGTAGTACGCCGGCCAGGCGCCCAGGCCATCGAGCAGTTCGCGAACGTAGTCCTCCTCGTCCTGGGTCAGGACCGGATTGGTGCGCTTCTCCCGGCCGATGGTCGAGTCGGTCGTGTCGGACTGGGTGGCAGAGCAGAACGAGCCGAAGCCGTGCGTGGGGTACACCTGTGTCTCGTCGGGTAGTGTCCGGGCGAGCTTGTGCGCGGAGGCGTGCTGATGGCGCACCAAGGCGTCGGTGTGGTCAGCGCCCAGTAGGTCGGGCCGGCCGGTTGCGCCGTACAGCAATGAACCGCCGGTGAAGACCGCGATCGGCTCGTCGTTGTCCGTGAGCGCGTAGGACAAGTGGGTGAACGTGTGGCCGGGCGTGTGAATGGCGCGCAGCCGCATCCGGTCACCGATCCGCACGATCTCGCCGTCCTGGATCGGCGTGCGCTCGAACGACACCGCGTCGTCGGCATTGATCAGGTACGACGCTCCCGTGGCCCGCGCCAGCGCGAGTCCGCCGGTGACGTAGTCGTTGTGGATATGTGTCTCGAAGACATGGGTCAGGCGCACGCCGTCGGTCCGGAGGATCTCCAGGATGCGGTCGACGTCGCGTTGCGGATCGATGACGAAGCCCACCTCGCCGTCGTGGACGAGATAGCTGCGGTCACCGAGCGACGCAGTCTCGACGGTCCGGATCGTCAGGCTGAGGTCATTCATCGTGGCTCTCACTTCTGCATCCCCCTGCGGGGTTCGCCATCGACTGTAGCAGATCCCCCCGGGGGGATATAGAATCGGTCCCGACGCCGATGCGGTGCGTCCTGAACCCGAACGGAAGAGCTCGATGGACTTCGAACCCGATGAGATCAAACCGATCATCACCCGGATGAAGCGCGCGCACGGGCACCTCGGCAGCGTGATCCGGATGATGGAGGAGGGCGCGGACTGCGAGTCGGTCCTCACCCAGTTGGCGGCTGTGAACAAAGCCCTTTCGCGCGCCGGTTACGCGGTCGTGAGCACGGGTCTGCAGCGCTGCCTCACCGACGAGAACAGCGACGTCGACGCCGCGAAGATGGAGAAGCTCTTCCTCGCCCTTGCCTAACGGTCCTTGGTGCCCATTGTGTCCACCGCACCGTCGCCGGTGAAGACCCGATCGGCGAC
This sequence comes from Kribbella sp. NPDC050820, assembly GCF_040653975.1. Lineage (NCBI taxonomy): Bacteria > Bacillati > Actinomycetota > Actinomycetes > Propionibacteriales > Kribbellaceae > Kribbella > Kribbella sp. NPDC050820. The sequence continues at coordinate 70,869 of NZ_JBFAHB010000027.1, forward strand.
CTTGGTGTAGCCGGCGAGGACCTCGGCTGGGTTGCCTTGGCGGTAGTGGGTTCGGTAGACGACGTCCGGGTATTTGTCGGGCCAGCCGTTGAGGGCATTGGTGACGAGTTGGCGGGCGGCGGCGTACCAGGGGGCGTCGGCGAGGGTGTCCCAGTGGCGGCTGTCGGCGCTCGGTGGGATGTGCAGGAGGATGAGCTCGGCGCCGAGGCGGTGGGCGGCGTCGAAGCCTTGGCCGATGGCGGCGTCGGATTCGGGCGTGGCGTCGACGCGGACCACGACCAGGCCGCGGGTGGAGGTGACCTGCATAGTCCCAGTCGAGCGAATTCGGCCCAGTCGCGCCAGGGCCAGAGGTCCGGACGTGGTACGACGAAAGGCCCGACTAGGACCATTGGCCCAGGTGTTCATGGGGCGCGGCGGTGCGAGCCCGAGGAGCTGGTAGTCGCAGTGGCAGCAGGTCGTCAATCGGCCCGTCCGTCGGTCGTCTTCTTGGCCTTGGACTGGACTGCGGTCTCCTCGCGCCGGCGGTCCTGGTAGAGCTCGACGGCCAGGTGCCGAAGGAGGGCCTGCTCTGGAGCCGCTCCACTCGTCCGCCGGGCGGCTGCGGCGCGCCGTGCGTCCCGCTGGAGGCGGGCCTTGTCGATGTCGCTCATGACCGACTCCCTTCTTGCCTTTCCAGCACACGTCGTCGGGCGAGCCGCCGGACAGGGCTGAAGGACCCGGCGGTGGGGACCTGAGGGCCCTGTCGGCGCTCGTTCCAGACTCCGACGATGGCCGTGAAGAGGCCGATCGAGACAAGGAGCAGGCCATGATCGCCGCCAAGCGCTGGAACGTCGAGATCTTCATCGACGAGAACGACACCGAGCGGACCACCCATGCGGAGGCCCGGCTGCACACGAACGACGACACCCACCTGATCGGCCGGGGATCGGCGCGACGGAACCCACAGGACGTCGACATCGCCGAGATCGGCGACGAGCTCGCGGTCGCGCGGGCGCTGTCCAACCTGGCGCACGAACTGATCCACGCCGCCGCGGCCGACATCGAGCAGCTCACGCACGAGCACGTCCGGCTGCATCGCTGACGGTTGCCGGCGTCGATGCGGAGAGGAGGCAGCTGTCGTGCTGGACAAGGTGACCACGGCGCAGGTGCTGTCGGCATCGCACCTGGGCAAGCGGTTCGGCGACCGGGTCGCCGTCGACGACGTCAGCTTCGAGGTGGCGCCGGGTGAGACCTATGGCCTGCTCGGGCCGAACGGCGCCGGCAAGACAACCACGATCCGCTTGGTCTGCGGCCTGCTGCGCGCAGACCGGGGCGAGATCCGGGTCGCCGGCCGTCCGCTCGGTACGACGTCGACCTCGGCCAAGCGGTACATCGGGTACGTCCCGCAGGACATCGCGCTCTACCCGGACCTGACCGCCCGCGAGAACCTCAGCTTCTTCGGCCGCCTCTACGGGCTGCGCGGTCGCGCGCTCAGCCATCGCGTGGACAAGGTGCTCGACCTGATCGGCCTCTCGGACCGCGGTCGCGACCGCGTCGAGTCGTTCTCCGGCGGGATGAAGCGGCGCCTGAACATCGGCGCCGGTCTGTTGCACGAGCCGACCCTGCTGGTGCTCGACGAACCCACCGTGGGTGTGGATCCGCAGAGTCGTCACGCCGTGATGGAAAGCGTGCGGTCGTTCGGCGCCGCGGGCATGGCCGTGCTCTACACCACGCACTACATGGAGGAGGCCGAGCGGCTGTGCGATCGGGTCGGCATCATCGACCACGGCCGGTTGATTGCCGAAGGCACCCGTCGGGAACTGGTCGCCCAGCTCGGCGAGCGCGATCGGATCACGCTGTCCGCGGCTGGTGACCTGGCGGCGCTGGCCGATCGGCTCCAGAGGCTGGCCGGCGTGGACCACGCCGACGTCAAGGACGGCCAGGTCCAGGTGCTCGCCGGTGCGGCTCGCCGGCTGCTGCCCGACGTACTGGAGACGGCCGAACGGTCCGGTCTGTCGGTCCGCTCGGTGGAGGTCGACGAGCCTGATCTCGAGGCGGTGTTCCTCCATCTGACCGGTACGGCGTTGCGGGAGTGATCGTGTTCGCCGCCGTCGTGATCGCCGCGAAAGACCTTCGCCAGCGCTTCCGGGACCGGTCCGCCCTGATCCTGGGGTTCGTGGCCCCGGTGCTGGTGGCGGCCCTGATGAGCTTCGCCTTCTCCTCCGTGGAGTCCTTTCACGCCGACGTCGCGCTGGCTGACAACGACCGGGGCCCGATTGCCACGGCTCTGCGCTCGGCGCTGACCAGTCCCGAGCTCTCCGACATCCTGACGATCCGGGAAGCACCCGATGAGGGGACGGCCCGCAGGATGGTGGACAACGGTGACGTCGGCGCCGGCATGGTCGTGCCGGCGGGCTTCAGTGCCGCGGCTGTCGGGGACGAGCCGATCGGCCTGCTTGTGCTGGCGAATCCGGACGAGCCGCTGCAGGCGCAGGTAGCCCAGGCAATCGCCGATGCGTACGTCGCGCAGCTCAACGCCGACCGGCTTGCAGTGCACACCGCGCTCGCGGCCGGCGTACCTCGCAGCCGCGCGCCGGAGCTGGCAGCTGCAGTCGCGGGTCTCCAGCTGCCCGAGTCGGTCCAGGAGCAGCCGACGGGATACCGGCAGCTGACGACCGCGAGTTACTACGCGCCCGCAATGGGGACCATGTTCGTCCTGTTCGCGGTCGGGTTCACCGCGCGAAGCTACTTCACCGAGCAACGGACGGGAACCCTGGAACGGATCGGCGCCGCGCCGCTGGGCCGGGGCGTCGTACTGCTGGGCAAGTCCCTCGCCGCCTTCGTCTACTGCGTGGTGAGTCTGGGAACCCTCGCAGTGGTGACATCGCTGGCGTTCGACGCCCAATGGGGACCGCCGATCCCGGCCGCGACGCTGATCCTTGCGATGTCAGCGGTTCTGGTGGCGCTGACTGCGCTGGTCGTGGCCGCCGCGCGGACCGAGCGTCAGGCCGACGGGCTGGCGACGATCGTCACTTTCGTCCTGCTCCTGCTCGGCGGCAACTTCGTACTGCTCAGCCGGGCGCCCGAGGAATTGCGCAGGCTTGCCCTGCTGACGCCCAACGGCTGGGCGCTGCGCGGATTCACCGACCTCGCCACCGGCGCCCCGGCGACCAGCGCCGTACTGCCGGTGCTCGTCATCCTCGGCATGGCGGCGGTGCTCGCCGCGCTGGCCCCTCTCGTCGGACGTTGGAGGACACCATGACCGCAGCCCTGGCCGTGGCCGGCGCGTCCCTTCGCCGGATGCTCCGTGACCGCACCGCGCTGTTCTTCATCGTGGTGCTTCCGGTTCTGATCATCACGGTGATCGGGACGGTGGTGCAGAATCCAGGCGGGTTCCGGCTCGCCGTGCCGACCGGGCACCTGTCGGGTGAGCCGCTCAGCACGAGTCTGGTCGAGGAGCTGAAGTCGGTCGGCCCACTCGACACGATGACCGACGAGCCAACCGCTCGTACGGCGCTGCGCCGCGCCGAGCTCGATGCGATCGTGCTGATCCCGGCCGACCTCGATGCCCGCCTGCTGAGCGGGGAGGAGGTGGCGATCCCGGTGCTGGCCGGCGGCGCCGAGTCGACGCAGGCCGCAGTACGGTCGGCAGTCGCCGCGGCGGTGGCCCGGCACGCCGAGCGGATCCAGGCAGCGGCCTTCGCCGCCCGCGAGACGGGTACGACGACCGCCCAGCAGTTGCCTCAGGCAACGTCAGTGCAGGCCGTCACGCCGCGGATCGTGATCACGAGTGAGAACGTCGCGACCGGGAGCGACTACCTGCCGCTCGGCTTCAGCTACAGCGCGCCGACGATGCTGGTCCTGTTCGTCTTCATCAACGCGCTGGCCGGCGGTGCCTCGATCGTGCAGACGCGACAGCTCGGGATCTACCACCGGGCGCAGGCTGCGCCGATCCGGACCCGGAGCCTCGTGCTGGGGGAGACCTTGTGCTACCTGGTGTTCTCGCTGCTGCAGTCGATCCTGATCGTCGCGGTCGGTGCGTTGCTGTTCGGGGTGAGCTGGGGCGACCCGCTGGCGGCCGTCGTACTGATCGGGATGTGGGCGCTGGTCGGGACGGGAGCGGGCATGCTCAGCGGAGCGCTCTTCAAGACCCCGGAGCAGGCGGGCGCGATCGGGCCCGTCATCGGGATCGCGTTCGCCATGCTGGGCGGATGCATGTGGCCGCTCGAGATCGTCCCGAACGCGGTCCGGGCGCTCGGCCACGTGACCCCGCACGCCTGGGCGGTGGACGCCTGGATCACCGTCCTGTCCCGGGACGGCGGCATCAGGGAGATCGCCACCGAGCTCGTCGTCCTCGCCGGCTTCGCCTTCGCCATGCTCGCCCTGGCGTCGGTCGTCCACCAACGCCGCCTGACGAGTTGAGCGTGAGCTGCTCGACGACGTCTGCGGGCCTTTCAGCGATTGCGGGCTTGGGCGATGGTTGCGCCGATCGAGGTCACGAGGTCCGCACGGACCGACGCCTTGGTCAGCCGCAGCAGGTCGTCGTGGTCGTAGCCCTGCAGCCGTAGCCTCCGGGCGGTGGACAAGACGAGGCGCATCACGTCGTGGGGTGCGACCGCACCCGCGTACTCCACTGCCAGTTGCTCGGCAAGGTGGCGCAGTCGTGCTCGGGTCATCGAAACCTCGAGCGGACTCACAACTGTATTCACGCGTCGATCGAACCGCCGGAACTCACCCCCGGGTAGGGCCTGAAGTCCCGGTGACACGTCACGCGTCGCACTTCCCATTCTGCTTGGCGCGCTTGGGGCGCGGGATGGAGATGATCGTCCAGACGACGGTGAAGAGCACGACGAGCGTGACTCGGACGGTCTCGGACAGGTCGCTCGTCCACACCGCGGTGGCCAGCACCCAGGGGAAGCCGACCAGCCAGACCCCGAGCTCCAAGACGAGTGGCAGGTCGCGGATCCAGGTCTCGACGTCGTCCAGCCGGTCCGCCCCGAGGAACAGGTAGAACGCCATCCACAGACCGACCATCAAGAGCAGCCAGAGCTTCGAGCCGGTCATGGTGGTCCGGTGTTCGGCAGTGTCGGGCGATGCCGTCACTTGGTTGGACATGATGCCTCCCAGCAGCTGGCGAGAAGCGGCAGATGCCGCCACGGTCGCCTTCAGCGTCGGTCGGCCGGGATCAGCGCACACGGGCCGTACGTCCCGAAGTGGGCGGGTCCCGTCAGGCGGAGAGGACCCGGAGGTCCTTTCCGATCACGCCGTCGACGCCGAGGCGGCGGGCGTCGGCGAGGTCGTCGGCGGTGTCCACCGGCCAGGTGAAGACCACTTCGGCGTGCCGTCGTAGCTCGGTGACCAGGTCCGGCGTCAGGAGGCGCCGGTGGACACAGACGCCGTACGCCGGCCTGACACGCAACCGGGATCGCAACCGGCGCAGGCCGCGACGGCTCCCGGCCGACAGGACCGCTCGCACGTTGGCGAGGTCGCGGAAGGCGGCAAGCATCCACCAGTGCTGTGTGCACACGGTGACCGGAACGTCCGCCGCGACCTCGGCGAGGACGGTCGCGAGACGGGCGGCGAGACGGGGATGAATGCCCTTGAGGTCCAGCATCAGCCGGGGATCGCCGTCGGCCGCGGCCAGCACCTCGCGGATCTCCAGCAGCGGCGCCTTCCGTCGTACGAACTCACCGTGGTCCCACAGCCACCATGGACCGAAGGTCTTGTGGTGCCGCACCTCCAGGCGGCCGCGGTACGCGTGGATGTCCGCCTCGACCAGATCGGCGCCGAGGTCGAGGGCGGAGCGGAGGGTGTCCAGGTCGTTGCCCGCGCGGTGCGCGATCGCAAGTGTCACGACGTACCCGGCCGGGGTTCGGTGAACCAGCCGCGCCAGCGCAGGAAGAGGCAGCTTCCGCCCACGAGGAGCGCGGGAACCCAGTACAGCAAGGCGGTCAGCGCGACTGCGCCGAACGCCGCGGTCCACGAGACTCCGATCGACGCCAGGCCGGCGACCAGGGCGCCCTCGCGTGGGCTCGCCCCGTGCACGCCCGGCAGCACCCCGGCGAGCTGGCTGGCTCCGAAGATCGCGACCAGCTGGACTGCTGACACCGTCCCGCCCACGGCGTGGATGGCTCCGACCAGGAGGCCGAGGATCGTGGCCTGGTAACCGATCGACAGCAGGACACCGACCGCGAACACCCTCGGCGACGGCCACGGCCAGCGACCGGCCAGGCCGGGGCGCCGGCGGCGCACGATGATCGCGGCGACGAGCACGAGGGCCGCGGCGCCGAGGGCGATCGCCAGGACCAGCGGGGGGAGCGTCACCCCGGTGACGACCACGGCGGCGACCAGCCCGACCGCTCCGACGAACCTGTCCAGGGCGACCTCGGCAACGGCCGAGGTCCGCCGGAGGCCGATCTTCTCCAGGCGGTGGACACGCCAGAGGTCGGCGCCCGCGTGCCAGGGCGAGATCAGGCCGAGAACCTCACTCTCCGCGTACGCGCGCAGATGCCAGCGCCGCGATTGCCCGCCCGTCGACAGGGCGTGCCAGCGCAACGGGCACAGCACGTACTTGCCGATCGCGAACGGCAGCAGGCCGGCGATCGCGGGCAGCACCGACGTGTGCGGAACGCGATCGACGTTCCACAGCGAGAAACCGACCGCGGCCACAAGGGCAGTGATCCGAAATGCACGATGTGTGACGATTGTGTGCGCGACGCGCGCGATGTGCCCTGGGAGTGGGTGCACGTGGGGTCCTTCCAACACAGCGAACGGGGCCGGCACCGGGGGCTGCGCCGATCCACCGCTCGCCTCGACGGTAGCCGCCGTACCCAATTCGCGCATCTCGGCGTTCGTCCTACGGACCTTGGTCCCGGTCGTCAGGGGATATCGACCGCTGGCCAAGTCCGGCTGCCCGGGCCCACGCTGGATAGACGAGGGGGTGCCGGGATGGCCGTCGAAAGCCGAGCGTCACACGTCCGCGTCGCCCGCCGGACACAGCAGCTCGCCGCCGAGGTGGCGTTGATCACGACCGCGATCGTGCTGTACTTCGTCGTCCGTGGGCTGATCCACACCCGGATCGATGCCGCCTTCCGGAACGCCGAGTACGTCGTCGAGCTGGAGCGTCTCGGGGGATTCTTCGTCGAGCCAGAGCTGCAAGCTGTCATCGCCGGGCACGGCTGGCTGGTCGACGCGGTGAGCTACTTCTACATCTACGGACACTGGCCGGTGGTGCTGGCCACGTTGCTGTGGCTGCTGATCAGGCACCGCGAGGCGTATCGGACGGTCCGCAACGCGATCTTGATCTCCGGGGGGATCGGGCTGGTGATCTTCGCCACCTTCCCGGTCGCGCCGCCGCGGTTCCTGCCGGCGTACGGCTTCGTCGACACGGTCACCGAGCAGACTTCGGCGTACCGGGTGCTGCAGCCGCCGGCCTTCGTGAACCAGTACGCCGCCGTGCCGAGCCTGCACTTCGGATGGAACCTGCTGATGGGGATCGCGATCGCCGCCCTGGCCGGCCACTGGGTCATGCGCTTGTTCGGTTGGCTGATGCCGCTGGCCATGTTCGCCTCGATCGTCCTGACGGCGAACCACTACGTCTTCGACGGCCTCGCCGGGGGTGTCATCGCCCTGCTGGGCCTGTTGATCGCATCCCGCCGTACCAAGGGCTTGAGGGCCACCGCGGAAGGTCGAAGGTCCACTCGTTCCGATGCGTAGGCCCCTGCTGCGCCGACAGGCGTTGCGGTGTTGTGGAGATGGAGAAGGAACGGCGCCTCCGCAGCGCCGCCCGACTCCCGGAGACCGGTCCGGCCGGGCGCGCCCGGCCGAGCCGGTTCGCAACGAGGGAGAGGAAGCACCGTGATGAGGCGTGTGGTGATCCTGGGAGGCGGCACCGCCGGTACGACGATCGCCAACAGGCTCCGGCGGCGGTTGGCATTCGACGAGTGGCAGATCACAGTGATCGACCGCGACGGCGAGCACCTGTACCAGCCGGGCCTGTTGTTCATACCGTTCGGCCGGGAAACGGCTGCCGAGGTGCTGAGACCGCGCCGGAGGCTTTTGCCGAAAGGCGTTCAGCTGCTGACCGCGGAGATCGCGGCGGTGGATCCGGAGCGCAAGGTCGTCCAGCTGGGCGATGGGGGAGCGGTGGCCTACGACTATCTGGTCATCGCGACCGGAACCAGTCCCCGCCCGGATCAGACACCCGGGATGCTCGGGCCTGAGTGGCGCAAGAGCATCCACGACTTCTACACCTACGAGGGTGCGCTCGCACTCCGTGAGGCCCTGGACGCCTTCCCGGGCGGGCGCCTGGTGGTGCACGTCGTCGACCAGCCGATCAAGTGCCCGGTCGCGCCCCTGGAGTTCACCTTCCTGGCCGAGTCCTACTTCCGTGCCAATGCCATGCGCGATCAGGTCGAGCTCGTCTACGTCACGCCGCTCGACGCCGCGTTCACCAAGCCGATCGCGGCCCGGTATCTCGGCCGCCTGCTGACGGAGCGGAAGATCGGCGTCGAGACCGACTTCCTGGTCGAGCGCATCGACGCCGAGCGCAAGACGCTGGTCAGCTACGACGAGCGCGAGATCGGGTACGACCTGCTGGTCACCGTGCCGCTGAACATGGGCGCCGCCTTCGTCGGCGCGTCTGGGCTGGGTGACGAGCTGAACTACGTCCCGGTCGACAAGCACACCCTGCAGTCGCTCGCCCATCCGGACATCTTCGCCGTTGGCGACGCCAACGACCTGCCGACCTCGAAGGCCGGCTCGGTGGCGCACTTCTCGAGCGAGATCTTCGTGGCGAACTTCTGCCAGTACGTCGAGGGGTGTGCGATGACCCACCATTTCGACGGCCACGCGAACTGCTTCGTCGAGACCGGCGACGGCAAGGGACTGCTGATCGACTTCAACTACGACACCGAGCCGCTGCCCGGCCGCTTCCCGCTCGGCCGCGTCGGCCCGTTGGCGCTGCTGCGGGAGACACGGGCGAACCACTGGGCCAAGGTCGCGTTCCGCTGGATCTACTGGCACCTGCTCGTGCGCGGCCGCCCGCTGCCGGTGCCGGCCCGGATGTCCATGAGCGGCAAACACCGACCGGACGAGGAGGTCCGACCATGACCGTCGTCAGCGTTGGCGACACCCGCATCCACGTCGACTCGGAGGGTTTCCTCACCGAGTACGGCGAGTGGACCGAGGAGCTCGCCGGGCAACTGGCAGCCAACATCGGCATCGAGCTCACCGACGAGCACTGGCAGGCGATCCGCTTCCTGCGCGCGGACTACCCGGCCCACGGGGAGACCGCGACCCTGCGGCGGGTCTCGACCCTGGCCGGCATCCCGATCAAACGGCTCTTCGCCCTGTTCCCCAGCAAGCCGGCCAAGAAGATGGCCTACATCGCCGGCCTGCCGAAGCCTCGTGGCTGCGTGTGAGAGGAGCACCGTCATGACCACTGCCGAGACCGCGCCGCTGTTCGTCCCGGACTTCGGTGACGAGCTGACCGAAGGGCGCAAGCTGGCGATCATCTGCTCGAAGGGCAACCTGGACATGGCCTACCCGGGCCTGATCCTGGCGAACGCCGCCCTCGGGGAGGGGGTGGAGACGCACCTGTTCTTCACCTTCTGGGGGTTCGACATGATCACCAAGTCGCGGATGCACGACCTCAAGTTCACGATGCTCGGCAACACCGCGACGCACCTGCCGCAGGGCCTCGGAGGCCTGCCGGGGATGACCGCGATGGCCACCCACCAGATGAAGAAGCAGATCCACGAGGCCGGCGTCCCCGACGTACCGGAGTTCCTCGAGCAGATCGTCGCCTCCGGCGGTCACCTGTGGGCCTGCCGGATGTCCGCCGACATGATGCACCTGGACGAGTCCGACCTGTACGACGACGTCGAAGGCATCATCAGCGCCGCCGACTTCATCGAGAAGACCGAGGGAGCCCAACTCCTGTTCATCTGAGGCCGGGCATGTCAGCGGGCCAGGTAGCCGCCGTCGATGTACAGCTCGAGGCCGGTGACGAACGAGGCGTCGTCGCCGGCGAGGTACGCCACCCCGGCCGCGACCTCGTCCGTGCGGCCGAGCCGGCCCATCGGCGTGAGCTGGGTCATCACGTCCCAGAACGGCGTGTCCCGCGCCGCGTCCAGGATCGGGGTGTCGATGAAGCCGGGATGGATGGAGTTCACCCGGACACCTTCGGTCGCCCAGTGCAGCGCGGCGTTCTTGGTCAGCGTGCGCACCGCGCCCTTCGCCGCGTGGTACGCCGGTGAGGTGCCGAAGCCGCCGCTGGTGCCGAAGATCGAGCTGATGTTGATCACCGACCCGTGCCCGGAGGCTTTCAGGTACGGCGCAGCCGTGCGCATGCCGAGGAAGACGCCGGTCTGGTCGACGTCGATCGTGTGCTGCCAGTCCTTGAGCGTGGTCTCCTCGATGGTCGCCAGATCGCCCATGCCGGCGTTGTTCACCAGAATGTCGATACCGCCGAGCTCCTCGGCGGCCAGACTGCACACCGACTCCCAGTCCACTTCGCTCGCGACGTCGTGCCTGGCGAAGAGCGCACGCGCGCCGGAGTCCCGAAGCGCCTCGGCCACTGCTTCACCGGCGTCCACCGCGATGTCCGTCAGCAGTACTGCGGCGCCTTCGGCGGCGAGCCGCCAAGCGGTCGCCTTGCCGATTCCACTGGCCGCGCCGGTGATCAGCGCAACCCCGACCGTCAAGCCTGCCCATGATGTGCTCCTTCGGATGCGTGCCGGATGGTCGTCATGAAACTCTCTTGGAGGCCGCGGTCACCGGCAGCCCGGCCGCGGAGGACAGGAGGGTGCGGAGGCGGCTGACGAAGCGGGCGGTGGGGGCGCCGTCGACGATGTCGTGGTCGACGCTGACGGTGAGCTGCAACCACTCGCGGTCGACCAGGTGGCCCTGGCACAGGATGGGGCGGCGGGTGATGCCGCCGATGACGATGCTGAGCGTGTGCAGCTGGAAGGCGATGCCCCAGCCGCCGCCCGCGCCGAACATACCGACGGCCGTGACGCCCACCGTCCCGGCGAGCGCCCGTTGCCGATGCGGGAAGCGATGCAGTGATCCCAGCAGGCCGGTCCGGACGAAACCGGGCAGCAGCAGGTAGGCGCGCACCCAGGGTGCCTTGCCCACGGACGGGCTGAGGTGTGGATCCGCTTTGACCGCGTGAATCTCGTTCTGCAGGTCCCGTACGTCGCGCGCACCGGCGTCGCGGAGGACGTGGGTGAACGCGAACGGGCTGCCGTCCACGTCGACCTCGATCGGCAGGCCGATGTCGACCTGGTCGAAGATCACCTCGCGACCACGCAGATCGCGATACGCCTGGACAGTCGGGTCAGCGGCGACCGCGCGGGCGACACACGAGATGACGAACGCCGTGAACGACAGGTCCTCACCGGTCACGGCCTCGTGCGACCGCAGGGCTGACCGGGCCGTGGTGACGTCGACCTCGAACAGGCCGTGTACGGCGTGGCGTCGTCGAGCCGCGCGTCCGGCGTCGATCACGAGATGCCGAACCCAGGGCCTGCGGACGACCTTCGAGTCCTGGTGCCGCATGTCCACCTCCACTGCCGATCTGATTCGAGCATCGGCACCGAGGACGCTCGCTGCACCGGCCGACCGGTCCATGTCCGCCGGGACTTTCGGCTCTACGAGCCGCCGCCTGAGCGGGGTTTGCTCGACGGACAACCAGAACCGAGAAAGGCATGCCATGAAAGCAGCAGTCGTGACCGACTTCGAGGCACCGCTGGAGATCCAGGAGCTTCCCGTCCCCGAGCCCGGCGCCGGCGAGGTGCTGGTGCGGATGGAGACCAGCGGGCTCTGCCACACCGACATCCACGCGGCCCACGGTGACTGGCCAGTGAAGCCGACTCCGCCGTTCGTCCCGGGCCACGAAGGCATCGGCGTGGTGACCAAGCTGGGCGCCGGGGTGACCGAGCGCGCGGTCGGAGAGCGGGTCGCGATCGCGTGGCTCGGCTACGCCTGCGGGAAGTGCCGGTACTGCATCGGCGGCTGGGAGACGTTGTGCCTGGAGCAGCACAACTCCGGCTACTCGGTCAACGGGAGCTTCGCCGAGTACGCCGTCGTGTCGGCAGCGTTCGCGACACCCGTGCCCGACGGGGTGTCCTCGCGGGACGCTGCGCCGCTGACGTGTGCCGGTGTGACGACGTACAAGGCGATCCGGGTCGCCGGTGTCGCACCGGCCGAGACGGTCGCGATCTTCGGGGTCGGCGGCCTCGGGCACCTGGCGCTGCAGTACGCGCGGATCGCGGGCGGGATCACCATCGGCGTCGACATCGAGGACTCGAAGCTGGAGATGGCGACCGAACTCGGCGCCGACCACGTCGTGAACGCGGCGACGACCGATCCGGTCGAGGCGATACAGGCACTCGGTGGGGCCGACGTCGCGGTCGCGCTGGCGGCGAATCCGCAGTCGTTCGACCAGGCGTTTCGTTCGCTGCGCCGCGGGGGCCGCCTGGTCTGCGTGGCGCTGCCCGCCGACGACGGCGCGCTGAACCTGCCGATCTTCGACACGGTCCTGAGTGGCAAGAGCGTGATCGGCTCGATCGTCGGCACCCGCAACGACCTCGCCGACGTCTTCGCGCTGCACGCCGCCGGGCGGACCCGGGTCATCGCGGTCGACCGCAAGCTCGACGAGGTCAACCAGTCGATGACCGACGTCCTGTCCGGCGCGGTTCCGGCCCGAGTCGTCTTCCAGTTCTGACCAGAGTCGTGGTGTGGTGGTAAGAGGCGGTGAGTCCGATGATCGAGCTGTCGGCGGGGGATCGGGGTGCGATGCTGCGGGCGGCGGTGGCTGCTCCTTCGATGCACAACACGCAGCCCTGGCGGTTCCGGTTCCACGGCGGGGAGGTCGAGGTGTACCGGGACCGGTCGCGGGAGCTGCCGGCCGAGGACCCGGACCGGCGGATGTTGTTCCTGTCGCTGGGTGCGGCGATCTTCAACCTGCGCGTCGAGGCGGCGGCCCGGGGGTACGGTTCCCGGGTCCGTCACCTGATGGACCAGCGGCGGCCGGATCTGGTCGCGGTCGTGGAACTCAGTGCCGAGCACAGCGACCGGCTCGAGCTGCTGGCGCCGTACGTGGTCCATCGGCGGTCCAACCGGGAGCCGTTCAGCGCCGAGCGGCTGCCGGGCCAGCTGCGGGCCGAGCTCGGCCTGAGCGCCCGGATCGAGGGCGCCGAGCTGCAGTGGATCGACAAGCCGGGCCGCCGGTGGTGGTTGCGCCTGGCAACCAATGACGCGGCCGCCGCCGACGACGAGGACGAAGCGCGGACGGCAGAGCGGCGCCTGTGGGTCGGTGGTGAACGGGATGCCGACGGGGTTCCGTCGAGTGCGCTCGGTCCACGGGTCGCCGGCGGGAACGCGGTGGTGCGCGAGCTGGGCGCGACGGAGGCGGACTTGGCCCGCCCGGTGGCCGACTTCGAGCCTGAGCCGCAGCTTGCGGTGCTGGTGACCCGGCGCGACGGACCGATCGAATGGTTGCGCGCCGGACAGGCACTGGAGCGAGTGCTCCTCGAGGCGACCGCTCGGGGAGTGGCGACATCGCTGCTGAACCAGGCGATCGAGCACGAGGAGCTGCGCACGCAGGTCACCGATCCACTCGGGCCCTGGCTGCGCCCGCAGGCGGTCATTCGGTTCGGGTACGGGCCGAGAGTGCCGCCGACGCCGCGGCGTCCGCTCGCCGACATCGTCGTACCGGACGACCCGGCCGCTGGAGACGGGACGGGTGGGCCCGAGCAGTAGGACCTTCGACCCTGACCTGCACCGGCGCGTCGCGGGAGTCTGGAGCTACAGGGGATGAGACCGGCTCGCCGGAATCGGACCGAGAACAGGTGACCACAGCGTCACAAGATTCGCCGTCATCAAGACGGTTCCGGCCCGGCGAGCCGGTCCCTGCATCGTCGAGCCGGAAGCCAGGGGGATTCCATGAGCACCGTGAAGAGGCGTTCGGGGGAGCGGTGGGTGCTCATGCAGGCACGCCGGCTGGGGTTCGGCCGGAACCCGCTGCGACGCCCCGCGGACAGGATCGAAACGGCTGTGCTGTGGTGCGCGCTGATTGCCGCGCTGCTGATGGTGCCGGTCGGAGCGGCCGTCGGTACGGCGTACCGGAACTCCAGCAATGCCGCCGCAGACGCGCAGCGGGCGCTGCTGCACGAGGTCAAGGCACGGACTCTGGAGGGCACCGAACGCTACGCGCCGTCCGCACCCGGCGACACGCTCTCGATGGTGCGGATCGGGTACGTCGACCAGCAGGGCGTCGAGCGCGAGGCGGTCACGACCGTCGTGATCGGGACGAAGGCCGGTGACGAGGTGCCGGTGTGGCTCGACCGGAACGGCAACGTCGTCCGCGCGCCGCGTACCGGTGTGGACACTGCCGCGGTCGGCAGCGTGATCGGCATGCTCACCATCGCCGGCTCCTGGCTGGCGCTGTGGGCGCTGGTTCGGCTGGCCCGGATCCCACTGGACCGCCGCCGGGCGCGCGACTGGGCGAGCGAGTGGAAGTCGGTCGCTCCGCGCTGGATGCGCTAGCCGACCGAAGCCGGCCCGAGGCCGGACCGGCTCCTGGTGTGCGTTTTCACCGGTGGCGGGCGATGCGGTCCATCGCGGCTCGTACGTCGGTCTCGGTCGGTTGCGGCGAGAACACGTCCCAGGCGTGGAAGGCCACGCCGATGCCCCAGCCGAAGATCGGGAAAGCCGGCCAGAAGAACTCCGCGCCGGTCAGGAACCAGATGACCACCAGGAAGGTGTTCACCGTCAGGTAGGCGAGGACATGGCCGGTGAACTCCCGGCGCTTGCGAAGATCCTCCACTGCCTGCTCGCGCAACGACTCCTCGGTCTGGATCGGACCCAGTGGTTGCTCGTCCATGACTGCCTCCTTCTTCGTCACTTCCACCGTCGTACGGCGGTCTGCGGTGCCCCAGAGCCGTCGGTCCCGTCCTTCACCTGCCCAGAGCGGGACCTTCGGCTCTCCTGGCCCCGCTGTCCCGGACAGACGCTGGCGGTGACAGAGGAGGTCTGTGATGACCATGACGACGTACCCCGTCAGAGTGGACGGGGCCCTCGACGACCGGCTGAATCGCTGGTTGTGGCTGGTGAAATGGGTGCTGGTGATCCCGCACCTGTTCGTTCTCGCGTTTCTGTGGATCGCGTTCGCGGTGCTCAGCTTCGTGGCGTTCTTCGCGATCCTGTTCACCGGGCGCTACCCGCGCTCGATCTTCGACTTCAACGTCGGGGTACTGCGATGGACGTGGCGGGTGCAGTTCTACGCGTACGGCGCACTCGGCACCGACAAGTATCCGCCGTTCACGCTGGACGACGTGCCGTCGTACCCGGCGCACCTGGAGGTGGAGTACCCGCAGCACCTGTCGCGCGGCCTGGTGCTGGTGAAGTGGTGGCTGCTCGCGATCCCGCACTACATCGTGCTCGCCTTCTTCATCGGCGGCGGCGCGTGGTTCGCGACCCAGGACAACTCCTGGGAGTGGGGCTCCGGCCTGGTCGGACTGCTGGTGCTGATCGCAGCGGTGGTACTGCTGTTCACCGGACGCTACCCGCGGTCGATCTTCGACCTGGTGCTCGGCATGGACCGGTGGGCCCTGCGGGTCGCGGCGTACGCCGGGCTGATGGTCGACAAGTACCCGCCGTTCCGGCTCGACATGGGCGGTGACGACCCTGGGACGACCAGGCTCGAGCAGCGGTCGCTGCAGCCCTCGCCTTCAGCGGCCCTGCCACCGCCGCCGTCGCGCGAGCCCACGCTGCGGATGTCAGCTGGACGGACGATCACCCTGGTGCTGGGCATCGTCGCGACGCTGGCGTCGGTCGTCGGCCTGGCCGTCGGCGGCGGGCTCGCTTGGCTCGATCTCGGCATGCGCGACTCCGCCGGTTATGTCACCACGGACAAGGTGACGCTGGAGACCTCCGGCTACGCCGTGGCGAGTGAGGAGCTGACGATCCACGCCGACGGTGCGACCTTGCCGCGCAAGCTGTTCGGCGACGCCCGGGTCCGGGTGCTGGCCGACGACGGCGCCCCGGTCTTCGTCGGCATCGCCAGCAGTGCCGACGTGCGGGCGTACCTGGCCGGCGTCGCGTACACCACGGTGACCTCGGCCCGCCCGTACAGCACGACGTACGACGACCACGCGGGAGGCGCGCCGTCGACGCCGCCGACCGAGGTGGCGATCTGGCGGACGCAGGCGGCCGGATCCGGTGAGCAGACCATCACCTGGCCGGTCGAGAACGGTGACTGGATGCTCGTCGTGATGACGCCGGACGTCGCCGCGAACTTCGCCGTACAGGCCGACTTCGGCGCGACCGCACCTGCGCTGACCGGGGCGTGGATCGCGGTGCTGGCCACCTCAGGCGGGTTCCTCCTGCTCGGCACGCTCGCCGTCGTCCTCGCGGTCGTACGGCGGCCCGAGCCGGGACCTTCGACCCTGGAGCCGGCGTCGACCGGCCGGTCGAATGAAAGGGAGGACATCCACTGACCGGAGGGCCGATCATGAGCGTACGTGTGGGGATCAACGGATTCGGGCGCATCGGAAGGGACTACCTGCGCTGCGTGCTGGACCGGGGATCGAGCGGCATCGAGGTGGTCGCGATCAACGACATCGCGGCACCGGCGACACTCGCGCACCTGCTGCGCTACGACTCGACGTACGGCCCGCTGAAGGAGGAAGTCGGTCACTCCGACGACACGATCACGGTCGGCGGCCGCACCCTGCGTGCGACCGCCGAACGTGATCCCGCCCAGCTCGACTGGGCTGCTGTCGGCGCGGACATCGTGATCGAGTCGACCGGCAGGTTCCGCACCCGCGAGGCGGCCGGCGCGCATCTCACCGCGGGCGCCCGCAAGGTGATCCTGTCCGTGCCGGGCAAGGACGTCGACGCGACCGTCGTGCTCGGTGTCAACGAGGACGACTACGACCCGGCCGTGCACCAGGTGATCTCGAACGCCTCGTGCACGACGAACTGCGTGGCGCCGATGGTGTCCGTGCTGCACCGGGCGTTCGGCATCGAGCGCGGGCTGATGACGACGATCCACAGCTACACCAACGACCAGGTGCTGCTCGACTCGCCGCACAAGGATCTGCGCCGCGGACGTTCCGGGGCAGCGAACCTGATCCCGACCAGCACGGGCGCCGCCCGGGCGGTCGGCCTGGTCATCCCCGAACTCGCGGGGAAGATCGACGGCGTGGCGGTGCGGGTCCCGGTCGAGGACGGCTCGCTGACCGATCTCTCGGTCGAACTGTCCGGAACCGTGACCGTCGAACAGGTCAACCAGGCCTTCGCCGACGCGGCTGCCGGTCCGCTGAAGGGCATCCTGCGCTACACGACCGACCCGATCGTGTCCCGCGACATCGTCGGCGACCCGGCGTCCTGCATCTTCGACGCACCGCTGACGCAGGTCCAGGACCACCTGGTGAAGGTCTTCGGCTGGTACGACAACGAGTGGGGCTACACGAGCCGCCTGGTCGACCTGACCGAGCTCGTGGCCCGCTCACTCTGACAGGAGAGTGACATGAACGGCGAGTGGGTCGTCCGGCCCCAGGACGACGGCGGAACCGACCCGGCACAGGTCGGCGCGAAGAGTGCCGAGCTGGCTGAGCTGTCCCGCAAAGGCATCCGCGTGCCGGCAGGCTTCGTGGTCACGGCGGACGCCTACCGGGAGTTCGTCCGCGCGGCCCGCCTGGGCCCGGTGATCGCGGCTGAGCTGCGCAGGTACCGGGCCGGCCGTGACGTGGTCGCAGTCGCCGCCGCGATCCGCACCGCCTTCCGCGAAGCCTCGTTGCCGCCGGCATTGGTCGACGAGATCCTCGCGGCGTACCAGGAGCTCGGCGGCGACGGCACCGAGGTCGCGGTTCGTTGCAGTCCGGTCACCCGGTACGACAACGAGCGCGAGGAGGTCTTCCTCCGGCTCCGCAGCGGAGCGGACGTCGTCGCGGCGTGCCGGCGTTGTTTCGCCGCGCTCTTCAGCTTCGTGGCCGTCGGCAACCGTGAGCTCCGCGGCCCCGATCACCTGGCCGCCGCGATGCCGGTCGTCGTACAGGAGTGGGTCCGGTCCGACCTCGGCGCCTCCGGAACGGCCCGCGGTGAGAGCACGTTCGTCCGCGTCAGCGCCGTCTCGGGGCCGGACGGCGATCCGGACCGGTACTCGGTGCACCCGGGTGCTCGCCCGATGATCACCAGGCACCTGATCACCAGGCATCGCGGCGGCGTGTCGCGAGTGGTGCTCACCGACGACGAGCTCCAGGAACTGGCCTGCTGGTCGGGCCTGGTCGACAAGCACTTCAAACGCCCGATGGAACTCGAGTGGGCCAAGGACGGACCTTCCGGCCGGCTCTTCCTGATCGAGGTCCGGGAGTGGTCGCTGCCGGCGGTCACGCTGCCGGGGCCGGCGCCCGCGGTCCGGGTGCACAGGCGCTGAGGGGGACGCGATGTTCGAGGTGCGGGTCCACGGCCGGGGTGGCCAGGGGGTCGTGACGACCGCGGAGTTGCTGTCGGCCGCCGCCTTCGCGGAAGGCCGGCAGGCGCAGGCGTTTCCCACCTTCGGGTCGGAGCGGACCGGAGCGCCGGTGGTCGGTTTCTGCCGGTTCGACGACCTGCCGATCCGATCCCACGAACCGGTGGCGAACCCCGACGCGGTGATCGTTCAGGACGCGAGTCTGGTGCACCAGGTCGATGTCTTCGGTGGGTTGCGGGACGACGGCTACGTGCTCGTGAACACCTCCCGGTCACTGTCCGAGCTCGGGCTCGACGCCTTCGCCGGGCGGTTCCGGCCGGAGCGGGTGACGGCGGTTCCCGCCACCGAACTGGCCTTGACACATCTGGGGCGCCCGCTGCCGGGCGCCGTGCTGCTGGGCGCGTTCGCGGCGCTCACCGGCCGGCTCCGGCTGGAGTCCGTGGTCGCGGCGATCCGGGAGCGGTTCGCCGGGCCGATTGCCGCCGGCAACGTTGCCGCGGTCGAGGAGGCGTACGCCCGGGTCATCCGGCAACTGGAGGGGGCTGATCGTGCTCAAGCAGGTTGAGGGTTCCCGCGCGGTGGCGGAGGCGGTCGCGCGCAGCCGGCCCGAAGTGATCTGTGCCTATCCGATCTCGCCGCAGACCCACATCGTCGAAGCGCTCAGCGGGTTGGTGGCGTCGGGCGAGCTGGCGCCGTGCGAGTTCGTCAACGTGGAGTCGGAGTTCGCCGCGATGTCGGTCGCCATCGGCGCGTCCGCGACCGGCGCCCGCGCCTACACCGCGACCGCCAGTCAAGGCCTGCTGTACATGGCCGAGGCACTCTACAACGCCTCCGGACTCGGCTTGCCGATCGTGATGACGGTCGCCAACCGCGCGATCGGCGCCCCGATCAACATCTGGAACGACCACAGCGACTCGATGTCGCAGCGAGACTCGGGCTGGCTGCAGCTGTACGCCGAGAGCAACCAGGAAGCCGCCGACCTGCACGTCCAGGCGTTCCGGATCGCCGAGGAGCTCTCGCTGCCGGTGATGGTCTGCATGGACGGATTCGTGCTCACCCACGCGGTCGAGGGCGTGGATCTGCCGGGTCAGGACCAGGTGGACGCGTTCCTGGAGCCCTACGTCCCCCGCCAGGTGCTCGATCCCGGCGATCCGATGACGATCGGCGCGATGGTCGGGCCGGAGGCCTTCACCGAGGTCCGCTACCTGGCGCACCAGCGGCACCTGCGGGCCCTCGAGGTGATTCCGGAGGTGGCGGCGGACTTCACCGCAGCCTTCGGACGCGATTCCGGCGGGCTGATCCGGCCGTACCGGTGCGGCGACGCGGACACCGTGGTCATCGCGCTCGGCTCGGTGCTGGGCACGATCAAGGACACCGTCGACGAGTTGCGCGACGAAGGCGTCGACATCGGCGTCGTCGGCGTCACCACCTTCCGGCCCTTCCCGACCGAAGCGCTGCGTACGGCGTTGCGCGGTGTGCGACGGGTCGTCGTACTGGAACGGGCGCTCGCCGTCGGCATCGGCGGGATCGTGACCGCCGACGTCCGGGCTGCCTGGTCCGGTGAGCCGTTCACCGTCATCGCCGGTCTGGGTGGCCGGCCGGTGACCAAGAAGTCGCTGCGGGCGCTGTTCGCCGACGCCGTCGCCGACCGGCTGGAACCCCTGACCTTCCTCGATCTGAAGCATGACGTCGTCGAGCGCGAGCTACGGCGGACGGGCTGAAAGGAGTCTGGCCATGCCGGCAGAACGCGTGAAGTTCTACCAGACCGGGAGTTTCGCGGTGGGCAACCGGCTGCTCGATCCCGGGCAGCGATCGATCCAGGCGGACAGCGGGCGGACGAACTCGCTGAACTCGGGCCACCGCGCCTGCCAGGGCTGCGGTGAGGCGCTCGGTGCCCGCTACGTGCTCGACACCGTGATGCGTGCTACCGGCAACCAGTTGGTGGCGGTGAACTCGACCGGCTGCCTGGAGGTGTTCTCCACGCCGTACCCGGAGTCCTCCTGGCGGGTTCCGTGGCTGCACTCGCTGTTCGGCAACGCGCCCGCGGTCGCGACCGGAGTCGCGGCGGCCCTGAAGGTGAAGGGCCGCAGCGAGGTCCGCGTGCTGGGTCAGGGAGGAGACGGCGGCACGGTCGACATCGGGCTCGCCTGTCTGTCGGGGATGTTCGAGCGCAACGACGACGTCCTGTTCGTCTGCTACGACAACGGCGGCTACATGAACACCGGCGTCCAGCGGTCCGGAGCGACGCCGCACGGAGCGGTCACCACGACCACACCGGCGGGAAGCTCCTTCGGACAGGGCAAGAGCGTGCCGTTGATCGCGATGGCCCACCGGATCCCGTACGTCGCCACCGCGACCGTCGCGGACCTGCGGGACCTGGAGTACAAGGCCCGCCGGGCGATGGAGTTCCACGGCGCCCGGTACCTGCACGTCCTGGTGCCGTGTCCGCTCGGCTGGCGCTTCGGCTCGGCGGAGACGATCCGGATGGCCAGGCTGGCCACCGAGACCGGAATCTTCCCGGTGTTCGAGGCCGTCGACGGCGAGGTGACCGACGTGACCAGGATCCGCCGGCTTCGCCCGGTGGCGGACTACCTGCGGCCGCAGGGCCGCTTCGGCCACCTGTACGGCGACCGCCCACGGGAGGACCTGATCACCCGGATCCAGGCGGAGGCGGACCGCAACATCCGCACCTTCGGCCTGACCGGACCCGACGAGGTGAGTTAGATGCCTGAGGCAAACAAGCACGAACCGCGGCCGTTCGCGATCACGCTCGACGTCGGATCGAGCCTGGCGAACAAGACCGGCTCGTGGCGCACCGAGCGCCCGGTGTACCTGGACCGGATGCCGCCGTGCAACGACGCGTGTCCGGCCGGCGAGAACGTCCAGCAGTGGCTGTCCGACGCCGAGGAGGGCAACTACGAGGCGGCCTGGCGGCAGATCATGGCCGACAACCCGTTCCCGGCGATCATGGGCCGGGTCTGCTACCGGCCGTGTGAGACCGCGTGCAACCGGGCCGCGCTCGACCAGCCGGTCGGGATCAACTCCGTCGAGCGCTTCCTGGGTGACGAGGCGATCCGGCAGGGCTGGTCGGTCACGGTCGACGCGCCGCCCACCGGCAAGCGGGTGCTGGTCGTCGGCGCCGGCCCTTCCGGGCTGTCCGCCGCCTACCACCTGAGCCGGCTCGGTCACGAGGTGACCGTGCGGGACGACTCCGCGGAGGCCGGCGGCATGATGCGGTACGGCATCCCGTCGTACCGGCTGCCCAGGGACGTGGTGGACGCCGAGGTCCGGCGCGTCGTCGATCTCGGCGTGCGGCTCGAGCTCAGCACCCCGGTGACCGACCTCGCGTCGGCGCTCGCGGACTTCGACGCCGTCTTCCTGGCGGTCGGCGCGCACATCGGCCGGCGGGCCGACATCCCGGCCGGTGACTCGGCGCGGATCGTCGACGCGGTGTCCCTGCTCGCCGGGCTGGAGAACGGCGAGGAGCCGCTGCTCGGCCGCCGGGTCGCCGTGTACGGCGGTGGGAACACCGCGATGGACGTGGCCCGCACCGCGCGCCGGCTCGGCGCGACCGATGCCGTGGTCGTCTACCGGCGGACCCGGGACCGGATGCCGGCGCACGAGATCGAGGTGCAGGAGGCGCTCGAGGAGGGCGTCCGGATGCGGTGGCTGTCGACGATCGCCTACGCCGACGCCGACCGGGTGCTGATCGAGAAGATGCGGCTGGACGACACCGGCTTCCCGCAGCCGACCGGCGAGTTCGACGAACTGGACGTGGACTCCGTGGTGCTCGCACTCGGTCAGCAGGCCGACCTCGCGCTGGTTCGGGACCTGCCCGACGTCCGGGTCACTGACGGCGTCGTCGAGGTCGACCAGCGGATGATGACCGGCCGCGCCGCCCTGTTCGCCGGCGGCGACCTGGTGCCGGGCGAGCGGACCGTCACCGTGGCCGTCGGCCATGGCAAGCAGGCCGCCCGGAACATCGACGCCTGGCTGCGCGGAACGACGTACCAGCACGCGGACCGGCCCGGGCTCGCGACGTACGACCGGCTGAACACCTGGTACTACGCGGACGCGCCGGCCACCGTCCGGCCGCAGCTCGAGGTCGCCCGGCGGATCACCACGTTCGACGAGGTGACCGGTGGACTGACCGCGGAGACGGCGTTGTTCGAGGCCCGTCGCTGCATGTCGTGCGGGAACTGCCTGGAGTGCGACAACTGCTTCGGCGTCTGCCCGGACAACGCGGTCATCAAGCTCGGCCCCGGCAAGGGCTACGAGATCGATCTCGACTTCTGCAAGGGCTGCGGGCTGTGCGCGGCCGAGTGCCCGAGCGGCGCCATCTCGATGGTCCGTGAAAGCTACTGAGACACCGAAGAAGGAGACTGCCATGGACCAGCCGAGGATCGCTTGGCTGAAGGACGAGGCCGGCACCGATCTGGCCAGTGTCGGCGGCAAGAACGCCTCGCTCGGCGTGATGCTGCGTGAGCTCGGGGCCGAGGGCATCAACGTCCCCGACGGCTTCGCGAGCGGCCCGGCTAGTCAGGTTCTACCAGGAGGTGATCTTCATGCAGACACGGCCGGCGTTGAGTGAGCTCGGTCTGAGCAGTGGCAAGAAGACGAGGTTGCGGCGGATCCTGTTCGATCACGGCCTCCGCAACGGCACGGCGTTCTTCCTGCCGTACGACCAGGGCCTGGAGCACGGCCCGCGGGACTTCTTCGCGAACCCGCAGGCCTCCGACCCGGCCTACATCGCCAAGCTCGCGATCGCGGGGCAGTTCAACGGCATCGCGATCCAGATCGGCCTGGCCGAGAAGTTCTACTGGGACTACGCGGGCGAGATTCCGCTGATCCTGAAGCTGAACGGCAAGACCGACATCCCGTCCGACGAGGCGGCGCTCTCACCGGTGCACGCGAGTGTCGAGGACGCGGTCCGGCTGGGCGCGGACGCGGTCGGCTACACGCTGTACGTCGGATCGCCGGCCCAGGAGACGGACTTCGCGCAGTACCGGAAGATCCGCGCCGATGCCGAACGGTTCGGCATGCCGCTGGTCGTCTGGGCGTACCCGCGCGGCGCTGCGATCGAGGCGAAGGGCGGCAAGGACTCGTTCTACGCGGTCGACTACGCGGCCCGGGTCGCCAGCGAGCTGGGCGCCGACGTGGTGAAGGTGAACTTCCCGCACCCGGAGAAGCGCGACAACGTCAAGCCGCAGTACCGCGAGGTGTTCACCTCGCAGCAGGCCATCGACGCGGTCGTCCGCTCGGCCAACCGCACGCTGGTGCTGGTGTCCGGCGGCGAGAAGGCCGGTGACGAGGCGATGCTGCGCAAGGCCGAGCAGGCGATGGACGCCGGCGGCCTCGGCCTGATCTTCGGCCGCAACGTCTGGCAGCGCGGGTACGACGAGTCGCTGCGGTTCGTCGACTCGCTGCAGAAGATCCTCTCCCAGCACCCGAGCAAGTGAAGGGCACGAGAGTGGCTGGTCACGATCGTGCGAAGAAGTGAGGAGCGACGATGAAGCACTATCTGACGGTCGCGGACGTGATGACGACCGACGTCGTCACCGTGGCCGGAGAGGACACCGTCGGCATCGTGACGCGGTCGGATCTGCTCAAGGCGTTCCTGTCCCCGGACGGTTGTCCGTGACGTCGACGGTGTCGTCGGTGTGCGCAACAAGCTCACGTGGGCCTTCGACGACACTGCTCCCGCTCCGGGCACCACGGGCTTGCACCGCAAGAGCGTCAGCGGCCGTGCGCCGTGGAGATGTCGCGGCCGTCGAGGGCGGGAAGCGCGATCGCCACCAGGACGGCTGAGCCGGCGACCAGCCAGAGGTAGCCGGTCTGGAAGCCGGCGCCGAGAGGACCGCCCTCGAAGGCTTGGTGGATGGGGGAGTACGGCTGCCAGGACTCGAACCGCGGCACCATCAGCCCGGCGGCGTAGATCACGTACGCGGCGGTGGCCGCTGCGGCCGCGACGGCGATCGCCACGGCCCGGCGGCCGGTGAGTGCGCCGGCGGCGAGGGCGAGTACGCCGTACTCAGTGCCGAGCAAGGTCAGCGCGAGCGCTCCGCTGGCGGCGGCGGACACGCTGATGCCGAGTCCGAAGATCAGACTGCCGAGGATGGTGGCGGCCAGCAGCGCGGAACCGAGCACGGCGAGCGACGCGGCCAGTGCGAGAGCCTTGTCGACCACGATCCGTGCTCCTGAGACAGGGGTGACGAGCAGGAGTTCGAGGGTGCCCTGCTCCTCTTCGCCGGCGATCGCGCGGGCGCCGTGCCCGATGCCGTAGACGAGGAAGAGTCCGGGCAGGAGCAGCGTGAACAGCTCGGCGTTGAGGAAGCCTGTTCCGGTGTTCATCGCTTCCAGGTCGAAGAACGCGCGGAGCTCCTCCGGGAAGGACCGGTACAGCTCGGTCAGGTTCGGCATGTCCCGCACCGACGGCCAGAGTGCGCACTCGAGCAGCACGAGCAGCCCGATCGCGATCGACCAGCCGAGCAGCCCGCGGCGGGCGTCGCGCAGCGACTTCAGGAAGACGGTGCGGAACATGGCGTTCACCCTTCGCTGGAATAGTAGTCGAGGAAGGCCGCCTCCAGGTCGGTCTCGTGACTGACCACATTGGTGACGTCGTACGGCGCGACGGCCTTGATCAGCGTCGCCGTCGATCCAGTGATCGAGAGGTGCGCGACGCGGCCGTCCACGGTGAGTTCCCGGACGCCTGGCACGCAGCGGATCCGCTCCAGCGGCGGTACGTCGGCGAACGTGAGATCGAGCCGGCGCCGGGCACGGTCCTTGAGATCCTGGACGGACTGGACCGTCACCAGACGGCCCGCCCGCAGGATGGCGACCGTGTCGGCGACCGCCTCCACCTCGGAGAGCACATGCGAGGAGAGGAAGACGGTCCGTCCGGCGTCCCGGGTCTCGCGCAGCAGCTCGCGGAACTCGCGCTGCATGATCGGGTCGAGGCCGGTGGTCGGTTCGTCCAGGATCAGCAGGTCGGGGTCGTGCATGAAGGCCTGGACGATGCCGACCTTCTGCCGGTTGCCGCGGGACAGTGCGCCGATCCGGACGCCGAGGTCCAGGTCGAACCGCTTGGCCAGCAGATCGATCCGCTCCGTCGGCACGCCGCCGTACAGGTGGGCGAAGTAGGTCAGGTACTGCGCCCCAGTGAGGCCGGGGTAGGCGACGAAGTCACCGGGCAGGTACCCGATCCGGCGCTGCAGGGCGTCGTACTGGTCGGCCGCGTCGAACCCGAAGACCATCGCCGATCCCGACGTCGGGCGGATCAGCCCGGCGAGCAGCCGGATCGTCGTGGTCTTGCCGGCGCCGTTCGGGCCGAGATACCCGAGGACGACACCGGCCGGGACGTCGAGGTCCAGGTCGTCGAGAGCCGTCCGGCGGCCGAACCGCTTGGTCAGCCGGCGCGTCCTGACGACGATGTTGTCCATGGCAACGATCCTTCAGGGATGGTGGACGACGGCGATCGGGCAGCGGGAGTGGTACAGGACGCCGCGGGACACCGGGCCCATTCCCAGCTCGGAGAACGAGGTCTCGCCGAGGCCGCCGACCACGACCAGATCGGCGCGCTCGGACTCCTGGGCGAGGGCGCGGACCGGATGCTCGGCCACCCCTCGCTGGTCGACGACGACGCCCGGGTACTTGGTCCGCCACCCGTCGAGGCTGCGAGTCAGCAGTTGGTCCGCAACAGCCGCCCACGGCCGGCCGCCGACGTCTGCCGGGAACTCGGCCGCGTGCACGCCGCGCACCTCGGCATCGGTGGCGTCCGCGAGTTCGAAGGCGAAGCGGACCGCGTCCTGGCCCTCCAGCGACCCGTCGACACCGACGACGATCCGCCGGTGCGGGGGAGCGGTCGCATCCCACATGGCCGGTACGACGATCAGCGGTACGTCGGTGTTCGGCGCCGTACAGACCTGCGACGTCGAGCCGAGCACGAGCTCCGCGAAGCCGCCCAGGCCACGGCGAGCCACGACAAGCGCCCGCGCGTGTCCGGCCTGCTCCGGCAGAACCTTGGCCGGATGACCGTGGCAGACCTCGAGCGAGGCGTCTCGGAAGCCGATCCGTTCGAGCTCCCGGGCAGCATCGATCAGTACCTCGGTGCCGTCGTCCGGCCCGGGCAGCGGTGCGACCGCCGGGAGGTCGTGGTCGTCGTCCAGCACGTAAACCGCGTGCAGGGGCGCGTGGTGCAGGGTTGCGAAGCGCGCTGCCCAGGTGAGGGCGAGCAGGCCGTCTTGTGATCCGTCGATCCCGACCAGGACCGGGCTCTGCGCTGACATCGTGACACCTTCCGGGGCTCGCGGTTCTGCACTTCCAGTCAAGCTCCGCGGGCCGGGCGCGGGGAGGGCGGAAGGTCCCGGGCTGCGGGTTCCGAAGGTCCCACCGGCTGGGGTGGTTCGGCCGCAGCCACGACCGGGTCCGGACAGCCATCGTCGAGAGTGGAACGTTTCGCCGAGGGAGGTCTGCGATGAAGGCATTGGTCTACAACGGTCCGGGGCAACGGAGTTGGCACGAGGTGCCGGATCCGGTGATCCAGGACCCCGAGGACGCGATCGTCCGCGTCGACGCGGTCACCATCTGCGGCACCGATCTGCACATTCTCAAGGGCGACGTGCCGACCGTGCAGAAGGGCCGCATCCTGGGGCACGAGGCGGTCGGCACGATCACGGCGACCGGCTCCGGCGTTCGCGGCGTGGCGGTGGGCGACCGGGTGCTGATCTCCTGCATCACGTCGTGCGGCCGCTGCGAGTACTGCCGGCAGGGGCACTACGGGCAGTGCCTGGGCGGCGGCGGATGGATCCTCGGTCACCTGATCGACGGGGTCCAGGCCGAGCAGGTCCGGGTGCCGTTCGCCGACCGGTCGGTGCACAAGCTGCCGGACAACGTCTCCGACGAGGAGGCGGTGCTGCTGGCCGACATCCTGCCGACGTCGTACGAGGTCGGTGTGCTGAACGGCCGGGTCTCGCCGGGCGACACGGTGGTCATCGTGGGCGCCGGTCCGATCGGGCTGGCCGCGATCGCCACTGCGAAGCTGTTCAGCCCGGCGCGGAGCGTCGTGGTCGACGCCGCCGAGTCGCGGCGCAAGGCGGCTCTGGACCGCGGCGCCGATCTCGCCCTCGGCCCGGACGAGAGCGTCGAGGAGACGGTGCGCGAGCTGACCGGCGGTCTGGGCGCGGAGGTCGCGATCGAGGCGGTCGGCATCCCGGCCACGTTCGAGCTGTGCGCCCGGGTGGTCCGTCCCGGTGGCACGGTCGCCAACGTCGGGGTGCACGGCGCGCCGGCGACGCTGCACCTGGAAGACCTGTGGATCAAGAACATCACGATCACCACCGGCCTGGTCGACACGTCGACGACCCCGCGCCTGCTGTCGATGCTGTCGGCCGGCAAGCTGCAGCTGCCCGGCCTGATCACGCATCGGTTCGGCATCGACGAGATGCAGGACGCGTACGACGTCTTCTCCCGCCCGGCCGAGACCGGCGCGCTGAAGGTCGCCCTGTTCAGCGAGCAGGGCGTCGAGTAGGTCGATGAGATCCGCGGCCCGCACCGATCGGTGCGGGCCCCGCGGGAGTGTTTGGG